>NZ_JADMJK010000059.1 GCF_018780625.1 Polaromonas sp. | reverse complement strand
ATTTGCGCCGCATGCTCGATACCGCGCAAGGCCTGCAGACAGCGGCAGAAAAAAAATGACAAACAAGATAAATCACTTTGTGAATCCGGAGCAACTGGCCCCGGAGCCAGCGCAACCCCTGACGCTCTGGTGCGCTTCGGCGCGCATGGCGCTGGTGTCCGTGGCCGGCGTCGTGGCGGCGGGCCTGATGGCCACCGGACTGGTCGCCTGAGCGGACAGGCCGGGCTGCACCCGGTAGGCAACGAATCAAGCAGTTGTCACGGGCGCGCCGCCGCAGCCGCTATGTCCAGCGAGCGCAGCCGCAGGGCCGGATCGAACACATCGCACACCAGCATGAACTCATCGGCGTCGGTGGCCTGGGCCAGCGCGCTCAGGCCGGCGCGCACCGTGTCCGGCCCGCCTATCACAGCAGCGGCCAGGAAGTCGCTGATGGCGGCGCGCTCCTGCGGGTGCCGCTGGGCCATGAAGTTCTCTACCGGCGGCTGCAGGCCACGCCGGTCGCCCGTCAAGATGCCCAGCACGCGCTGGTAGGTGCTGCTGGCCAGGTACTCGGCCTCGGCGTCGGTGGGGGCGGCAATCAGCGGCACGCCAATCGTCACATAAGGCTTGGCCAGCGTGGCCGACGGCTTGAACCGGCCGCGGTAGAGGTCAAGCGCCTGCATCAGCAGGCCGGGCGCGAAGTGCGAGGCAAAGGCATACGGCAAGCCGCGCTCGGCGGCCAGCTGCGCTGAAAACAGGCTGGAGCCCAGCAGCCAGATCGGCACGTTGGTGCCTGCGCCCGGCATGGCAATCAGGCGCTGGCCCGGTTGCGCCGGGGCCAGCAGGCGCTGCAACTCGGCCACGTCCTGCGGAAAATCATCGGCGCTCTCGGTCCGGTCGCGGCGCAGCGCCCGCATCGTGGCCTGGTCGGTGCCGGGCGCGCGGCCCAGGCCCAGGTCGATGCGGCCCGGGTACAGCTCGGCCAGCGTGCCAAAGGCCTCGGCCACCACCAGCGGCGCATGGTTGGGCAGCATCACGCCGCCCGAGCCCACGCGGATGCGCTGCGTGCCGCCGGCCACATAACCCACCAGTACGGCGGTGGCAGAACTCGCGATGCCGGCCATGTTGTGGTGTTCGGCCAGCCAGTAGCGGGTAAAGCCCAGCGATTCGGCGTGTTGCGCGGTGCGCAGGGCAATCGCCAGCGCGTCAGCCACCGTGCCGCCCTCGCGCACGGCAACCAGGTCGAGCATGGACAGGGCAATGTTTTCAAGTGCTTTCATGGGGGTGATTGTCGCGGCATGCCTTTATCCGCGCCTGGGCAAGGGCGCATCTCCCCAAGCACCGACAATCGCTACCCATGCTCAAGGACGAACCAATCAACCGCATCCCGCGCGCGACCTGCGCGGTTTGCCTGCGCCCGCAGCGCAGCTGTATCTGCCAGTGGATCACGCCGGTGGCGCACCAGGTCGAGGTGGTGGTGCTGCAGCATCCGCTGGAAGTGGATCAGGCCAAAGGCAGTGCGCGGCTGCTGCACCTGAGCCTGGCGCGCAGCGCGCTGGTCACCGGGGAGGTATTTGACGAGGCCGCCCTGCAAGCGCTGATCAGCGCGCCGCTGCACGGGCAGGCTGCGGCGAAAGCGCCCGATTACACGGTGTTGCTCTACCCCGACTCGCCGCAACACCAGTCGCTGGGCCTGCCCGCGCCGCCTGTTCTGGACCCGGAGCGCCTGCGCGCGCCGTCCCGGCTGCGGCTGATCGTGCTGGACGGCACCTGGCGCAAGAGCCGCAAGATGCTCTACCTCAACCCGCTGCTGCACCAGTTGCCCCGGCTGGCCTTGCAGGACATGCCCGCTTCTCACTACCGGATTCGCAAGGCCCACAAGCCCGACCAGTTGTCGACGCTGGAAGCCACCTGCGCCGCGCTGGCGCAGCTTGACGGGAATGCCGATTTGTTTGCTTCGCTGCTGGCCGCGTTTGACGGGTTTGTCGCGCAGCAGGCGGGCTATCAGGCTTAGGCGCTGCAGTCGGCCGTGTTACAGCCGCAGTGCCTGGGCATAGCCCGTCATTTCCAGGTAGCCGCTGCCCACCGGCTTGCCGTTGCTGCCTATCAGTGCGCTCAGGCCTTCCCAGTAAATGGCGCCGGTAGACTGGCGGCTGTCGAGCTCCTGGTTGTCCAGCACGGCCCGCACCGTGTAAGAACCGGCGGGGGTGCGCACTGCCCATTCCACCGGGTAGCTGGCCTGGGTCAGCGGGCTTTTCCAGCGCCGCACGGGTTTGAACACCACGTCGCCCCGGCTGAAAATGGTGAGCGCGCCCTGGGCCGACCGGAACGAGCCGCCGTCCCATACCGTGCTGCCGTCCTTGTCGCGCAGCCTGAACGCCGTCAGTGCGCTGCCGTCCGCCAGGTTCATGCCGATCCAGTCCCATCCCACCGCGCTCGGGTGCAGCAGTTCCTGGCTCCACTCGTGGTCCAGCCAGGACTTGCCGGTCACGTCAAACGTTTTGCCCTGTAACTGCAGGCTGCCGCGCGTGGCCAGCTGGGGCTGGCTGTAGTAGTAGCTGGCCTGCTTTTCTTCGGGCCCCTTGCGCGACAAGCCCTGCTTGCCCTGCAGCAGTACGTTTTGGGTTTCCTCAAACTGCAGCTTCAGGGCAAAGTCCGCCGCCGCCAGCTCGGCGGTATACGTGCTGCCCTGGGCCTTCAGCGACCAGTCGCGCAGCGTGACGGCCATGTCCTGCTCGCTGGCCTCGGCCACGCCAAAGCCGGCGCGCGCAATGCGCTGGTCGTGCCAGAGTTTCCTGCCCGCTACATCGGTGATGGCCGCATGGGCAAACAGCAGCTGTTTGGCGGCAAATTTCGAGGTCATGGCCTGCGTGGCCTCAACCCGTGCGCGGAAAAACGTGAGCTGAAAACCAAAGCTGCGCGCGCCCGAATCCGTAGTCGATGCCTGGCCGGTGATGTACCACCACTCGGTCCTGAAGTCGGGGTGCGCGCCCCGGTCGCGCGGAAAAACCAGGGCCTTGGCGGGCAGGGCGAGCGCGGGGTGGGGCCAGCTTGCAAGTCCCGTCAACCCGGCGAGCAAAAAATGGCGGCGAAGCAGGCTGGCGGGCAGTCGGCGCATGTCAGCGGGCCCGCACGGAGTGCATCAGGAAAATTTGACGAGGGCGCATGCCCCGATTCTCGCAGCAAGGCCGCTGGCGCTGCGGCCTGCGTTCAATAGGCTTGGGGCTGGGCCGTGGTTTGAAAAACAATTTCGCCGGTGGGTACATGCACCACCCGGACTTCCTGGCACGTTGGATCAGCGAGACTTTTGACCGCCACGGCCACGGCCAGCGAGTAATTTCGGTAAAGGTGACTGAAGTTGGGTGACGGGATCAAGCGACCCATTAACCTGTCTATGCCTTCGATTCGGTACTGAGCAGTTGACATCCTGGATTCCTTCTTCCGGTGATCTGTTCATGCTAGGCGTGTGACGCTGCGCGGAGATGACAAATATCAATCGGCAAGCCCCAGAGGTGCAAAAAAGCGTGAGTTGTGTGAGTTGTGTAAACGCCAGAAAATGAGCCAGAGCGTAACCCTTGAATTGAACGGCTACCCTGCCAGAGCGACAGGGCCGTTGGCAGGCTCAAAGAGTGCGAGCGGCCTCACCAGTCTTCCTTCACCGCCAGCACCGCATCCTTGCCCGCCGCCGCGCGCCCGGCCAGCCAGGCTGTCAGCGTGCCGGCCAGCATCACGGCGGCGCACAGCGCCAGCAGCCGGCCCCACGGCACTTGCAGGTCCATGGTCCAGTGAAAGCTTTGCGGGTTGACCACATGCACCAGCACCGTGGACACCGCCAGCCCCAGCCCCAGCCCGGCCACAGCACCTATCGCTGTCCAGGCCGCGCCTTCACCGGCCACCACGCTCAGGATTTGCCGCCGTGTCAGCCCCAGGTGCGCCAGCAGGCCGAACTCCTTGCGGCGCGCCAGCACCTGCGCGCTGAAACTGGCCGCCACGCCAAACAGGCCAATCGCAATCGCCACGCCCTGCAGCCAGTAGGTCACGGCAAAGCTGCGGTCAAAAATCCGCAAGGACGTGGCGCGGATCTGGCTGACCGAGGCCATTTCCAGCAGCGCGCCAGCGCCCGATTGCTGCTCGGCCAGGCCGCGTATGGCCTGCTGCACGGCTGCGTCGCTGGCGCCGGCGTTGAGCCAGACCGCCAGGTCGTTGACGCGCCGGTCGCCGGTCAGGCGCTCAAAGTCGCGCTGCGCGATGGCGATGGCGCCAAACTGACGGGCGTAGTCGCGCCACACGCCCGCCACATAAAACCGGGTGCTGCTTGTATTTGCTATTGAATCAGTAGCTGCTTGTTCCCGTTCTGATTGGCCTAGAGCACTAAATGACTGTGAGAGTGGGATGAACACGGTGCCTGGCCGGGCGCCATACAGGTCGACCATTGCTTCGCTCACGTAAATGCCGATAGCGCCGGGCGGCACCGGCAGCGCCTGGCCCACCAGCGGCAGCGTGGTGGCCGGGTCCTCGATAGTGCGGGAAATCAGGGCCACGGCAGGCTGGCCCGGGTCCAGTTGCAGTTGCGTGGTGCGCAAGGTGCTGACGCGCGCCACGCCGGGCAAACCGGCCAGCGCCTGCACAAACCCGGGCGAGAAATAGGCGGTGTCGCTGGCCGGCGTGCCCAGGGCCGTGCGCACATACAGGTCGGCGGGCAGCACCACATCGAGCCACTGCGTGACCGAACCCCTGAAACTCGCCACCATCACCGTCAGCGCCACGGCCAGGCTGAGCGAGGCCACCACGCCGCTGACGGCGACTGCCGCGCTTTCGCGCACGCGGCGTGCGCGCTCCACGGCCAGCATGGGCAGCAGGCGGTGCGCCACCCAGGGGCTGAGCTGGTTGTAGAGCAGCGAAATCAGCCAGGGCAGCGCCGTGATGCCGCCCACCAGCAGCAGCCCGACTGAAAAATATGCCGCCAGCGGAATGCCAAAGACCGGCGGCAGCAGGGCTAGCAGACCGCCTGCGGCCATCAGCGACAGACTGACCCAGCGGCTGGCACCCGCCCCGGCGGCCAGGCCCAGCCCCTTGAGGGTTTGTGCGGGGGGCAGCTTTTGTGCCGCCCGCGCCGGCCACCAGCCGCCCACGCCGGCTGCCAGCACGCCCAGCGCGCCATAGGTCAGCGCGGCTGCGCTGCTCCACTGCAAGGCGGGGGCCACGCCGGCAAAGTAGCCGCCGCCCAGGTCGCCGCCCAGCAACCGCAGCGCCAGCCCGGCCAGCGCGCTGCCCAGTGCAATCCCCAGCGCGCTGCCCAGCAGGCCCAGCAGCAGCGACTCGATCAGCACCAGCTGCAGCCGCTCCCGGCCCGTCAGCCCCAGCACGCCCAGCAGCGCAAACTGCTGCGCCCGCTTGGCCACGCTCAGTGACAGCACCGAAAACACCAGAAACGCGCCCGTGAACAGCGCCACCAGCGCCAGCACCGTGAGGTTGACGCGGTAGGCGCGCGACAGGTTGCTGACGCGCTCGGCGGCGTCGCCCGGCGCGCTGGCCGTGATGCCGGGTGGCAACTGCAGCGCTTCGGTAAAGCCGCGCGCATCGCTGCCGGCCTTGAGCCGCACGTCTATGCGCGACAGCACGCCGGTCCGCTCGAACAGCTGCTGCGCCGCCGCAATGTCCATCACGGCCAGCGGGCCACCGCCTGCGCTGACTGTGCCGGCCACGCTGACGCGGCGCAGTGCCAGCCCGCTTTGCAGGTTCAGCTGCGGGGCAGTGAGCAGTTGCCGCGCGGCGGGGTTCAGGAAAACAGCGCTTGGGGCGAACAGCGCAAAGCGGTCGGCATCGGCCGCGCTGGCTGAAGGCACGGGCATCAGCGCGGGTGCCATGGCGGCCACCGCCAGCACATCAACGCCAATGATGCGCAGCGCGACGCGCTGGCTGTCAGCCGCTACGGCGTAGGTGCCCAGTTCCAGCACCGGGCTGGCCAGCGCCACCTGCGGGTGCGTGGCCACGCGCGCATAAACGGCTTCGTCAAAACTGCCTTGCACTGCGCGCAGTTCCAGGTCGGGCTGGCCGCTGACGGCGCGCACCGCCTGTGAAAACTCGGCCAGCGCCGACGCATTGATCAGGTGCACTGAAAACGCCAGCGCCACGCCCAGCATCACGGCCACCACGGCGGCGGCATTGCGCCATTTATGGTGCAGCAGTTCCTGCCAGGAGAAGGTTTTGAGCAGGCTGATCATCAGGAGGAGGACTTTCGGGTTAGCGGCAGGCGCACTGAAGTTTATGCGCTAAGCAGGGCGTGTTCAGGCCGCGGTGTTTGTCTGGCCGCGTTGACAAATCTCAAGCCTTCCGCCGGGGCGCGCTCCAGAATGGATTCATTCGCCATTTAGGAGATCAGCATGCAGCTTCCGGTCCACATTCAATTTCGCGGCATGGAGCCTTCCGATGCGCTGGAGGCCAGCGCGCGCGCGCACGCCGACAAGCTTGAAGCGTTTGCCCCCGACATCATGACCTGCCGTGTCGCGATTGAGCTGGAGCAAAAACACAAGCACCAGGGGCGCCCCTATGGCGTGCATATCGACCTCACGCTGCCGGGCCACGAACTGGTGGTCAACCGGGTTCAGGACGAGGACGTATACGTGGCCTTGCGCGATGCGTTCGACAACATGAAACGCCAGCTCGAAGACGTGGTGCGCCAGCGCAGGGGGCAGGAAAAGCTGCATGCGCAGCCCCTGCATGGCGAACTGGTGCGACTGGACGGCGATGGCGGCTTTGGCTTTATCCGCACGCCCAATGGCGACGAATATTACTTTGGCCGCGACAACGTGGCCGGCACGCCGTTTGAAAACCTGCAGACCGGCAGCGCCGTGCAGTTCATTCCCGAGGTGGGCGGCGAAGGCCTGCAGGCCAAGCGTGTGAGCCTGGGCAAGCACGGCATGGGCTAAAAATGGGCTGGCTATGGCGTGGTTTCCCCACAGAAAATGACACAAAAAATCAGGGAGAACAACATGGGTGAACGTTTAACGACTGGTGAAATTTGCTCGCGCAGCGTCACCATCGCCTTCGGGGAAACCCCGCTAGACGGGGCTGCGCGCCTGATGCGCGACAACCATGTGGGCTGCCTGGTGGTGGTCGATGAAGTAGCGGGCAAACGCATTGTGGTGGGGGTGCTCACAGACCGCGACATCGTGACCGCCGTGGTCGCGCCCGGCCTGGATGCCGCCGCCCTGCGCGTTGAAGACGTGATGACCACCGACCTGGTCACCGCGCGCGAGGACGATTCGCTGATTGACCTGGTGCGCACCATGCGCCGCAAGGGCGTGCGGCGCATTCCGGTGGTGGGCGGGCAGGGCGAGTTGATAGGGGTGGTGACGCTCGACGATGTGCTCGATATCTTGTCGCAAGAGTTTAGTTTGCTGGTCGGTGCCATCGACAGCGAGGGAAAACGCGAGCGCCAGATGCGGCCGTAGAAAAGCGGATTGGCGCACGCCGGCGCTGCATCATCACCAATGCAGCCGCCAGTTGCCGTCGGCTTGCGCCTGCACGCGGGTACCGAGTTGGTGGGCTTCGCTTTCAAACAAGGCTTGCAGGCTTTCCCGGGCGGCTGCGTCCGCATGCACCAGTTGCAGCCGCCGCAGCTGCATCGGGACGATGTCGAGCTGCTGCAGTGCGCCGGTTTCGCTGCAAAGGTGCGCAAAATACAGGCACACGGCGCTCGGGTCAAAGCGCTCCTGGAACGAGATGCCCTCGTAGTCATTGATCAGGTCGCCGCAGCCATACAGAATGAGCCGCCCGCGGTAGACCTCGATGGGCCTTGGATGGTGCGACGAATGGCCGTGAATCACGTCAGCCGCCCCCAACTCGATCAGGCGCTGGGCAAAGCGGCGATGCCGCGCCGGCACCTCCACACCCCAGTTGCCGCCCCAGTGCAGCGACACCACGACCACATCGCCGGGCTGGCGCTGGCGGGCCACCTGTGCGGCCACCTGCAGCGCACCGGCCTCGTCCCAGGCGGGCAACCAGGCCACGCCAGACTGCTCGGGCGTGGCGGCCCAGTCGGCGGGCACGCCGCTGTCTGGCCCCGCCCACGCAAACACCCGCAGGCGCGCGCCGCCGGGCAGCGACCAGGACGCAGGCGCGCAGGCCGCCTCCAGATCGCTCCCGGCGCCCGCGCTTTGGATGCCCGCCTGCTGCAGTGTGCGCAGGGTCTGGTCCAGACCGGCCCGGCCCCAGTCCAGCACATGGTTGTTGGCCAGTGCGCAGCATTCAATGCGGGCGGCAGCGATGCAGCCGATGTTGGCCGGGTGCATGCGGTAATGAATGCCCTTGCCGGGCCAGGCGGCTTCCGAGGTGGTGATGGACGTTTCAAGATTGACGAGTCGCAGCGTAGGCTGGCGCTGGTCAATCTCGGCCAGCGCATCGCCCCAGATATAGCCCGGCGCCACGGGGGACTGCACCGGTCCATTGAGCCGCTCGGCCAGCTGCACGTAGTCGCGCGCATCGTGCACCCAGCTTTCATACAGCACCGGCGGCACGGCGTGCGCCTGGATCTGGTCAATGCCGCGTCCGGTCATCACATCGCCGGCCAGCCAGAGCGTGACGGTGGTCACTGATTCAGCCCTTGATGCAGATCAGCGGCTCCAGCCGCGCCACCTTGCGCGCCAGGCCTGCCGCGTCGGCGGCGTCCACCACCGCGCGCACGTCCTTGTAGGCGTCGGGGGCCTCTTCGGCCACCCCGCGCGGGGAGGGGCTGCGCACCAGAATGCCGCGTTGTGCCAGTTCATCGATGACCGTGCGCCCGTTCCAGGTCTTGAGCGCCTGGTGCCGGCTCATGGCGCGGCCGGCACCGTGGCAGGCCGATGAAAATGCCAGCGACTCCGACGCTGTGGTGCCCGCCAGCACATAGGATCCCGTGCCCATGGAGCCGCCAATCAGCACCGGCTGGCCGCTGGCGCGCAGGGCCTCTGGCAACTCCGGGTGGCCGGGACCCCAGGCCCGCGTCGCGCCCTTGCGGTGCACATAGAGTTCGCGCAGTTTTCCATCCACTTTGTGGGTCTCCAGCTTGCAGGTGTTGTGTGACACGTCATACAGCAGGGGCAACCGGGCCGACGGCAGCAGGCCGGCAAACACCTCGCGCACCAGGTGCGTCAATATCTGGCGATTGGCCAGCGCGCAGTTGATGGCGGCGCGCATCGCGCCCAGGTATTCCTGGCCCAGGTCGGAGCGAATCGGCGCGCAGGCCAGTTCGCGGTCGGGCAGCACCAGGCCGTGGCTGGGCGCGGCCTCCACCATGCGGCGCAAAAACTCGGTGCCGATCTGGTGCCCGAGCCCGCGTGAGCCGCAGTGGATCATCAGCACCACATCGCCCAGGTGCAGGCCATAGGCGGCGGCAATGGTGTCATCAAACACCGCCGTGACTTCCTGCACCTCCAGGTAATGGTTGCCAGAGCCCAGCGTGCCCATTTCCTCGCGCTGTCGTTTCTTGGCTTGTTCCGACACGTTGCCGGGTTTGGCGTGCAGCATCTGGCCGCGCTCCTCGATGCGTTCGAGGTCGGCGCTGCTGCCCCAGCCGCGACCCACCGCCCACTTCGCCCCGCCGCTGAGCATGGCTTCCATTTGCGCGACGTTCAGCCGGATGGAGCCGGTGCTGCCGACGCCGGCCGGAATTTGCTCAAACAGCGCGTCGGCCAGCTTGTGCTGCACGGCCAAGATGTGCTCGCGGCGTAGGCCGGTGTGCAGGCAGCGCACGCCGCACGAAATGTCAAAGCCCACGCCGCCGGCCGACACCACGCCGCCCGCATCGGCGTCAAACGCCGCCACGCCGCCAATCGGGAAGCCGTAGCCCCAGTGGGCGTCGGGCATCACATACGAGGCGCCGACGATACCCGGCAGCATCGCTACGTTCACCGCCTGCTCGTAGACCTTGTGGTCCATGGCGCGCACCAGGTCCTCGCTGGCATAAATGATGGCCGGTACCAGCATCCGGCCTTGGGCCGCGATCTCCCAGGCACAGGGCGCCTTTTGCTTCAAGAGGTTCATGTCCATGGCTTACACATCCACCACGGTTTGCGCCAGCCAGCCGCCATCAAACGGTGCGACGCGCAGGGCGGTGTAGGTGGCCCCTTTGACCTCGACCGCCGGCTGGTGGCGCTGCACCGAGGTGGTCTCGCCGCTCGCCTGCGCGTTCAGCCGTGTGCCGTCCAGCTCAACCTGAAAATGGCTGAACAGCATGTTGCGCACGGCCATCTCGTAAATCAGCGCATTGAGCCAGTCGGCCAGCAGCAGCTCGTCGTCCGGCGCTTCGCAGCGGATGTGCACCGTGCCGACCGCGGCCACATGCTGCGGGTCGGTGATCACGCCCGTCAGCGCCAGCGCGGCTTGCTCAAACGCGCCGGCCTTGGTCGCGCCTATGCCGCGCACGCCAATGTCGGCGCCATGCTCAAAGTGTTCCCAATGGTTGCGCAGGGTGGTGCCTGGCGGTTTCGGTAAATGTTCCACGCCTTCGTTTATGCGCCAAGGGCTTGAGACGGCATTTGACAATCCGCAAGCGCGGCGACATCCGGCGCTCAATGGCGGGCGCGGGGTGGATGGCTTGATGTGCATCAACGCGGGGCGGGCCGCCTCTTCAACAATGGTTTTTGCCCGTCAATTTGGCGGCACCGAAAGGGACCTGGACCATGCTGCTTTTTTCGCTTGATTCCGACGCCAACTTCGCGCAGGCGCTGGCTGCCAGCCTGGGGCTTATGCTGGCGCCCCATGAGGACCGGCGCTTTGAGGACGGAGAGCATAAGCTCCGGCCCCTGGTGGACCCGCGCGGCCGTGATACCTATGTGGTGGCCAGCCTGCACGGCGGGCCAGGCGACAGCCCGCACGACAAGCTGTGCCACCTGCTGATGTTTATTGCCACCTTGCGTGAGCACGGCGCTGCGCGGGTGACGGCGGTGGTGCCCTACCTGGCCTATGCGCGCAAGGACCGGCAAACCAAACCCTTTGATCCGGTCACGCTGCGCTATGTGGCGCAGCTGTTTGAGGCGGTCGGCACGTCGCAGCTCATGGTGCTGGAGGCGCACAACGTGGCGGCGTTCCAGAACGCTTTTCGCTGCACCACCGTGCATCTTGAGGCGCACCGGGTGTTTGATGCGCTGGTGCACGCGCTGGCCGGCGACCCCCCGCTGGCCGTGGCTTCCCCCGACCCGGGCGGCGTGAAGCGCGCGCAGCTGTGGCGCGAGTCGCTGGCGCAAACGCTGGCGCGGCCCGTGGGCTTTGCCATGGTGGACAAACGCCGCAGCGCGGGCGTGGTCAGTAGCGAGAACCTGGTGGCCGGTGAGGTGGACGGCCTGACGGTGCTGCTGCTTGACGACCTGATCGCCAGCGGCGACACCATGCGGCGCGCGGCCGTGGCGCTGCGCCAGGCCGGCGCGCGGGAAGTGCTGGCGTTTGCAGCGCATGGCCTGTTCACCGGCCCGGCCGGCGAGGTGCTGGCGGACGGCAGCCTGGCGCAAATCGTCGTGACCGACAGCGTGCCGCCGTTTCGCCTGCTAGAGGCGGGCGCGGTGCGCAGCAAGCTGCGCGTGGTGTCGGCCGCGCCGCTGTTTTCCGAGGCGATCAGGGCGAGCCATGCAGCAGGTGCACGCTAGGAATTTGATGGTTTTTCAGGTCGGCCAACGCAGCCAGCGCGCAGGCAATGTAGCGACTCGCCAGCGGCGGCCACTTTTCAGGCGTGCGGGGTTGCGTGTCCAGCAGATGCGCCATGCACAGGCGGGCGCGCACCAGGGCGCGGTAGGCGGTATAGACCTGCAGCAGGGCCGGCGGGGGCGCGTCGCCCAGCGCGGCGGCGCAGCCAGACACCAGGCGCGGGCCAATCCACGGCGCTCCCAGTAAATCGCATTCCAGGCTGAGATAGGCCAGTTCATCAAAAGGATCGGTCTGGCGTAGTTGTGCATTGAATTCCAGGCAGTCAATCACCACCGGGGGCGCCAGCAGGCAGACATGCTCGGGCCGCAAATCCCCGTGCCCGTCCAGCACGCGCCCGGCCGCTGCACGCCCGTGCAGCAGATCGGCATGCCGCATCAGCGCCGCATCCAGCCGGTCCATGGCCAGCGCTGCGTTGGGCAGTCCGAACTGCGGCCGCAGCAAAACCTCGCGGTTGGCGGCCTGGCCGTACTGAAAGCGGGCCAGGTAGTCGTTCGGGCTCAATGCAACGGATGGGGCTGCGCGGTAAAACGCGCCCAGCACCGCCACCAGCGCATCGATATCGGCGGGCGCGACGCGCCCCTGTGCGATCAGCTGGTGCAGCATCCGGCTCTCGGGCAGCCGCTGCATGCACACCAGCCAGTCAAGTGTTTCACCCGAGGCGGGCAGCGGCAGGCGCGCTTCAGGCACCATCGCAAAAGCGCCGTCCCGCCACTGCAGCGCCATCAGGCCCAGATAGACGCCGGGGGCCAGACGCCGGTTCAGCCGGACTTCTTCGCGGCAGAAGAACGCGCGCGCCTTTAAGGTGGTGAAGTCCAGGAAGGGAAAGCGCACCGGTTTTTTGAGCTTGTAGACCCGGTCGCCTACCAGGAACACCCAGGACATGTGGGTTTCAATGCACGCCGGCTGTGCCCCGGGTTCGCCGTAGGCCTCGGGCGACTGCAGGAATTTCAGCTTGGCCTCGAAGTCCGGCATGTGCAAACGCTCCCCCCTGAAACGGACCCGCCAGCCTTTTCAGGGGCTGGCGGTGGTGGCGAGGACCCCGGATCAGTTTGTCAGGCTGATACGTCTGGGGACGTCCTCATCCGTTCCGATGTCACACATCAGAACTTGGCCCAATTGCTTGAACCCCCCAGCTCCATGCCCCGCAAGTCTCGCCTGAGCGAAGTTCGCGTGGCATGACTTCAATGTAGTTTTTGCCGCGCTGAATGTGTTTGCGAAATCTCAAGCGGATGGGACAAGAACGCAGTTTTTGGCCCGTCAGCCCGTCAGCCCGTCAGCCGATCAGCCAGTGATGCCTTCGCTGCTCAGGTGCAGCACCCGGTCTGCGCGGCTGGCGGCCGCTTGCGAATGTGTCACCAGCACCAGCGCGGCGCCGTGTTCGCGTGTCTGGCCAAGCAGCGCGTCCATCACCCTGGCGGCGGTGGTGGGGTCCAGGTTGCCGGTGGGCTCGTCGGCCAGCAGCAAGCCGGGGCGGTGCACCAGCGCGCGGGCAATCGCCACGCGCTGCAGTTGCCCGCCGCTCAGTTGCTGCGGCAGGCGGCTGCCCAAGCCGCTCAGGCCCACGGCGTCCAGCATGGCCTGCACCCGGGCGTCGTCGTGCTGGCCCAGCAGCAGCAGGGGCAGGGCCACGTTTTGCGCCACGTCCAGATGCGGCAGAACATGAAAAGCCTGAAACACAAAGCCGACCTGGCGGCGGCGTAGCAGCGCGCGCTGGTCGTCGGACATGGCGCCCAGGTCGGCGCCGTTCAGCGTGACGCTGCCTTCGTCCCAGCTGTCCAGCCCGGCCATGCAGTTGAGCAGCGTGGATTTGCCCACGCCCGATTCGCCGACGATGGCGACGAACTCGCCCGGTGCCACGCTGAACGACACCTGGCTGAACACGGCGGTGTCGCCATAGCGCTTGCCCAGCTGGCTGATCTGCAGGCCCATCAAAAGCTTTCCACTTGCGCCTGCACCAGCGCCAGCACCTGCTGCAGTGCGTCGGGCGCATCGCAGGCCACCACGCGCCGCTGCGGCATGGCGCGCAGCCAGGTGACCTGGCGCTTGGCCAACTGGCGCGTGGCAATGATGCCTTTTTCGCGCAGCCCGGCCAGTGGGCTGGTGCCGTCCAGCGCTTCCCAAGCCTGCCGGTAGCCAACGCAGCGCATCGACGGCAAGTCGGGCGCCAGGTCGCCGCGCGCGCGCAGCGCCTTGACTTCGTCCAGGAAACCGGCCGCCAGCATCGCATCAAAGCGTTCGGCAATCCGGCCGTGAAGCCAGCCGCGGTCGCTCGGTTCCAAGGAAATAAGGGTTGTAGACCCCGTCTGTTCTGCTTGAGTAGCTATTTTTTCAATAGCGTTGCGCTGATGAAAGAACGACAGCGGCTGGCCTGAGACCCGGAACACCTCCAGCGCCCGCGAGATGCGCTGCGAGTCGTTGGGCGCCAGGCGCGCGGCGGTGACGGGGTCGACCCGTGCCAGCTCGGCATGCAGCGCGGGCCAGCCTTTTTCAAGGGCTTCCCCCGCCAGCACGGCGCGCACCGCCGGGTCGGCCGCCGGCATGTCGTCCAGGCCGTCCAGCAGCGCCTTGAAGTACAGCATGGTGCCGCCCACCAGCAGCGGCAGCTTGCCGCGCGCATGGATGTCGGTGATCAGCTGCTGCGCATCGCGCACAAACTCGGCCGCGCTGTAGGCTTGTAACGGGTCGCGAATGTCGATCAGGTGATGCTTTACTGCGGCCAATTCATCGGCGCTGGGCTTGGCCGTGCCAATGTCCATGCCCCGGTAGACCAGTGCAGAGTCGACGCTGATGATCTCGACCGGGTAGCGCGCGGCAATCGCGAGGGCGGCGGCGGTTTTGCCGGCGGCCGTCGGGCCGGCCAAGGAAAGGTATTGGCGCCCCACGCTGGGCGTGAAATCAGGCGGGTTCGGTGTGGCGGGCATGCATCTGAGCGTAGCAGATTCATGCCCGTCCAGGCCCGGTGGCGGCCAGGGTCAGACCACGCCTTGGGCCAGCATGGCGTCGGCCACCTTGACGAAGCCGGCCTGGTTGGCGCCGTCCACGTAGCTCAGCGTGCCGTCGTCGCGGCGGCCGTATTGCAGGCAGGCGCTGTGGATGTCCTGCATGATCTGCAGCAGGCGCGCATCGACTTCATCACGCGACCAGGACAGGCGCATGGCATTCTGGCTCATTTCCAGGCCTGAGGTGGCCACGCCGCCTGCGTTGCTGGCCTTGCCCGGTGCGTACAGCACGCCGTTGCCCTCGAATACCCGCACGGCGTCGAGCGTCGAGGGCATGTTGGCGCCTTCGGCCACGCAGATCACGCCATTTTTCACGAGCGTGGCGGCGTCTTCCGCGTTGAGTTCGTTCTGCGTCGCGCAGGGCAGGGCAACATCGACTGGAATCTGCCATGGCCGCACACCGGCGTGAAACGCCACACCGGTGCGCTGGGCGTAGTCGTTGACCCGGCCATACAGGTGGTTCTTGACCTCCATCAGCTCGGCCAGTTTTTCGGTGGTGAAGCCGTCCTCGTCCACGATGGTGCCGCTGGAGTCCGACACGGTGATGACCTTGGCGCCCAGCGCCATGGCTTTTTCAACCGCGTACTGCGCGACATTGCCAGAGCCCGAGACGCTCACGCGCAGACCGTCCAGCGAGCGGCCTGTTTGCTTGAGCATTTCCTGGGCAAAATAAACCGTGCCGTAGCCGGTGGCCTCGGGGCGGATCAGTGAGCCGCCGAAGGCCAGTCCCTTGCCGGTGAACACGCAGTCGGAGCGGTTGCTGAGCTTTTTGTACATGCCGGCCATGAAGCCGACCTCGCGCCCGCCCACGCCGATGTCGCCGGCCGGCACGTCGGTGTCGGCGCCGATGTGGCGAAACAGTTCGCTGACGAAGGCCTGGCAAAAGCGCATCACTTCCATCGGGCTCTTGCCCTTGGGGTCAAAGTCGGCGCCGCCCTTGCCGCCGCCCATGGGCAGGGTCGTCAGCGCGTTCTTGAAGGTCTGCTCGAATGCCAGGAACTTCAGGATGGACAGGTTGACCGAGGGGTGAAAGCGCAAGCCGCCCTTGTACGGGCCGATGGCCGAGCTGTGCTGGATGCGGTAGCCGCGGTTGACCTGGACCTCGCCCCGGTCATCGATCCAGGACACGCGGAACATGATGGTGCGCTCGGGCTCGATCAGGCGGTCGAGCAGGCCGTGTTCAGCGTATTTGGGATGCTTTTGGATGTAGGGCCAGAGGCTTTCCATGACTTCGGTCGTGGCCTGAAGGTATTCCTGCTGGCCCGGGTTGCGGGCCGCGACATGGCTCAAAAAGCTTTCCAGGGTTTTGTACTTCATTCGCTTTGGTCCTTTAAATGGTGCATGAACTTATGCAAAAAGAACATTTTGCCGGGGAATTGCACCAATTGTGAGTATTTTTAGCCGTGATTTTCAAAAATTGGATCAATATGCACCAAGATGGTTACTTTGCATCACTGATGCTGTGGGCTTGATAGATGGCTGCGCACCAACTCGGTGTTATGGCAGGTTGAAAAGTTGCGCCATGGCCCGCCGGTACTGCGGCTGGCCCACCGTGTTGGTGTTGTGGTGCGAGCCGCCCTCCACCAGCATGAACAGCTTGGGCTGAACCGCAGCATCAAAGAGCTTGCGCCCCAGGTCGGGCTGGATCAACTGGTCTTCGTCGCCATGCACCACGAGCAAGGGGGAGCCGATCTTGTCGACTTTGCGGACTGCCTCGAAACGCTGGGTGATCAGCAGCGACACCGGAAGCCAGCCCCAGCGGGAGTTGCTGACCACGTCGGCAATCGAGGTGAAAGTGCTTTCAACAATGGTGCCGCTTTCATCGGCCACTTCGGTCGCCAGGTGGATGGCGATGGGCCCGCCCAGCGAATGGCCAAAGATGTAGCGGGGACGATCCGGGTATTTTTCCGCCAGCCAGTCCCAGGCTGCGCGCGCGTCTTCGTAGGCCGACGCTTCCGATGGCAGGGCTGCCGTGCTTTTGCCGAAACCGCGGTAGTCAATCGCCAGCACCGAAAACCCAAGCGCCTGCATCCGGCGTATGCGCGGGGCCGAGCCAGTGACGTTGTAGCGCGCGCCGTGCAGATAGAGCATGACGGGTGCGCCAGCGGTCTGGCCGGTCCTGGTTGTTTTCGGCTCGTCGGCCGCCAGCCACAGGCCGTGCAGCCGATCACTGGAACTGCCATTCAGGGAAATCCAGACGTCGTCCATGCCTTGGGCGGCTGCAGCGCCGCCGCTCCAGGTGCGGTCGCTGGGCTGAAAAATCCAGACGCGCTGCTTTTCGTCAAGCGTGGCGCAACCGGCCAGCAAGGCCAGCGCGGTACAAAAGGATGCGAACAGGTGCCAGCGTTTCATAGTCATGAGTGACACCTTGTGCGCTGAAAAGTTCAGTGCCGCTTTGCGACGGGCTGGCGCCTGTGGGTTGCTTGCCGGCTAACGGCCCCGCATAAACAGCGCATCCAGCTCCTTGATGCTGATCTGCCGCCAGGTGGGCCGACCGTGGTTGCACTGGTCGGATCGCTCGGTCGCTTCCATCTGGCGCAGCAGGGCGTTCATTTCATCCAGGTTCAA
>NZ_JADMJK010000177.1 GCF_018780625.1 Polaromonas sp. | reverse complement strand
GTGGCGGCGGCGGCGCAGTGCACGTCCAGCCCGGCGTGGTCGCGCTGCAGCACCGGGCCGGCGGCGAGGTAGCGAAAGCCAAAGCCGAATCGCACGGCGGCGTCCACATCTTCCGGGGTGGCAATGCCTTCGTCAATCATCGCAAAGGCTTCGCGGGCCAGCGCATGCTGCAGGCGGTTGGCCAGAAAGCCGGGCTTGTCCTTGCGCACCAGCACTGGCACGCTGCCGCAGCCGCGCATGAAGGCGCACAGTCGGTCGGCCTGCGCCGGGTCGGTGTCCGGGCCCCGCACCACTTCAACCAGCGGCACCAGGTGGGCCGGCATGAAAAAGTGCAGGCCCAGCATGCGCTGGCGCGAGTCCAGGCCCTGCGCAATCGCGCTGATCGGAAAGCTCGAGCTGTTGCTGGCGAGCACGGTGCTTGCAGGCGCGCACTTCACCAATTGCGCAAACAGTTGCTGCTTCATGGCAAGGTTTTCCGGAATGCACTCGACCACCAGCGCCACGTCGTCCCACTGCACCGCTTCCAGGGTCGGCACGGCCGTCACGCGCTCTGCGCGCCGCGCCAGCCCGAGCGGTTCCAGGGCCTGGCGCACATGGGCCTGCAAGGGCGTGCGCCTGGACTCGTTGGGGTCAATCACCGTCACGCGGCAGCCGCCACGCGCCAGCACCACGGCGACGTCGGCGCCCATGGTGCCGCCGCCTACAACGACGGCATGGGTGTTTTGGGGGAGGGCAGGTAAAAGCGTCAAAGCTGGGTCTTTCATCAGGTTGGGTGCAGTCTAGGCCGCGAAGATTGCATCGTCCAACCGTTTTTATGGATAAACTGATCGGCTATGCAGATCAATTGGTCCGTGCGCGAGCTCGACGTCTTTCTGGCTTTGGCAGGCAGCCTCAGCTTTCGCCGCACCGCCGTGCAGGTCAACCTGTCGCAGTCGGCGGTGTCCGGCGTCATCACGCGGCTTGAAGAAACGCTTGCCGTGCGCCTGTTTGACCGCACCACCCGCAACGTGCAGCTCACCGTGGCCGGCCAGGTGTTTGCCGAGCAGGCCTTGCTGCTGCGCACCCAAACCGACGAGGCGGTGCGTGCGGTGCGCAACGTGGCCGAACTGCAGGTGGGAAACGTCAAGCTGGCCGCGCTGCCGTCGCTGGCCGCCACCGTGGTGCCTGCGGCCTGCGCCCGCTTCAGTGCGCGCTACCCGGGCGTGCAGTTTCAGGTGTTCGACACGCTGTCGGGCCCGGCGTTTGAGCTGGTGCGGGCCGGTCAGGTGGACTTTGCGCTGACCGCCGCCAATCCGGCCTATGCCGACCTTGACTACACGCCGCTGGCCGCCGACAGCTTTGTCTTGCTGATCCCGCCTGGCCACGCGCTGGCCCAAGGGCGTGGCCCGCTGCGCTGGATGGACGTGGCGGCGCTCACGCACATTTCCATGCCGCTGCCGGCCAGCGTGCGCCAGTATGCAGACGCCGCGCTGCTGCAGCATCGCCTGCGCTTTGCGCCCGCCTATGAAGTCGAGCACCTGGCGACCATTGCCGCGATGGTGGCCTGCGGTCTGGGCGTGGCCGCGCTGCCTGAACTGGCTGCGGCCGTCGCGCCCCTGCCGAACGTGGTGCGCCGACCGCTGGTGGAGCCCGACATGGCGCGCCCCATCGGCCTGGTGACGCGCCGTCACCGCAGCTTGTCGCCGGCTGCTGCTGCATTGGTGGAGATGCTGCGCGAGGAGATGGCGCGCCTGTCACCTAAGACCCGCCCGACAAGAAGAACAAAGGGTAAACCCGCGGCCAACTTAGAAGCTGGCACCTAAAAATAAGTAACCATGCGGTGCGCGCAAAACTGGAATTTCCTGCAAAATAGCACGATCGTTCTATTATTTTTTGCAGTGCCATGCCCGCCAGCCCACTTTCCCTGAAAACCACAAAAGCCGCGAAAGCCGCACGCACCCCTGCCAATGGGGGCGTGGCGTCAAAAAGCCAGCACAAAGGCCAGCAAACCAAGGCGGCCATTGTGGATGCGGCCCTGGGCCTGGCCACGCAGATCGGCCTGGAGGGCCTGAGCATTGGTGCGCTGGCCGAGGTCATGCACATGAGCAAGTCCGGCGTCTTTGCGCATTTCGGGTCGCGCGAAGAACTGCAGATCTCGGTGATCCGCGAATACCACGCCCGCTTTGAGGAAGAGGTCTTTTTCCCGGCCCTGCAGCAGCCGCGCGGCTTGCCGCGTCTGCGCGCGCTGTTTCATAACTGGATGATGCGAACCTCGGTTGAAATCGATTCGGGCTGCCTCTACATCAGCGGTGCGGTTGAATTCGACGACCGGCCCGGCCCGGTGCGGGATGCGCTGGCGAGTTCCGTGCAGACCTGGCTGACCGCCCTGAACCGCGCGGTGGTGCAGGCCAGGGAGGCGGGCCATTTGCGCGCCGATACCGACGAGCACCAGATCGCTTTCGAGATTCACGGGCTGGTCCTGGCGCTGCACTATGAAGCCCGTTTCCTGAAGACGCCCGGCTCGATCGAGCGCGCCAACACGGCGTTTTCCAACATTCTGGGGCGTTGTGGCTGTGAGGGTGCCGTGGCACCCCCAGCCTCCGCTTCCACCCCCGCTTTTTCTTCGCCCCTTTCTTCCCCTTCTCAGGAGTAACCATGCCCATCTACAACCCGCCCCTGCGCGACATGCAATTCGTCATGCACGAGGTGCTCAAGGTCACCGACGAGTTCAAGGTCTTGCCCAAGTACGCCGACATTGACGCAGACACCATCAATGCCGTGCTCGAAGAAGGCGGCAAGTTCGCGTCCGAAGTAACTTTTCCGCTCAACATCAGCGGCGACGAGGAGGGCTGCACGCTCGACAAAACCACCCATGAAGTCACGCCACCCAAAGGCTTCAAGCAAGCCTATGCCAAGTATGTGGAAGGCGGCTGGGCGGCGCTGAGCTGCGACCCCGAGTACGGTGGCCAGGGCCTGCCTTTTTTGGTCAACCAGTGTTTCTACGAAATGATGAACTCGGCCAACCAGGCCTGGACCATGTACCCCGGCCTGTCGCACGGCGCCTACGAGGCGCTGCACGCCCACGGCACTGACGCGCAAAAGAAGATCTACCTGCCCAAGCTCACCAGCGGCGAGTGGACCGGCACCATGTGCCTGACCGAACCGCATTGCGGTACCGACCTGGGCCTGCTTGCTACCCGCGCCTCACCGCAGGCCGACGGCAGCTACCAGCTGACCGGCAACAAGATTTTCATCAGCGCCGGCGAGCACGACATGACCAGCAACATCG
>NZ_JADMJK010000170.1 GCF_018780625.1 Polaromonas sp. | reverse complement strand
GTGCTGCTGATCCGGCCCAAACACCTCGCCAGCCGCCTGGTCCACCATGCGCCGGTCAATACGCGCCGTGCCGCTGGCATACGCCCCCAGCAGTGCGCGGCCCGCCAGCAGGTTGATGCGCCGTGGCACGCCGCGCGCGCGCTGGTGAATGCGTGCCACGGCCTTGCTGTCAAACGGCATGGCGCCGGTCATGCCGGCCACCGCCATCCGGTGGGCCATGTACTGCGTGGTCTCCTGGGCCGACAGCGCGTCCAGGTGAAAGCGCGCAATGACCCGCTGCGCCAGCTGTTCCAGTTCGGGGCGGGCCAGCATGTTGCGCAACTCGGGCTGGCCGATCAGCACGATCTGCAGCAGTTTTCGCTCGTTGGTTTCCAGGTTGGTCAGCAGCCGCAGTTGCTCCAGCACGTCGGCCGACAGGTTTTGCGCCTCGTCGATGATCAGCACATTGTTTTGACCCGACGCGTGCGTGCGCAGTAAAAACGCGTTCAGCGGGTCAATGAAATCCTTGGCGCTCGCGGCGCCCTGGGGCAGGTCGATATGAAATTCGTCGCAAATCGACCGCAGCAGCTCGGGCACTGACAGCTTGGGGTTAAAGATGTAGGCCACGTTGCAGTTGTCCGGAATTTGCTCCAGAAAACAGCGGCACACGGTCGTTTTGCCCGTCCCGATCTCGCCACTGAGCAGCACAAACCCGCCGCCACCCCCCAGGCCATACAGCAGGTGCGCCAGCGCCTCGCGATGCCGCTCACTCATGAACAGGTAGCGCGGATCAGGGGCGATGGAAAAAGGGTCCTGGCTGAGGCCGAAGAATTTGGCGTACATGCCCTGATGATAGGGGGAGACCTGGCGATGGCGGAGCGGGGGCCGGGATCATGGCATGTGCCTCAAGGATGGCCGCGATTGATTTGAGGCTGGTGCAGCGCTTGCTCGTTCACGAACCAGGCGCGAAGTGCAAGGCGCCCTTTACGGCCGCCGACACTGCGCAGCGAAAGAGTTTGCCCAAAGGGCTTGAAACACCGATTAAGCTTGAGCGCTCGCCCATCTACGCCATCGTCCATGCCCAAAGAAGCCCAAGCCCGAATCAAGATCAATAAATTGCTCGAACTTGCTGGCTGGCGGTTTTTCGACTGCAACGCGGGTAAGGCCAATATTTCACTTGAACCCCACGTCAAGCTCACGCAGGCGCAGGTCGATGCGATGGGGAGCGACTTTGAGACTGTCAGCAAGGGCTTCATCGACTTTTTGCTGCTTGACGACAAGGGCTTTCCCCTGCTGGTGCTCGAAGCCAAGGCGGAAGATAAAAATCCGCTGATCGGTAAAGAGCAGGCCCGCAAATATGCCAGGTCGCAAAATTGCCGTTTTGTCATTTTGTCCAATGGCAATCTGCATTACCTGTGGGACTTGAGCCAGGGCAATCCGCACATCATCACGCGTTTTCCTGCGCCGGAGGCCATCAAGGGCTATGCCCACTTCCAGCCGGACCCGGCGCGACTGGTGACTGAAGACGTGCCGCTGGACTACATCGCCCGCACCCAGTTGCCCACGTATGACCAGGAAGCCGGCTGGACAAACGTCGATGAACGGCCCGAATTCATCCAGAAAAACCGCCTGCGCTTCATGCGCGCGTACCAGCAGCGTGCTGCCCAGGCGATTCAGCTGGCCATCAGGGAAGGTAAAACCCGCTTCTTGCTGGAAATGGCCACCGGCACCGGCAAGACGCTGACTTCTGCCGCGCTCATCAAGCTGTTTCTGCGCACCGGCAACGCCCGCCGAGTGCTGTTTTTGGTGGACCGGCTGGAGCTGGAAGACCAGGCCAACAAAGCCTTCATCTTTTTGCTCAAGAACGACTACAAATCGGTCATTTACAAGGAAAGCCGCGACGACTGGCGCAAGGCCGAGATCGTGGTGACCACCGTGCAGTCACTGCTGTTCAACAACAAATACCAGCAACTGTTTTCGCCCACGGACTTTGACCTGGTCATTTCCGATGAAGCCCACCGTTCCATTGGCGGCAACGCCCGCGCCGTGTTTGAGTACTTCGTTGGCTACAAGCTGGGGCTGACGGCCACGCCCAAGGACTACCTGAAGAAGTTTGATGCGGCCAAACCTTCCACCCGCGACCCGCGCGAGCAGGAGCGGCGCCTGCTGCTGGACACCTACCGCACCTTTGGCTGCGAAACCGGCGAGCCGACCTTTCGCTATTCATTGCTCGACGGCGTGCGCGAGGGCTTTTTGATCAATCCGCTGGTGGTCGATGCCCGCACCGAGGTTACGACCCAGCTGCTGTCCGAAACCGGATATGCCGCCGTGGTCATCAACGATGCGCCTGAGGGGGAAAAGACCAGCGAGCAGCAGTTCAAGCAGCGCAGCTTTGAAAAGAAATTCTTCTCCCAAGCCACCAATATCCTGTTTTGCGAAACTCTGCTGGCCCACGGCCTGCGCGACCCCATCAGCGCAGAGTTTGGCAAAACCCTGGTGTTTTGCGTCAGTCAAAACCACGCCAGCAAGATCACCCAGATCCTGAACGATTTGGCTGACAAGCTGTACCCTGGCCGCTACCAGTCCGACTTTGCCGTGCAGGTCACCTCGCTCATCACCGATGCGCAGCAGTTCACCATCAACTTCACCAATAACAACTTGCTGGGCTCTGCCAATGTGCTGCCCGCCTACAAAACCAGCAAGGCCAGAATCTGCGTGACCGTGGGCATGATGACCACCGGCTACGACTGTCCCGATTTGCTGAACCTGGCGCTGATGCGCCCGGTGTTTTCTCCATCGGATTTTGTTCAGATCAAGGGCCGGGGCACCCGCAAACACGACTTTCGTGAACAGTTGCAGGACGATGCCCTCAAGTCACAGGTCACCGGACCTGATAAGACCGCCTACAAGCTGTTCGACTTTTTTGCCAACTGCGAATACTTTGAAGAAAAATTCAACTACGACGAAGTGCTCAAGCTGCCCCGCCCGGGGAAGCAATCTGGCAATGGCGCGGACCAGGGCGACGAAACCGGCGCTGAAGAAGGTGCAGAGCTGGAAAATGGTGCTTACACCCATACCGCCCCGGACGCCATCGCCAGCCACGCAGAGCAGCAAGTCGGTTTTCAGGGCATGAAGGTGGACCGCATGTTCTTCGAGAAATTTGAAGACAAGGTCAAGGCCGACCCCGTCATCGTCCGGCAGGTCGGCAACGCCCAATGGGACCAGGCCATCGACCGCATCACCACCGAACTGTTTGACAAACCCAGCGATTACTTCAGCCTGGACAAGCTGCGCCGCGCCGCCGGCGTAGACCGCCGCCTGGGCCTGCGCGAGATTCTGGAAAAAGCCTTTGGCCTGATTCCCGGCTTTAAGAGCAAAAACGATTTGCTGGAAGAAGAGTTTGATAAATTCCTGCTCGACCAGCAAAGCGCCACCGGTTTTAGCGCCGACTCGGCCGCCAGCGCCGTCGTCGCCATGAAGTACTATTTCAAGGCTTACGCCACCGACCACCGGCTGCGCGGCATCATTGACGACAAGCGGCTGACCGACCTGAATGTGTACCCCGCCTTTGGCATGAGCGACTTCAAAGCCGTGCCGCCCGCCTGGCGTATCCTGATTCCCGAATACGTCAAAGACTACGTCCCCCTCAACCAGTTCATGTAGCCAACAAGGCTGCGAACGTCGCTAAACAAGCGGCGCTCAACAGAAAAGACCATGCTCGATTCCGAAACCAAGCGCCGCATTGACGCCTGCCGCGACATTCTTGTCGGCAAAGTGCCCGACCCCAAATCCCAGGTAGAGCAGATCACCATTGCGCTGATCTACAAGTTCATGGATGACATGGACGCCGAGGCCGAAGAGCTGGGCGGCCATCGCCGCTTTTTTGCTGGTGAGTACGCCCGCTTTGGCTGGGCGCGGCTGATGGCGCCCGGACTGGGCGGCTTTGAAGTGCTGGCGCTGTATTCCGAAGCCATACAGACCATGAACAAGAACCCCGGCGTGCCGCCGCTGTTCCGCGACATCTTCAAAAATGCCTACCTGCCCTACCGCGACCCCGAGACGCTGAAAAGCTTTCTGAAGGAAATCAACTACTTCACCTACGACCATTCCGAGCGGCTGGGTGATGCGTTTGAGTACTTGCTGAGCGTGCTGGGCAGCCAGGGCGACGCCGGGCAGTTCCGCACGCCGCGCCACATCATCGACTTCATGGTCGAGGTGATGGACCCGAAAAAGAACGAAACCATTCTGGACCCGGCCTGCGGCACGGCCGGTTTCCTGATTTCGGCATGGAAGCACATTCTCAAAACCAATACCTCTAGTGCCATCGAAAATGATAGCGACTCACGCCCGCCAGCCGTGCGCAAAGCCGGTGATTTGCTCACACCCGACGAGCGCGCGCGGCTGGCCGCTGGCATCCACGGCTACGACATTTCGCCCGACATGGTGCGGCTGAGCCTGGTCAATTTGTACCTGCACGGCTTCACCGACCCGCGCATCGAGGAATACGACACGCTGACCAGCGATGAAAAGTGGAACGAGGTGGCCGACGTGATTCTGGCCAATCCGCCTTTCATGTCGCCCAAGGGTGGTATCAAGCCGCACAAGCGCTTCAGCGTGCAGGCCACGCGCAGCGAAGTGCTGTTCGTGGACTACATGGCCGAGCACCTGACCGCCACCGGCCGCGCCGCCATCGTCGTGCCCGAAGGCATCATTTTCCAGAGCGGCACGGCCTACAAGGCGCTGCGCCAGATGCTGGTCAAAACCAGTCTGGTCGCCGTGGTCAGCCTGCCCGCCGGGGTGTTCAACCCCTACAGTGGCGTGAAGACCAGCATTTTGATTCTGGACAAGCGCCTGCACAAGCAGCTCGACAGCGTGCTGTTTGTCAAGGTCGGGAATGACGGTTTTAATTTGGGTGCGCAACGTCGGGCGGTGGTGGACAGCGATTTGCCGGAGGCGACGCGGCTGCTGCGGAGCTGGATGACGGCGCCGCAGGGGTTTGAGGGCGATGGGGCGATGGCGCAGGCGGTGACGCGGGCCAGGTTGGGGGAGAGTGGGGGCTTTAATTTGAGCGGCGAGCGGTACATAGCCGTCGCTCAGAACCTGTCGCATGTGTTTCCGCGTGTCGCCATTTCTGAGATCGCAATCCGCATATCGGAATCGATGAATCCGTCCGATTCGGATGGGCAACTTACCTATGTGGGCCTGGAGAACATTGAAAGCAATTCTGGTTGCTTGGTCGGTGAAGTAGTCTCCGCCGCCAGTGATATCAAGAGCTTGAAATCCAGATTCGAGCCGAACGACGTTCTGTACGGCAAGCTTCGTCCGAATCTGAACAAGGTGTACCTGGCAAGCATGTCAGGTGTCTGTTCAACCGACATTTTTGTGATTCGGGCAAAAGCGCCGGTCCTTGTCGGCTACTTGATCCAGCTATTGCGTTCACCCCAATTCAACACGGACGTGCTGCGTGGTATCGGAGGGTCGCAGCTTCCGCGCGTGAGCTACGAGTATTTGAGCGCGTTGACAATTCCCCTCCCACCCCTCGAAGTCCAGCACCAGATCGTGGCCGAAATCGTGGGCTACCAAAAAATCATCGACGGTGCCCGGCAGGTGCTCGACCACTACAAGCCGCGCATTGTGGTCAGCCCCGATTGTCCGGTGGTGCAGGTGGGTGACGTGGCCAGCATTCGCTCAGGTGGAACGCCGGACCGCTCCAATGCTGACTATTGGGGCGGCACCATTCCCTGGGTCAAAACCGGGCAGATTGACTTCAATGTGATTCAGAGCGCCGAGGAGTTCATCACACAGGCAGGTATGGAAAATTCCGCCGCACGCATGTTTCCGGCTGGAACGATCCTCATGGCCATGTACGGCCAGGGCGTCACACGCGGTCGAGTGGCTATTTTGGGCATTGAGGCGACCACCAATCAGGCGTGTGCCGCTATCGAAGTCACATCAGCCAGTGCAGATCGTGATTTTCTGTATTGGACGCTTGCAGGCAAATACGAAGAACTTCGCGCCATCAGCGAATCGCGCGGCGGAAATCAGAGCAATCTGAACTCGCAATTGATTCGCGAAGTCAAAATCCCACTCCCCGACCTCCCCACCCAGCGCGCCATCGTCGCCGAGATCGAAGCCGAGCAGGCCCTCGTCAACGCCAACCGTGAACTGATCCGCCGCATGGACGCCAAGGTCAAGGCCGCGATTGACCGGGTGTGGGGTGCGCCATGAGTAGTGGAGCTGCAACATTCCAGTCACTTTGCGAGCCGCTTGCCGGTTCGCGGCATGAAGGCCAAGGCCAAGGTCAAGGCTGCTGACTGCGCTGGTGCACAGTTGCTATATTTTTAATAGCTGCTTGCGCACATGCACCGTGCGCTAGAGGCCTATTTGGTGTTGAATCTCAAGCTTGAGGCGGCGCAACCGCGCCTGCAGCCACCAGCTTGGCCTCGTAGTCGTCACGGCTCAGCGGACACTCGATCAACAAGCCAAAGTCTTTGTTGCTGAGTTTGCATTGCTTGGCCATCTGGGCGAGCAAGTTATCGTCAATCTCGCGCGAGCCATGGCTGGTTTTGGTGCGAATAATCGTTTTCTTGCCAGCCTTGGAGTAGTAGAAAAAGTAGTTGTGGTCACCACCGCCAGCCTGAAAGCCTTTGTTGAGCAGGCTCTTCTCTACATCGGCCTGCTTACGCGGCATGGATTGCCTTGGTCATGCGCGCAAGCAGTGTTTGCTTGAGTTGCAGTGCGAGGTCGTCCAGATCATCATCCCTGGCCTGCGCGTACTCCTGCCACAACATGGCCAGATGCTCATTCAGTTCGGTGAGCAAGGCTTCGCGCGTGGGCGCAAATACCGTGATGCCCAACTCATCGTTTTCAACACACAGCAGTTGCTGGCTGTCGTCCAGTGTGGGCTCCAGCAAGAGGGCCGGCGCGACCCGCAAACTGACTTCGCCGTGCCGCACGGTCGAAATCTCAAGCGGGGATAAATCCACATCCCTGATATCTGACACGTCAATGATCTTTCTGGGGCTGCCCTGATCGTCCAGCAGCACCCGGCCGGTCACCTGAATCAAGTCCCGCCGCCGCTCATAGAGCAAGTCTTCCAGCGCCTCGTCATATAGACAATCCAGTTCTTTGCTGGTGGGCGGGTAAATGATGGTGAGCTTGCGCTCGATAAAGTCGATGTTCTTCAGCTCGCCGGTGACTACACGCGACGCCTCACGCTGGGCTGCTGGCACGAGCGTGTTTTGCACGAAAGGGATAGTTTGGCCATCAAAAGACGCAAACGGGGCGTTTGTCGAGTCGTGCAGGGCGAGCGTCCATTTGGCATCGGCACGCGGCGACATGCCTTTAACGGCTTCCAGTACCCGGCGGCGGATGCGCTCGTCTGGCAGCGCATCAGTCAAACCATTCGTATTGCGATTTGAAACGCGCTCCATCACATTGCGGAAAATGTGGAATGCCTTTTCAGCTTGCTCGGACTCAAAAAGTTCGCTTGAACCGCCAACGATGACTGGTAGGGCATAACACCCAGCTTCAGGCAATTGGCAAATTAGCTGAAAACGCTGACTGGTTGCCGCTGGTACACGCACCCGCTGGTTGATGCTACGTCCTTCCACATGGACGCCTATGAGTTCAAATGCCTGCTGTGCATTCTGCAAAATCTGCACGAGCACGGATGCAGGCACGACGTTACCCTGTGGTTCGCCACTTTCGATGTGAAAGCTGAAGGACGGGTGCTGCTGTGGGACGTTCATGATCAGATTGTCATTATCTACTGAAGCCGGGCAGGCCCTGTCAACGCCAGCTGCTTGCCTGTTCGCGGTATGACTGGCAAGGTCAAGGCCGCGATTGACCGGGTTGGAAGGACGCGCCGTCTGCGGGCACCTCATACGTCGGCACTTGAATAGCACGCGCGCTTGGCGTACTGTGCGGGTGCGATCGCTTCGCTGAAATATCAACAATCAAGGAAACTGCCATCCGCCCTCGTCTGAAACTCGCTTTTCTGGCCTCGGCCGCCCTTCTTGGCGCCTGCGCGCCCATGCCCTCGACGTCGCAAAATCCGATGAGCTTTTTTTTGTCACCAGCGCCAGCCCGGGCAAGGGCGCCGATCTCGGCGGTCTGGCCGGCGCCGATGCCTATTGCAAGCAACTCGCCACCGCCGTCAATGCCGGCAACAAGAACTGGCGCGCCTACCTCAGCGCAGCGCCCAGCGGTGCCAGCCCGGCCGTCAACGCGCGCGACCGCATCGGACACGGCCCGTGGCAAAACGCTAAGGGCGTGGTGGTCGCCACCAGCGTGGACAACCTGCACAGCGCCGACAACCAGCTCAACAAGCAGAATTCACTGACGGAAAAAGGCGAGGTCGTCAGTGGTCGTGGCGATGCGGTCAATACGCACGACATCCTGACCGGCTCGCGGCCCGACGGCACCGCCGTGCCGGTTGAGCCGGGCAAGGACACCACCTGCGGCAACTGGACCCGAAGCGGCGAAGGCTCGGCCATCGTCGGCCACCACGACCGCGACGGCACCAATCCCGATCCGGTCGCGAACGTTTCGTGGAACTCGTCGCACGGCACGCCTGGCTGCAGCACGGCCGCGCTCAAATCCACCGGCGGCTCGGGGCTGTTTTACTGCTTTGCCGCGAATTGAGCGCCTGGCCGTTTGAACCGGCCAACGCCTTCAATTCCGGAACCGCCGCCGCGTCAGCGCCAGCGCGACCCAGAACGCCCCCACCGCATACGCCACCAGCACCGCCAGGTGCAGCCCGGCCTGGGCCGGCCACTGGCCCAGAAACAGCGGGCGAATCAGCTCCACGGCGGCGGTCAGCGGCAGCCAGTCGGACACCACCCGCATCACGCCGGGCAGCTGCTCGCGCGGGAAAAACACGCCGCTCAAAAACATCGTGGGCGTCAGGAACAGCGAAAAGTAATAGGTGAAAAAGTCGTAGCCCTTGGCCAGCGCGTTAAAGATCAGCGCAATGCTGGCGAACACGATGCCCACCAGCGCTAGCAGCGGCAGGGCCAGCAGCAGCAGCGGGCTGTGGCTGATGCCCAGCGCCAGCATGACCGCCAGAATCACGGCGCTCGTGAACAGCGACTTGAACGCGGCCCACAGCATTTCGGCCAGCACCACGTCGTCCAGCCGCACCGGCGCGTTCATGATGCCGTCCCAGGTGCGCTGCACGTGCATGCGCGAAAAGGCCGAATACAGCGCTTCAAACGAAGCGGCATTCATGGCGCTCATGCAGATCGAGCCGCTGGCCAGAAACAGGATGTAGGGAACGGCGTTGCCGCCCAGCTGGACCTGCCCGACCAGCGCGCCCAGGCCATAGCCAAAGGCTACCAGCGTGATCAGCGGCTCGGCGATGTTGCCGACCAGGCTGGGCACGGCCAGCTTGCGCCAGACCAGCAGGTTGCGCCTGAACACTGGCAGCCAGCGCCAACTCAGCTGCGGCGCCCTGAACAGGTCGCGCCAGTTTTGCGGGCGCACGGGGCTGGATTCGGACATCATGCGTCCTCTCTAATCTGGCGGCCGGTGAGCTTGAGGAACAGGTCTTCCAGGTTGGCGGGGCGGTGCAGCGTGCGCAGCTGCGGGTGGTCGGCCAGGGCGGCCAGCAGCGGCTTGGCCGCGTGGGTGTAGAAAAACACGGTTTCGCCGCTGACTTCGGTGCGTGCGGCGAGCGTCCGGATGGGCGAGTCCACCAGCGCCAGCGCGCCCTCGCCGTAAACCTCGATCACGTCGGGCTCCAGGTTGCGGGCAATCAGGTCGCGCGGCGCGCCTTCGGTCATTTTCTGGCCATGGTCCAGCACCAGCAGCCGGTCGCACAGGCGCTCGGCTTCGTCCATGAAGTGGGTCGTCAGCAGTATCGATTTGCCCTGCTGCACCAGCCGCTGCAGCCGCTCCCACATCAGGTGGCGGGCTTGCGGGTCCAGGCCGGTGGTGGGTTCATCGAGCAGCAGCAATTGCGGGTCGTTGACGAGGGCGCGCGCCAGGCTCAGGCGCCGCTTCATGCCGCCCGACAGTTCGCTGAGCTTGGCGTTGGCCTTGTGGGTCAGCGACGCAAACTCCAGCAGCTGCGGGATGCGGGCCTTGATCACGGCGTCCTTCATGCCGAAATAGCGGCCAAACACCAGCAGGTTTTCAGCGCATGAAAAGTCCGGGTCCAGGCTGTCGAACTGGCTGACGATGCCCAGCTGCGCCTTGATGGCCAGCGCGTCTTGCGGCATGTGCAGCGCGGCGGCCGCCGCACCGGGGGGGGAGTACGAAATGCGCCCTTCGTCCGGCGTGGTCAGCCCCAGGCACATGCGGATGGTGGTCGTTTTCCCGGCGCCGTTAGGGCCAATCACACCCAGGCATTCGCCCGGTGCAATCGAAAAACTCAGGTTATCGACAACGGTGGCGCTGCCGTAGCGCTTGCTCAGCTTGGAAACTTCAAACAGGGGCGGGCTCATGGCGGCTATTGTGCCCGCGGGCCCTTAGGCGTCGTCGCCATAGTCATGGTCAGGGTGGTTCACGGTGCTCAGTTTCCAGTAGCCCCGGCCCACGATCTGGCCGCGTGCCACACCCAACTCGCCCGTCAGCAACTCGCGCAGGCGGCGCATGGCGCCCGCTTCGCAGGCCAGGTAAACGTGGGTGCGCGCGTCGGGCGGGCCGGCCTGGCGCAAAGCTGCTTCCAGCGCCTGGCCGGCGCGGCTGTTGTCAAGGCCGCGAACGACCCACTGCACATCAAGCTGCCCGGGACTGCTGAGGGCGCGCTGCTCGGCGGCGCTGGTCACTTCCACCAGCACGCGCACGCGCGCCGTGGCGGGCAGGCGGGCCAGAATGGTTTCAAACGCCGGCAGCGCGCTGTCATCGCCCACCAGCAGGTGCGCGGTGGCCTGCAGCGGCAGCGTGTAGCCGGGGCCGGGGCCCATCAGGAACAGCACCTGCCCGATTTGCGCCTGCGCCGCCCAGGTGGAGGCCGGGCCTTCGCCGTGCAGCACAAAATCAACGTCCACCTCCTGTGCCTCGGGCCGCACCGCCAGCGGGGTGTAGGTGCGCATGGTGTTGGCGCGCGGGCCATCCGGCAGCGGCCGGGTCGGCTCGGTCTGGCCGGGCTCGGGAAAAATAAGCTTCATGTAGCTGGCCGGGTCGTTGACGGCAAAGCCTTCCAGCTCGGCGCCGGTAAACGTGATGCGGCGCATGGCGGGACTCAGTACCTGCACGCGGCTGACTTCCACCCGGCGTGGCGGGCGGCGTTTGCGCGGGGCATTGTCAGGGGGCGGTGTGGCGGCGGTTTGGGGCATGGGGCGCTTTCTATCGGGCCCTGGGCGGGCGGATTGGCAGTTTTGCAGGTGAGAATGATTGTCAACTAAAAGGTATCTTCGGGTCGCCGGCAAGGGTTTGGCCGGACGGCGGCGAAGGCTTGCAGTAAAGTAGCCGGACGCGAGCATGCGGCTCACGCCACCCGGACCCCTGCGGTCTTATTGCCATTCATTCTTAATTCCTCCAACGTTTATGACCACCCTCGGAACCCCTTTGTCCCCCCACGCCACCAAAGTCATGCTGCTCGGTTCGGGCGAGCTGGGCAAGGAGGTGCTGATTGCGCTGCAGCGCCTGGGCGTGGAAACCATTGCCGTCGACCGCTACGACCACGCGCCCGGCCAGCAGCTGGCGCACCATGCGCGCACCATCACCATGAGCGATCCGGCGCAGCTCAAAGCGCTGATCGAGCGCGAAAAGCCCGACCTGGTCGTGCCCGAGATCGAGGCCATTGCCACCGCCATGCTGGAAGAGCTCGAAGACGCCGGCACGGTGCGCGTGATTCCCACGGCCCGCGCCGCGCGCCTGACCATGGACCGCGAAGGCATTCGCCGCCTGGCCGCCGAAACGCTGGGCCTGCCGACCAGCCCCTATGTGTTTTGCGATTCGCTGGCCGAGCTGCAGGCGGCGATTGATTCCAAAATTGGCTACCCCTGCATCGTCAAGCCGGTCATGAGCTCGTCGGGCAAGGGCCAGAGCAAGATTGCCGCAGCGGGCGACGTGCAGGCCGCCTGGGACCACGCCATGGCCGGGGGCCGCGTCAGCCACGGCCGCGTCATCGTTGAAGGCTTTATTGACTTTGACTACGAGATCACCCAGCTCACGGTGCGCGCGCTGGGGCCCGATGGCCAGGTTGAAACGCATTTTTGCGACCCGATTGGCCACGTCCAGGTCAATGGCGATTATGTGGAAAGCTGGCAGCCGCACCCGATGCAGCCGCCCGCCCTGCAAAAAAGCCGCGACATCGCCAAGGCCGTGACCGACAACCTGGGCGGGCAGGGCGTGTTTGGCGTGGAGCTGTTTGTCAAGGGCAACGACGTGTGGTTCAGCGAAGTGAGCCCGCGCCCGCACGACACCGGCATGGTGACCATGGCGACGCAGTGGCAGAGCCAGTTTGAACTGCACGCGCGCGCCATTCTGGGCTTGCCGGTCAACACCGCGCTCAAGAGCCCGGGTGCCAGCGCCGTGATTTATGGCGGCGTGGATGCGGTGGGCATTGTGTTTGACGGCGTGGCCGAGGCGCTGCGCGTGCCCAATACCGACATTCGCCTGTTCGGCAAGCCCGAGAGCTTTACCAAGCGCCGCATGGGCGTGGCGCTGGCGTTCGACTCCGCGCTGGACGTGGCGCGGGCGCGGGCCAAACAGGCTGCGGCGCTGGTCAAGCCGCGCGCAGCCGGTTGATGGGATAGGCTGAAGCGGCGGTCGGCTACGCACCCGGGCCGGGCTGGCGAAGCGCCAGGCTCAGCTGGTCGACCAGTTCGGCCCAGTCGGCATCTTCAAGCTTTTCTTCCCGCAAAAAAGCCGACTGCGCCGGTGTCCAGAACGGCGCGTCGGGCAGGTCGATATCTGCCGCCAGCGGCGCATGCGCGGCGATGAACTGCGCAATCGCCGGCGCGTCGGCAGGCAGGCCCAACTGGGCAAACAGTTCGCTGAAGCGGTGAATCGGTTGTTCCATGAGGGGTCCTTAAAGTAGTTCAAGCGCCAGCGCAATGCCCTGGCCGCCGCCAATGCACAGCGTGACGACACCGCGCTTGAGGCCATCGCGCTGCATCGAATGTATCAGCCGCGTGGCCAGCACCGCACCGCTGGCGCCTATGGGGTGGCCGTGCGCAATGGCGCCGCCTTCCACGTTGACAATTTCTTCGGCAAAGCCCAGTTCGCGCAGGCAGGCCAGCGTGATGGCGGCAAAGGCTTCGTTGATTTCAACGCGCTGCACGTCGGCCACGCTCCAGCCGGCGCGCGCCAGCGCCTGGCGCACGGCGGGCACGGGCCCCAGGCCAAACAGGCCCGGCTCCACCGCCCCGACGCCGTAGGACACCAGGCGCGCCATCGGCTGGAGTTTATTTCTCTCGGCCCATGGCCTGCTGGCCACCACCATGGCGGCGGCGCCCGAGTTCAGGCCCGGTGCGCTGCCTGCGGTAATCGTGCCGTCCTTGCGGAACGCTGGTTTGAGCCTGGCGAGTGACTCGGCGGTGGTGTCGGGCCGGTTGTGCTCGTCCTTGTTGAAGACCGTGGGGCCTTTGCGTCCGGGCACTTCAACGGCCGTGATTTCCGCCTCGAACTTGCCCGCCGCCTGCGCTGCCGCAAAACGCTGCTGCGAGCGCAGCGCCCAGCCGTCCTGGTCTTGCCGCGAGATGGCGTGCTGCGTCACCAGGTCTTCGGTGTGCCAGCCGGAATGCTGGCCGCTGAAGGCGTCGTTCAGGCCGTCGTAGAGCATGCTGTCGAACAGCGTCACGTCGCCCATGCGGGCGCCCCAGCGGCCCTGCGGCAGCAGGTAGGGCGCGCGGTCCATGTTCTCCATGCCGCCGCCAATCGCGCAGTCGATCATGCCGGACCAGATTTCCAGCGCAGCGCTGACAATGCCCTGCGCCCCCGAGCCGCAGACGCGGTTCACGGTCAGTGCGGGCACGTCCACCGGCAACCCGGCGGCGATGCCGGCCTGGCGCGCCGGGTTCATCTTCACGCCGGCCTGGATCACGTTGCCCATGACCAGTGTCTGCACCTTGTCGGCAGCAAGTCCTGAGCGCTTGAGCGTCTCGCGGATCACCGCCGCGCCCAGCTCGGGCGCGGTCACGTCCTTCAGGCTGCCGCCGTAGGTGCCAATGGCGGTGCGCACGGGATGGCACAGCACGATGTCGATGGCAGGCATGGTCTGTCTCCTTGAAACGAGGGCATCGGCCAAACGCCGTTCCGCTTGGTTCTATTGGGACAGCGGGCGGGCAGGCCGCCGTTGCGCTACATCAAAGGGTGAACCGATGGCCTGAAGGCGCCGCAGCGCCCTCAAGCGCTCAGCTGCACCCGGCGCCAGCCCGCAGCCTGCACTGCAGGGCAAAGCCTGGCGACTCCAGCTGCAGCGTGACGTGGCGGATCTCAAAGTGTTCGTGCAGTTCGTGCTCGGCTTCATGCATCAGCGCGTCGGCGTCCGCTGCCGGGTCCGCCAGCACCAGGTGCGCCGTCAGTGCCGTGTCCGACGTGCCCATGGCCCAGACGTGCAGGTCGTGCACGTCCGCAACGCCCGGCAAGGCCATCAGCAGCGCGCGCACCGCCGCCAGGTCCACGCGCTCGGGCACGCCGTCAAACAGCAGGTGCAGCGACTGCCTGAACAGGCTCCAGGTGCCCAGCACAATCACCACCGCAATCGCCAGGCTCATGACCGGGTCTATCCAGGCCCAGCCCTGCCACAGGTAGAGCGCGCCACCCATCACCACGCCCAGCGATACCAGTGCGTCGGCCGCCATGTGCAGGAAGGCGCCCCGAACGTTCAGGTCGCCTTTGCGGCCGCGCATGAACAGCAGGGCGGTGGCGGTGTTGACCGCAATGCCGACGCCTGCCACGGCGATGATGGTCCAGCCCTCGGTAGCCTCGGGCGTGCCCAGGCGGCCGACTGCTTCCCAAGCCAGCGAGCCCATGGCCATCAGCAGCAGCAGGGCGTTAAAGAACGCGGCCAGAATGGATGCCCGCTGCCAGCCATAGGTGTGGCGGGCATTGGGCCGCAGCCTGCCGGCCAGCGCCCCGCCCCAGGCCAGCACCAGGCCGGCCACGTCGCTCAGGTTGTGGCCGGCATCGGCAAGGAGCGCCAGCGAGTTGACCTTCCAGCCGTACCAGGCCTCTATCGCGACAAACGCCAGGTTCAGCGCAATGCCAATGGCAAAGGCGCGGTTGAAGCTGGCCGGGGCGTGGCTGTGGCCGTGGCTATGACCATGGTCGTGCGCGGCGCTCATGGGTGGGCGCTTTCGTTGTGGGTCGGCTTCATCGTGGGCGTGGCGTTCATGCAGGCTTTCAGGTGTCAATGGCCCAGTGTAAGCACGCTGCGGTGCCTTAGCGGCCAGCGCGGCGCACCAACTCCAGCCACAGGCCGCACAGCGCCAGCAGCAGCGCGGTCACGGCCAGACCGACTGCGCCGGGCAGCGCCAATCCCATCAACTGGCGCAGCCACGGCAGGCCCAGCACCGCCACCAGCAGCATCGCGACTGCGGCGGCCATGCGCCACAGCCAGGGGTTGGCGGCGGTCATGCCCCTGAGCGCCGGCCGCGTCAGGTCGCGGTTGGCCAGAATCAGGAGCATGACACTGAGTACCAGCGTGCCAAAGACCACGGCGCGCCCCTCGGCCACGCGCCAGCCTTGCCCGACCAGCCAGGCCTGCCCGGCCAGCAGCACGGCGGCAATGCCCAGGCCCTGCAGCACCGCGTAGCCCAGCACGGCGGTGGCAAACGGCGAGTCCGCCACCGGGCGCGGCGGCCGCGCCATCAGGTTGGGGTCCTCGGGCTCGGCCTCCAGCACCACGGCGCAGGCCGGGTCAATCAGCAACTGCAGCAGCACGATGTGCACCGGCAGCAGCAGCGCCGGCCATTGCAGCAGCGTGGGCACCAGCGCCAGCGCAATGATGGGCACATGCACGGCAAAGACAAAGCGCGCGGCCTTGCGGATGTTGTCGTCAATCTGCCGGCCCTGCCGGATGGCGTCCACGATGCGGGCAAAGCTGTCGTCCAGCAGCACCAGCGCGGCCGCTTCACGCGCCACGTCGGTGCCGCGCTCGCCCATGGCGATGCCCACGTCGGCGGCTTTGAGCGCTGGTGCGTCGTTGACGCCGTCGCCCGTCATGGCGACCACCTCGCCGCTGGCGCGCAGCAGCTGCACCAGGCGCAGCTTGTGCGCCGGCAGCAGGCGGGCGCACAGGTCCACGTGCTTGAGACGCGCACCCAGCGCTGCGTCATCAAGCGAAGCGATTTCCGGCCCGGTGATGACCTCGGGCCGCTCCGACAAACCCACCTGGCGCGCAATGGCGCGGGCCGTGGCCGGGTGGTCGCCAGTCATCATGATCACGCGCACGCCAGCCTGCCGGCATTCGGCCAGCGCGGCGGGCACTTCCGGGCGCGGCGGGTCGGCCAGGCCGACCAGTCCCAGGAATTCAAAGTCAAAGTCGTGCTGGCTTTGCGGCCACGGCGGCGTGGTATCGGGTGCGGTTGCCGCACCCATCCAGCGTCCCCGCGCCACGCCCAGCACGCGCAGGCCGCGCCCGGCCATGGCTCCAACCTGGCGCTGTATCGCTTCGCGCTGTGCGGCGCCCAGGTGGCACAGGTCGGCCACGGCTTCGGGCGCGCCTTTGGTGGCCAGCAAAAACTGCGACGGGTCGGCGCTGGCGAACACCCGCGTCATCGCCAGAATCTCGCCCGACAGCGCGTATTCAAATTCCGGCACGCGGCCGTCGTGCACATGCTCGGTGCCCGCCAGCCAGCGGTGGCCAAACTGCTGGATCGCCTTTTCCATCGGGTCAAACGGGTCGCCCGGCGTGGCCAGCATCGCAAATTCGGTCAGCAGGTGAAAGGACTCTGGCAGCGCGGTGGCGGTGTCGGGCGTGAAATGCGCGTCGGTGGTCGCCAGTTCGGCCACGGCCATGCGGTTCAGGGTCAGCGTGCCGGTCTTGTCCACCGCCAGCACGGTGATGGCGCCCAGCGCTTCAACCGCCGAGACACGCCGTGTCAGCACTTTTTGCTTTGAGATGCGCCAGGCCCCCAGCGCCAGAAACACGGTGAGGATGACCGGAATTTCCTCGGGCAGTATGGCCATGGCCAGGGCGATGCCGCTCAGCAGGCTTTCAAGCAGCGGCCGCCCGCCCCACCACCAGCCCAGCAAGACCTGGGCGCTGGCCAGCAGGAGCGCTCCCAGGCCAAGCCGGCGCACCAGCGTGCGCGAGGCTGTTTGCAGCGTCGACGGCGGCTCCACCGTGGCTGCCAGGTCGGCGCCAATGCGGCCGACCGCCGTGGCGCTGGCGGTGGCTTGCAC
>NZ_JADMJK010000111.1:38805-71219 GCF_018780625.1 Polaromonas sp. | reverse complement strand
TTTATGTCGATCAGCGTGCTGCTGTGGGTTTTTCAGCAGGCGCCGGGGTGGGGGCTCTGATTTTTTGCTTGGGTTGGCGCAGTGCCCTTTTGCGACCCTTTGCTGCGCAACTGGCCAGGCACAAGGATGCCAGGCCCTGCCCGCATACGGTAGCCATGGCCGCCAAGTTCCAAACGGAGCAAGGAGAACTGGACGACCTAAACCGCAAGTGGATAGCCTAGCCGACCAACGGCTGGATCAAGAATTTTCTGGGGTTTCGCCAGATCAGTATGCCAGTCCTTGAAAAGGCGAAAGCCGAGTTCAAGATCGTTTGCATGGCGCTCAACTTGCGCAAAATGGGGGGCGATGCAGGTTTGTTGAGGCAAAGAGTGTCAGGAAGCGCCCATCAGGCGCGCTTTGTAGTTGCTCAACGCCGATCGCACCGCCTAGGCATGGGCGTTCACCTTTGCACCACCAACTTTGGGTTACTTATGGCGAAAGGCTGTTTCACGGAAATCCTTCTGGCGCCCAGACTCCTGCGCAGCTTCTCATCCTCCCATTTGAGCGTAAATCGGCAATTCAACATCCTATTGATGTGTCCGAAATAACTTGACCACCACACCTCAACGCTTCTTGTCTTGATCGAGCTGATCCTGAGTCTTCGTTTCGAAGTTGCGCGGATCATGACGCTCGTGCAGCTGATCCGAGGGGAGTCCCCAGGTTCGATTGACCATCCAGCCTCGTTTGACAGCAGGGCGTTGCGCCACCGCCTCGGCCCAGCGCTGGACGTTGCCGTATTCGCTGACCTGCAGGAATTCAGAGGCCTCATACAACTGCCCCCGTACCAAGCCGCCGTACCAGGGCCAGATGGCGATATCGGCTATGGTGTAGTCTTCTCCCGCGATATATGGCCGCTCACCGAGCAGGCGGTTGAGCACGTCGAGCTGGCGCTTGACTTCCATGGCGTAGCGGTCGATGGCGTACTCGATCTTGACCGGCGCGTAGGCATAGAAATGGCCAAAGCCGCCGCCCACGAACGGCGCGCTGCCCATCTGCCAGAACAGCCAGGACAGGCATTCCGTGCGCTGCGGCACCTCCTTTGGTAGGAAACTGCCGAATTTTTCGGCTAGGTACATCAGGATCGCGCCCGACTCGAACACGCGAACCGGCGCCGCGCCGCTGCGGTCCATCAAGGCCGGAATCTTGGAGTTCGGATTCACCTCGACGAAGCCGCTACCTAACTGTTCCCCGTTCTTGATCTGGATGGGCCAGGCGTCGTACTGCGCCTTCTCGTGCCCCAGCTCCAGCAGCTCTTCCAGCATGATCGTGACCTTCACCCCGTTGGGTGTGGCCAGCGAATACAGCTGCAGTGGATGGCGCCCGACCGGCAAGGTCTTGTCGCGGGTGGGGCCGGCCACCGGGCGGTTGATGTTCGAAAAACTGCCGCCGTTGCCAGGCTTCCATTGCCAGACTTGGGGGGGGACATAGGGTTCGTTGGCTGACACGTTGATGGCTCCTGTGTTTTCGCTCAGGGAATGGGCTGACCGCCGGGGCGCTGGCGGTCGACCCAGTTCCATTGCGCCTCGCCAAAACCTTCCACCCCAAGGGACTGGGATTGGCGATGCGCGATGCGCCAGTCGCCCGTTGCGCCTCGCACCAGCTGGTCGAGGTAGCGCAGTCTGGCTGTTTGTACCTCGCCCGCCCATGTCTGGTGCCATGCAATGACATAGGTGAGCGCGCTGGCGGTGTCGCCATGCAAGTCGACCACGCATTGTCCGAGCTGATGATGGGTGCGCCGGAAGAGGGCCTGGCGGATTTTCATGCCGTCGAGGATGGTCTGCCGGCCCACTACCGGGCCACCGCGGCCGGGGCCCTGGTCCATCACGGCGTCGTCGCTGAAGACGGCGCCGATGGCCTCGATGTCGTATTCGTCAAGGCGCTGGCAGTAACGGGCGAGCAAGTCACCGATGAGTTGGCGGTCAATGAGCTGTTCGAGCTGTTGAGTGGAAGAGGGGGTTGCGAGTCCGGTGGTCATGGGTACTCCTGACAATAAATAGTCCATCATGGTGGAAAAATCCCGCCGCTTGTGGAGCAGCGGGCCCAAGTCTTTATGTGCCGGTTCAGGGTGGTGCGCCTGGAGGAGCCCCCCTGAATCAGGTCCATCCGGGTCGGTCTTACTTGACGTTGCTGATTTGTTGCAGACGGACCGCGCCAAAGCGCTGCTCGAAGGTCTTATTGGTCGGCACCAGGGCTGTTTGGAAGGAGGCCATGTCGGGCTTTTCGACGATTTGCACGCCAGCGTCCTTCAGAATCTTGATGGCGGCCACATCGTCCGCGTCCACCTGGTTACGCATGGCCACACCAGCGAGCCTGGCCGAGGTCTTTAGCGTCGCTTTCTGCTCGGCCGTCAGCTTGCCCCAGAACTTGGGGGAGGCGATGAAGGACACGGCGCTGTAAGCGTGGTTCGTCAGTGTGATGTGTTTCTGTATGTCCTGGAACTTCGCGCCCGTGATCACGCCCAGCGGGTTTTCCTGGCCGTCCACTGCGCCTTGTTGCAGGGCCGTGAACAACTCGGTCCAGGCCATGGGGGTCGGCAGTGCACCCAGCGCCCGGAAGGCAATGATCTGGGTTTCGTTCTGCTTGGTTCGGATCTTCAGGCCCTTGAGGTCGGCCACGTTCTTGACCGCACGGCGGTTGTTGGTGAGCTGGCTGAAGCCGTTCTCGCCCCAGGCGAGACCCACCAGATTGGCCGTCTCAAGCTTCTTCAGCAGATCGTCGCCCACGGCACCGTCCAGCACGCGGCGAGCGTGCCCATAGTCGCGAAAGAGGAAGGGCACATCCAGAACGTCGAAGTCCTTGACGAAGTTGCCCATGGGGCCATTGGTGGTGATCAACAGGTCGATGGCGCCGAGCTGCATGCTCTCCAGCATTTCGCGCTCGCTGCCCAGGGCGCTGGCCGGGAAATGCTCGAACGCAAAGTTGCCACCGGTGCGGGCGGTGAATTCCTTGTCCAGGGTTTTGGCGGCCGCCATGAAGTGATTGGATGCAGCACCGTACGCCAGGCGCACTTTGGTCTGGCCCCAGGCAGGAGCGGTGGCAACAGCCGAGGTGGCCACCACGAGCAGCAGTTTCTTGAAGGTTTGGGCGAGTTTCATGTTGTCTCCGGGACGGGCTTTCTGAGGGATTAAAGGGCGGCGGTGAGGCCGCCATCGATCGTGAGGATGTGTCCATTGACGAATCGCCCTGCATCGCTGAGCAGGAACAAAACGGCAGGGGCCACGTCCTCGGGCTTTCCCCAGCGGCCCAGCGGCACACGTGCGCTGAGCCAGCGGGTGAAATCTGGATCATCAACGATGGCGTTGGTGAACTCGGTCTTGAGGTAGCCGGGGGCTACCGCATTGGTGTTGATGCCGCGTGAGCCGAACTCTTGCGCCAGCTCGCGGGTGAGCGCGGAGAGCGCGCCCTTGGCCGAGGCGTAAGGGGCCAGGGTGCCTTTGGTGTGGCTGGCCACGGTGGAACTGACCATGACCACGCGCCCGCGGCCACGGGCCACCATGGACGGCATCACCGCCTGCGTGACATTGAAGGCGCCGCCGACATGGGTGTCCAGGATCGCGCGCCACTCATGCTCTTCATAGGTTTCATACGGCTTGCGGTTCTGGTTGCCGGCGTTGCTGACCACGCCGTCGATGGCGCCGCAGTGCGCCAGGATGCGATCCACGGCCTGTCTGACGGCCTGGCGGTCTGTCACGTCGAATGCCGCACTTGATGCCTCATAGCCAGCCTCCCGCAACTCGCGGGCCTTGGCTTCGGCTTGGTCTGCATCCAGGTCGTTGATGACCACGTGCGCTCCGGCTTCAGCGCATTGGTGGGCGATGGCGCTCCCCAAGCCCCGTCGCGCCCCGGTAATTAGCACGGTCTGACCCCGCAGGGAGAACAGATCTTGAAATTTTTTTGTCAAACTCATGGAGGCTGTTATTTTTAGAATTGCTATAAAGACGCACTATACATAAAAAACGAAAAATCTTACATGACGAGAAAAAATCTTATAAACTTGAACTCTCAGCCTGATCCAGCTAAACAACCAAACGGAAGGCCGTAAATGACGGAAATGTCCACGTGAGCAGTCTCGATAAAATGCTTGAGGTTCTAGACCTCTTCAGTGAAACCCGATCAGCGGTGACCGCCGAGCAGGTGGCGGAAGAGCTCTCCCTGTCACGAGCCACCGCCTACAGATACCTGACGACGCTGACCAAGTCCGGTCTGCTGTCGCCGGGGGCGGGATCTTCGTGGGTGCTGGGAGGGCGGGTCATCATCCTGGACCGGCTGATGAGGATGTCCGATCCGCTGCTGACTGAGGCAAAAGCAGAGATCGCGGTCATGCATGATCAGGTCAATGGGGTACTGCTCCTTTGCAGCTTCTATGGCGACAAGGTGCTCTGTATTCACCAGCACCGAACCAGTTCCAGCGCGATCACCAGCTACACACGCGGGCGTCCGATGCCGCTCTTTCGCGGCGCCACCTCACGGATCATTCTGGCCCACTTGCCACCTTACCAGCTGCGCAATCTGGTGCTGCATCGGCACGACGAAATTGAAGCGGCCGGACTTGGCAACAACTGGGAGACCTTCCGAGATCGCCTCGCGGGCATCCGCAAGCGCGGCTACGAGGTTGGTCTGGGCGAGGTTGATGCTGGCATGGTGGGCGTCGCAGCACCGATCTTTCGCGGAAAGGCGATCGCCGCCTGTCTTAGTGCGGTCGTGACCGACGATGAGTTCAAGCGGGTTGGCGCCGAGGTTCTGGCCCAAGTGGTCATGCGTGCGGCCCAGGCCATTGGACAGCGCATAACGCCGCCCGACGTGAAGGGCAACGCCGTTGCACCAAGCGGATTTCCTTCCACCCGGGGAATAGCCCAGCCCGCCCGAACCTGAAGACCCGGAAGATTTATCCAATAACACACAGGAGACAACCAGAAATGCAGGAAACCATCACACAAACCTTGCCCCCACGGGCAGGGCAACTCCGGGGCTTCGCGAATGCCGATCGGATCTTCAGCAGCGTCTTGCTCGGCATATCCGCCGCCTTGCTGTTCGGCGTGGCGGCCATCACTACCTATCAGGTCATTGCGCGCTTCATCTTTTCCGAGCCGTCCGAATGGTCTGAACCCCTGGCGCGACTGATGATGGTCTGGATGGTTTACCTGGGTGCCGCTGCAGCGCTGCGCCACGGTGCGCTGGTGGGCGTCAACATACTGCTGGAGCGGCTGGGCAAGCCTGCTCAAAAAGTGCTGCTATCGCTGATCTCGGCGGCCACCGTTGGCCTGATGGTGGTAGTTGTGGTGGCCGGCGTCGAAATCATGGACGTTGTTCGCAATCAGAATCTTGCTGGTCTTGAGATTTCCATCAGCTGGGCCTACGCTGCCATTCCGGTGGGGGGCGCTCTGAGTTGTCTCGCCGTGGTCGCCCGCCTGATCGAAGTGTGGGCAGGCAATGAAGACATCACCACCGTGGAGGTACTGGAATGAGCGCGTTCATCGTATTGGGCCTGCTGGTATTCATGGCCCTCAGCATTCCGGTGGCGGTGTCCATTGGCTTGTCGGGCGTGCTCTCGCTGACCCTCTTTACTGACATGCCGGTCGCGGTGGTCGCTCAGCGCCTGTTCACATCAATGGACAATGGCCCGCTACTGGCCATTCCACTGTTCATTCTGGCGGGCAACCTGATGGAAAAGGGCGGCGTGTCGCGGCGCCTGGTGGACTTCACCAAGTCTATCGTCGGCGGCACGCAGGGCGGGCTGGCCATCACCTGTGTGCTGACCTGCCTGATCTTCGCGGCCATCTCGGGCTCGGGTGTGGCCACCACGTTCGCGATCGGCTCAATCCTGATTCCGGCGATGGTCAAGCAAGGATATCCGGTGGCCAAGGCTTCGGCCCTGCAGGCGACCGCGGCCGAGCTAGGCGTCATCATTCCGCCCTCCATTCCCCTGATATTGTTCGCCGTGTCGACGCAGGTGTCCGTCGGTGAATTGTTCATCGCTGGTGTCATTCCGGGCCTGTTGATCGCCATTTCCCTGGTGGTCTATGTCTGGGTCTGGTGCCGCATGACCGGGCACGGCAAGAACGACCGCGACGAAAGCCTGAGTTTTGGCGCGGCCGCCCGGAGCGCGTCCCTGGCCTTGCTGATGCCGGTCGTGATTCTGGGGGGCATCTACGGTGGCATCTTCACGCCCACGGAAGCCTCTGCCGTGGCCTGCACCTATGCGTTCATCCTCGGCATGTTTGTCTACCGGGAGATGAGCTTTTCGGCCCTCGTGGACGTGCTCAAGAGGAGCGCCGTCACGACCGCAGCCATCATGCTCATCATTGCCTTCTCGGGTCTGTTCGCCTACCTTCTGACGCGCTCTGGCGCAGCCGCTGCCATTGCAGCTTATGTGACCGAACTGGTCACTTCGCCGCTTATGTTCCTGTTGGCGGTCAACATCCTGCTGTTTTTGGTGGGCATGTTCGTTGACGGGGCCGCTGCCATCATCGTGCTCGCACCGATCCTCACCCCCATCGCCGCGGGTTACGGCATTGATCCCGTGCACTTCGGCGTGGTGATGGTAATCAACCTGGCGGTCGGCATGATCACGCCGCCGTTTGGTGTCAACCTGTTTGCCGCCTGCATGATTTCCGGAATATCCTTCGAGAAGATCGTGCGCCCGCTCGTGCCCTTTGTGCTCGTGGTGATGGCATGCCTGGGGCTGGTGACTTACTTCCCTGAGTTGTCGCTGTGGCTTCGTGACGTGGTTTATCCGCGCGGCTGACAGCGGCGCGGCTTCAGTTTTTTACAAGTCCGGGCCAGTGCGTCATTGGTCCGCTCCAGTTTTTGATGTCTAGGACAGCAGCCCCGCACCACGCTCGTGTCCAGTATTGACTTCTTTTCTTCACCAATTATGCAAAGCAAATTCTCCCTGGCCAACCAGCGCATCCTCATCACCGGTGCAGGTGGTGGCATCGGTTCCACCACCGCCGCCGTCTGCGCCCAGCAAGGGGCCGAAGTGATTCTGGTCGACCGCACCCACAAGGATGCCCTGGTGAGCCAGCTGGAAGCCGCCGGACATATCGTGAGTTTCCACGCCTGCGATGTCAGCAAGCGCGAAGAGGTCGAGGCACTGTGCAAGCGCATCGGACCTGTGGATGCCGCCATCCTCAATGCGGGCGTCAACACCTGGGGTCCCTGGACCGAAGACGACTTCGACAGCGTCTTTGAGCAAACCATGGACGTCAATGTGCTCGGTTCCATTAATTTTTGTCGCGCCCTGCTGCCCGGCATGAAAGCCCAGGGCCGGGGCCGGCTCGTTCTCATGGGCTCGGTAGTGGCCTGGACGGGCGGAACGATGGAGTCAGTGCCCCTTCACTATGTTATCTCCAAGGGGGGTGTTCACGCCATGTTGAAGTGGTTGGTGCGCCGCGCTTCGCCGGAGGTGCTGGTAAACGCGGTGGCCCCGGGGCCCGTCCGAACCGCCATGAACGCCGACCAGCCCTGGACTCCACCGAGCTCCATGCCAATCCCGCGCCTGGCCGACCCTCAGGAGATCGCCTGGCCGATGGCCTTCCTGTGCAGCGATGCTGCCAGTTTCATCAATGGTGTCGTGCTGGACATCAATGGCGGCAACTACATGCGCTAAAACCCAAGGCACAGTGCCGGGAGACCCTTTTCAATGATCAAACTGTACGACCTGGCTGGCGCCGACGAGAGCCAGCGCTGGAGCCCCTATTGCTGGCGGGCCAAACTCGCCCTCGCTCACAAAGGGCTTGACTTCGTGGCCATCCCCTGGCGCTACCACCAGAAGGCTCTTATCAGCCCTTCGGGCCAAAATACGGTTCCCGTCATGGTGGACGGCGATCGTTGGATTGGCGACTCTTGGCGCATCGCACTCCATCTGGACGCAGCTTTTCCGGACCGCCCCGGATTGTTCGGGCCACGATCCGGCGCTGATCCATCGCATGCGCTGTTGATGAAGAACTGGACCGAGCAGCACCTCCACCCCTTGTTGCGACAGGTGACGTTGCTTGATATGTTCCATCGCCTGCATTCTGACGACAAGGCCTACTTTCGGAGCAGCCGCGAATCAGCATTTGGCATGACTCTGGAGGACATCAGCCGAAACGCAAAAGCCAGGCTTGAGCAATTCCGGCAGGAGCTGGCGCCGCTGCGCAAGGTGTTAGAGAGCCAGCCATTCCTGGGTGGTGAAGGGGCAACTTTTGCCGACTATATCGTCCTGGCGATGCTGCAATGGGTGGAAATCGGGTGTCAGGTCGACCCCTTGGATTTGCAGGACAGCTTGGTGCCATGGCGACATGCGCTGGCCCCGGTGCTCTCTCGGGCCCAGCGCGGCGTCGGCGTTCCTGAAAGCGGGGGCGCTTGAACGAAGATGTGCCTTTCGTCTTGGCGCATGGCCAGAAGGGCAAAAGTGGTGGCGAAACTGCCGCTATACCTGCTGGGCTGAATGGCCTACTTCGGTAGGGTGCAAACGCCCAAGGTCTGGCGATAGCTGGACGGATGGCTCCACCATCGCCTGCGGGGCCGTCCCGCTCAAGCACAGTGGTGACGAAGCCGATGCACGTTATCTGGCGCAATTGCTGCGGCTGGGGATTTTGCCGGCAGAAACGATTTTGGTGTTGTGATGCGTTAATCCTGTAAATGAAGCGCAGTAGAGGCACTTTCCGTGCGTAAGCATCGGCGCCTGAACCCGTCTCCGAACCCGGGCTCACCCGTCTTGGCTGGGCCTGTGATGACTGGGGAAAGCGGGTTTAAAGCGAGCGATTGTTTGAGCTGTAAGCAAGTTCGAGTTCGACCCCCGCTTTTCCGGGGCAGCGAAGGGTCGCTTTTTTTGCTTACTTTCTTTGGCGACGAAGCAAAAGTAAAGTGCCTCGACCGCCGGGCGAGACCGGCCAGCCCAACCACGACAAGCCCACAGCCCGCCAAACAAACCACCCAGCCACCCAAAAACCCAACAAAACAAATAGCCCTCAAAATACGCCCATGACCCCCGCAATGCCTAGCCCCACACCCGCCCCTATCCCCCGCTTCTGGGCCAACCTCAAAAGCCCCGACTTCACTCGCCTTGACCTGAGCCGCTGCATCGCCGTGCTGCCCGTGGCCGCCATCGAGCAGCATGGCCCGCACCTGCCGCTCAATGTCGACACCACGCTGGTCGAGGGCGTGGTGGCGGCCGCGCTGCCGCATTTGCCCGCCGACCTGCCCGCGCTTTTTTTGCCCACGCAGGCGGTTGGCTTCAGTCCCGAGCACACGCGCTTTGCTGGCACGCTGACGCTCAAGGCCGAGACCATCATCCGGCTCTGGACCGAGGTGGCCGAGTCGGTGGCGGCCAGCGGCGTCAAAAAACTGGTGCTGCTCAATTCGCACGGCGGCCAGGTCGGGCTGCTGGACGTGGTGGCCCGTGACCTGCGGGCGCGCTTGGGCATGCTGGTCTACAGCGTGAACTGGTTCAACCTGCCGCTGCTGGACGAGCACGGTGCGTCGGTGGCTGAAAGCTTCAGCGCGCATGAGCACCGCTTCGGCATCCATGCGGGCGAGATCGAAACCTCGATGATGCTGGCGCTGCAGCCCGGACAGGTCGACATGCGCCAAGCGCAAGATTTCCACTCGACCTCGCAGGACCGGGCGCAGCAGTTCAGTCTGCTGGGCGACGGCCGCAGCGCCAAGCTGGCCTGGCAAATGCAGGACTACAACGCACACGGCGCGGCGGGCAACGCGGCGGCGGCGACGGCTGAAAAAGGCCGGGCGCTGCTCGGCGCTGCAGGCCGCAGCCTGGCCCGGGTGCTGGTTGAAATCGACCAGTTGCCGGCTGACACGCTGCGCCACAGCACGGCGTTTTAAACCCCCCAAAAAAACAAAACCCCCAGGCAGCGGGTAAGCCGACTGGGGGGTTGTACCGTGCGCCGGGCGGGTAAGCCCGGCTGCGGTGTCAAACAAGTATCGGCCAATGCCTGCCGAATAATTTCCCTGGTTTTTCATGTTTTTCAGAAAATTTAGATCAATTTTCTGTGTATTTATAAAAAACAGATAAATTACCTGAATGGATATATTTGACCGGAAAATTCTTCAGGTGTTGCAGGCTGACTCGCGCACCAGCCTGCAGGCCATTGGTCAGGCGGTGGGCCTGAGCCCTTCGCCGTGCTGGGGCCGCATCAAGAAAATGGAGGAGGCCGGCGTGATCGAGGGCTATACCGTGCGGCTCAACCCACAGGCGCTGGGCCTGGGCGACACCGTCATGGTGCAGGTCACGCTCGACAGCCACTCCGACAACACGCTGGAGAAATTCGGCGAAACGCTGGCCGCCATACCCGAGGTGATCGAGGCCTGGCTGGTGTCGGGCGAGTACGACTACCTGCTGCGCATTGCCGTGCACGACACCAAGGACTACGAACGTCTGCTGCGCGAGCGGCTCTACAAGATCAAGGGCATACGCCACAGCAAGTCCAGCTTTGTGCTGCGCACCCTTAAAAAGGCCGATTTGCCGCTGCTGCCGGGCTGATCCGGCCGGCAGGGACAAAGCCTGACAGTGCGCGGCGCGGCTGGCTGACAGGTGCGGCGGCGCCGCGCGCGCACAGTCAGGGGGTGGCTCTGCGTGCTTGCGGGGTCCCCACATCCATATTTTCAGGGGCGTTTCATGCAGTCACGGGCTTTCAATCTCAAGGTATGGAGCGCTCGCGCGCTGGGCTTGGGGCTGGTGGGTGCGCTGGTGGCGTGCGGCGACACGGCCCTGCTGCCGCCCGAGGCTGGCATGGGTGCCAGCCCGACGCTGCCCGCGCCGGTCACGCGTCTGATTCCCACGGTGAACATCGCCCCTGCCAAGGGCTGGCCCGAGGGCGTGAAGCCTGTGCCGATGGCCGGCCTGGCCGTCACCGCAATGGCCGCCAACCTGGACCACCCGCGCTGGCTGGCCGTGCTGCCCAACGGCGATGTGCTGGTGGCTGAAAGCAACGCGCCCGCCAAGCCGGAAGACGGGCAGAGCATCAAGGGTTGGCTCACGAAATGGGTGATGAAACGGGCCGGTGCCGGCGTGCCCTCGGCCAACCGCATCACGCTGCTGCGCGACACCGATGGCGACGGCCAGGCCGAAACCCGCAGCGTGTTCCTGGAAGGCCTGAACTCGCCCTTTGGCATGGCGCTGGTGGGCAATGACCTGTACGTGGCAAACACCGATGCGGTGCTGCGCTTTCCCTACGAAACCGGCCAGACCCGCATTGCCGCGCCGCCCATCAAGGTCGTGGATTTGCCGGCTGGCCCCATCAACCACCACTGGACCAAAAACATTATTGCCAGCCCGGACGGCAGCAAGCTGTATGTCACCGTGGGGTCCAACAGCAATGTGGGCGAGCGCGGCGTGGAGGCTGAGGCCGGCCGGGCCGCCATCTGGGAGGTCGACCGCAGGACCGGCAGCCACCGCGTGTTCGCCTCTGGCCTGCGCAACCCCAACGGCATGGGCTGGGCCCCCGGCAGCGGCGCGCTGTGGACCGTGGTGAACGAGCGCGACGAGATCGGCAGCGACCTGGTGCCCGACTACCTGACGTCGGTCAGGGACGGCGCTTTTTATGGCTGGCCTTACAGCTACTACGGCCAGAACGTGGACGCCCGCGTCAAGCCGCCCCGGCCCGACCTGGTGGCCCGCGCCGTGTCGCCCGACTATGCGCTGGGCGCCCATGTGGCGCCGCTGGGGCTGGCATTTTCTGACGGCAAGGCCTTGCCGCCCGCGCTGGCCAGCGGCGCGTTTGTCGGTGAACATGGTTCCTGGAACCGCGTGCCGCACAGCGGCTACAAGGTGGTGTTCGTGCCCTTCACCCAGGGCCAGCCGGCCGGCCTGCCGGTCGATGTGCTGACGGGATTTTTAAGCGCCGAAGGCCATGCCTATGGCCGGCCGGTCGGTGTGGCCATGGACCAGCGCGGCGCGCTGCTGGTGGCCGACGATGTCGGCAATGTGGTCTGGCGCGTGCACAGCGCGCCTGCGCGGTAAGGGTACGGGAACTTGATGCTACTAACCTGGTAGTGATTCAGGCGTCGGCAGCACCAGCTCGGCGCTGCCGGGCCAGACTCCGCGCGGGTATTCGCGGGAGGTGTCTATGCATCCGCCCGACTGGTACACGCCTGCGGGCTCGCGCAGGCGCAGCATCAAGGCCAGAATCTGCGCCATCTCGGCCGGGTCGGCCATGGACGCCTTGACGCGCTCTTCCACGATGTCCTCGTCGATCCGCAGCTCGCCCGCCGCATCGCGGTAGGTGGCGTGGCGCCAGTGGAACAGTTCCATACATTTGGCGGTCAGCGTGTAGGGCTGCTCCCGCTTCCAGAAATTGGTGAACAGGCCGCCGCCCAGGTAGAACACCCAGGAGCCTTCGTAGCCCGAAACGTCGGACGAATGCGCGTCGGGGTTGCGAAACCACAGGCGGTCGCCCGGCACGTAATAGCGGGGCGGCAGCGGCGCCTGCATGGAGCCGTATTCGTGCAGGAACACGTCGTGGAACTGGCCCGAGGCGATGGCGCGGCGCTCCCACTGCTGCTGCAGTTCGGCCAGCAGGGCCGGGTTGCAGTGCTCAAGTTCCTGGGCAATGGCCAGCAAGACCACATATTCGGTGGCGCGGTAGCAGGAAAACGAATACCGCCGGCCCGTCGTGTCGGGTTGGGTGGCTTTTTGCAACGACGCAATCAGGGCATGGCCCGGCCGCACCGTGAAACCCCGGTCTTGGTCGTAATGCCAGCAGTCGTCGGGCCGGTCGACCTCGGTGGTGTGAAACGCCAGCGCGGTCTGGCGCGCGGCGACCACCAGGTTGCGGCGTATGCGCACGGCGGACGCCAGTTCGGCATGGCCGGCAAACACAAAGCCCACCGGGCTGAGCAGCATGGCCAGTACGATTTCGCGCTCCGGGTCGCTGGCGTGGTGTCCGCCTGGCTGCGGCAGGCTTGTCAGCCCGGCCGTGTCCAGGCCCGGGGCCCATTTTTCCGCCAGGTCGGCACGCAAGTGAAAGCTTGTTTCGACGCCCTCCTGCAGCGACGGCGGGCCGTTTGCGGTTTCAACTGCGTGCTGCAGGCCGAGTTGCGTCAGCTGCGCCAGAAAGCTCTGGCTGGCTGCTGCCAGGGCATCGGCGGACGGGGTGCGCAGGCGAATTCCGCCAGTGCGGGGGCTTGGGGTGTGAGCGGCGGTCATGGCCGGAAAGTATCTTTGCTTGCCGCCGATTGGGCAAGACAGGGAAACTACGCAGGCCCGCTCAGGCGTAGGTGACCCAGTCTGCGTATTCGGGCGCATCGAGGTGCGGCAGCGTGTTGTAGGTCACCAGGCGGTGGCGCTTGGGGCTGAAAGAAAACTCTGTGACCGAGCTGTTGCGGATGCGCATGTTCAGCTCGATGGTGGCCTCGGGGCTGGTGCCCAGCACCTGGCCCACGGCGGTGGCGATGGGGCCGCCGCTGGACACCAGCAGCACGCTGCCTTGGTGGTGGCTGCGGATGTGCTCCAGCGCACCGGCAACGCCGGCTGCAAACTCGGTGTAGCGGGGCATGCCCCGGGGGCTGACCACGCCGGCCATCCACTGCGCCAGGCCGTCTTTCAGCAGCCTGAAGTGGTGTCGGTACAACTCAGGGGTATCGGGTTTTTTGAGCGGATAGGGGTGGATGGCGCTGATCACGGCTTCGCTGTCGTACTCGTTGAGTCCCGGCCACAAGAGATGTGCCCCCACGCTTGCCACTTCGTGTGCTTCGCGAGGCCTTGCAGGCCGCGACTCGCGAGACGCTTCGCCTCTGTCGCCTGTCCAAACCTGCTCAAGCAGGTTTTGAGCCGCAGGCTCCAGCCCCTCGGGGGCTGAACTTGCTTGGGGCGGCCCGGCGCTGCGTTCGGGTTCCCCTGCGCTCTTTGCAGTTTCTGCGGTGCTGGCCCCGGCCAGGCCTTCGCTGTCAAACGCCACGCCCATGCCCTGGCAGATGCCCGCCAGGGTCTGGCGCTGGCGCGTCAGGGTGCCGGTCATGGCGGCTTCAAACGTGACGCCCTTGTACTTGAAGTATTCGCCCAGCCGCACGGCCTGCTGCTGGCCCAGGGGGCTGAGCAGGTCGTAGTCATCGGCGCCAAACGAAGCTTGGCCGTGGCGTACCAAATAGAGTGTTCCCATGCGGTGAATTTAGACGAGATGGTGCCCGGGTCTTTGTCACCCGGGGGACGCAGGTGGCTGTCAGATACCTTTTGATTCCAGCATGACCAGGCCGCGCGGTGTCTGCAAGGTGGCGACCAGATTGGGCGGCCCTGGCGTGACGCTGATGCCGGTCAGCCCCAGCGCTTCGTAGCAGGCGCGCAGCGCGTCGGGCCGGGGGTGGTGCGCCTGCAGCGACTGCAGCGTGATGGCCGAAGGCGCCATGCTGTCTGCAGGATGCACCCCGCCCCACTGGATCAGCGTGGGCAGCATGCCAAAAAACAGCCGCTGGCCGTCTTCCCGCACGGTGATGCGCCAGTCCAGCAAGCCCTGCGCGGTCATGCGTGAGGCCTCAAGCACTTCGCCCCGGTCCAGTCCCAGTCGGGCCAGCGCGCGCGCGCCGGCCTGCGCCCGCGCGGTGCGGGCAACAAAATGCACCAGCTGCGGCCCGCGCTGATGCAGCCTGAGCTGCATGGCGGGGTCATCCAGGTCGAACCAGCGCTTGGCCCCTTCGGGCCGGCTGCAAGGTGCGCCGGAATGAATCGCAATTATTTCGAGGTAGGCCTGCGCAAAGGCGGGTGTTGCTACCGTGATCAGGCGGTTGTGCGTGCCCATCAGCGTATGCTCCCCGCCCGGCCCGGGCGTGACGCCCAGCACGCGCTCGCACCACTGCACGCCCTCGGCCAGGCTGGCGGCGGCTACCACCAGGTGGTCCAGCTGCGCGGCGAGCGGGCTGTCCATGGCGTTCGCGGCTTACAGCGTGACCTGGCCGTCGATGCAGGTCACCGACTGGCCGCCGACCCAGACCTGGCCAGAGGCATCGCGCGCCAGATAGACCTGCCCGGCGCGGCCCAGGCACACGCCCTGCGAGGCCTGGTAACGCTCTGGCAGGTGGCCATCGGCGATCAGCCACTGGGCCAGGCTGGCATTGAGGCTGCCGGTCACCGGGTCTTCGTTGACGCCGATGGGTGCGGCGAAGGCGCGCACTTCCAGATCGGGCGCTGCATCCAGGCATTCTTTCACGCCGGCGTCGAAAGCCCTCGCCTCGCGGTTGGCGCGGGCTATCAGGGGCGGTGATTCCTCTGGCGGGTAGACCGCCGCGACGCCGACTTTGGCCTTCAGTCTGGCCAGCGCCGGGTGGTCGGGTGCCAGCTGCAGCACGGTCTCCGGGCTGTCCAGCAGCAGCCCGAGCCAGACCGGGCCGTTGTCCAGCCGCTGCGCGGCTCGCACCTGCGCCGGCTGCAAGCCCAAAGCGACCAGGACTTCGGCCAGCCACGCCGCGTCGGGCACCGCGCGCGTGAGCGGCGGGGCGGCAAACGCCAGGCGTTCGGTGCCTGGCTCGCGCCGGATCTTCACCAGGCCCACCTGGCATTCCTGCACGATGACGTCCGGTGCGTGCGGCTGGCCGCCGGCCTGCAGCCAGCTGTGGCAGCTGCCCAGCGTCGGGTGGCCGGCAAACGGCAGTTCGCCGCCGGGCGTGAAGATGCGCACCCGGTAGTCGGCCAGCGCATGGCTGGGCGGCAGCAAAAAACAGGTTTCCGACAGGTTGGTCCAGCGCGCAAAGCGCTGCATGGCGTCGTCGTCCAGCCCGCTGCCGTCCAGCACCACCGCCAGCGGGTTGCCCCAGTAAGGCGTGGCGGTGAAGACGTCAACCTGTTTAAACGGGCGCGGCGTCATGGGCGGGGCTTTCCGAATGGGCAGCGGCTTGATTCGTCTCGCGAATGGCAGCGGCCAGCGCGGCAATGCCGGTGTTGATCTGCGCCACGCTGGACGTCACGAACGACAGGCGCAGCGTGCGGACATCAGGCTGTTCGGCATAAAACGCCCAGCCGGGTACAAAGGCCACGTTGCGCTCAACCGCCCTGGGCAGCAGCTCAATCGCATTCATGCCCTCGGGCAAGCGCACCCACAGGAACATGCCGCCGGCCGGGGTGTTCCACTCAACGCCTTCGGGCATCTCGCGCGTCATGGCGGCCAGCATGGCGTCGCGCTGCGACTTGTACAGTGCCCGGATGGTGGGCACATGGCGGTCCAGGAAACCGTCCTTCATCACCTCGGCCACCAGCCGCTGGTTAAAGCCCGGGCTGTGCAGGTCGGCGGCCTGCTTGGCCTGCAGCAGCTTGGGGAAAATCGACAGCGGCGCCACCATGAAGCCCAGCCGCAAGCCCGGCGCCAGCACCTTGGAAAACGAGCCCAGGTAGATGCAGCCCTCGGGGTTGCGCGCGGTCAGCGGCGGCGGCGGCGGGGTGTCAAACCACAGGTCGCCGTAGGGGTTGTCTTCCACCAGCGGCAGGCCCAGGCGCGTGGCCTCGGCGCTCAGTGCGGCGCGCTGCGCTTCGCTCATGGTGCGGCCGGTCGGGTTCTGGAAGTTGGGCAGCACGTAGAAAAAGCGCGCGCCCTCGGCCTTGGCTGCCAGGTCGGCCAGGTCCAGGCCGTCGTTGTTGCTGGCCACGCTGACGATGTCTGGCTCCATCGGCGTGAAGGCTTGCAGCGCGCCCAGGTAGGTGGGCGTTTCGACCAGCACGCGGCTGCCCTCGTCAATCAGCACCTTGGCGATCAGGTCCAGCCCCTGCTGGGAGCCGGTGGTGATCAGGACCTGCGCCGGGTCCACATTCCACGGCAGCATGGCCGCCACCAGTTCGCGCAGCGGCGCATAGCCTTCGCTGGCCGCGTACTGCAGCGCGGCGTGGGCGTCGCCGCCCAGCACGGTGTCGCAGGCCGCCGCAAAGGCGCTGACCGGAAAGGTATGGGGCGAGGGCAGGCCGCCGGCAAAGCTGATGATGCCGGGCTTTTCGGTGACCTTCAGGATCTCGCGGATCACCGAAGGGTTCATTTTCTGGGCGCGTCGCGCCTGGGTCCATTTCATTGCAATCTCCTGATGGCGGGGCGGTCAACGACGCCCCAATACTGAATCATCTCAAACTTTGGGTGGTAAGCGGGTGTGCAGCACCGCATTCACCGGCATTTTCTTGCCGATGAACACCGTGGCGATCACGGCCAGCCCAAAGCCGACCGTCACCGCGTCGAGCCGTTCGCCCAGCAGCGGCACGGCAAACAGCATCGACAAAAACGGCTGCACCAGCTGCACCTGGCTGACGCGCACCGTGCCGCCCAGCGCCAGGCCGCGGTACCAGGCAAAAAAGCCCAGCCACATCGAAAACACCGCCAGGTAGGCAAAGCCCCACCAGGCCGTGGCCTTGAGCGGCGCGGCCGGCCAGGTGGCCAGCGCCAGCGGCAAGGTCAGCGGCAGCGCCATCACCAGCGCCCAGCAGATCACATGCTCGGCGCGCATATGCTGCGACAGCCGCGCGCCGTAGCCGTAACCCACGGCGGCGCACAGCATGGCGGCCAGCAGCAGCAGGTCGGCCAGATTGATCGATACGGCGCCGCCGGGTGAGCCGGACCGCAGCACCGCAAACGCCACCACCAGCGCACTGCCCAGGCCCGCGCAAAGCCAGAATCCGGCGGACGGCCGCTGGCGGTGCAGCAGCGCGCCGACGGCCGCCGTGGCCAGCGGCAAGATGCCGACGATCACGCTCGCATGCACCGCTTCGACATGGCGCATGGCGATGGACGTGAGCAGCGGAAAGCCCAGCACCACGCCGGCGGCGGTCATGGCCAGCGGCAGCAGCTGCTGGCGACTAGGCCACGGCGCGCGGGTGGCGAGCAAAAACAGCGCCGACAGCGCGGCTGCCACCAGCGCCCGGCCCATCGCAATGAAGACGCCCGACATTTGCGGCGCATCGGGCGTGCCCACGGCCAGCCGCGTCATCGGCAGCGTGACTGCAAAAATCACGATGCCGAGCAGGCCCAGCCACAAGCCCCGGCGAATGTCGGCTGCGCTGTGCGCGGTCACAGGAAAAGCATCCAGAGGGCCGTGAGCACCAGCACGCCCGCCATGGCGCGGTTAAACCGCAGCAGCCGCCGGCCAGTGCCGCCCGGCCCGCGCAGCCAGTCGCGCAGCAGCGCGCCCGCCAGCGCGTAGCTCAGGTTGCTGGCAAACGCATAGGCCAGCATCACCGGCAGCACCACGGCAAAGCGCAGGCCCGGCTCGGTGCGCCCGGCAATCCAGCCGCTGACAATCGCCAGCGCCAGCATCCAGGCCTTGATGTTGACAAACTGCAGCGCCGCGCCTTGCCAGAAGGTCACGCTCAGGCGCGCCGCATCGGCCTCGCTGAACTGGCGCGAACTGGCCAGCTTGAAGGCCAGCCACAGCAGGTAGGCCACGCCGCCGAGCTTGACGGCCCAGTTGAGCAGCGGCACGGCCAGCACCAGCGCGCCCAGGCCCAGCGCGCACAGGCTCAGCAGCACACCCCAGCCGACTGGCACGGCGCAGACAAAGGGCATGGCGCGGCGCAGGCCGTGGTTGGCCGCGAGCGCCGTGGACAGGGTGGTGTTGGGCCCGGGCGTGAAGCTCATCGCCGTGGCCAGCACCAGTAAAGCGGTGAATTCTTGCCAGTTCATGGCGCTGACTTTATCGCTGAAACCAGCACAGTAGCGATACAGTTGGGGGTACAAACTTCAGAACTGTATGGGTCGCCCCGCCAGTACAGCTGTTCCACTCCGTCCCCAGGACCCCGCCATGTTGATCAAGACCGCGTCGCAATCCCTGACCGAGCAACTCAGCGCCCGCTTTGCCGAGCGCATTCGCAGCCGCCTGCTGGCGCCCGGCGCGCGCCTGCCGTCGGTGCGGATGTGCGCCGGGCAGCAGGGCGTGAGCGTGTCCACGGTGGTGGCCGCCTACGACCAGCTCCAGGCGCAGGGCCTGGTGGTGGCGCGCCGCAACCGCGGCTTTTTTGTCCGCGATTCATCATCAAATACGCCTTTGGCGCCTGCCGGTAAAGCGCAGACAGCTATTAAAAACATAGTTAACGGGCCGGTCGACGCGGCCGCGCTGATTCGTGGCATGTTTCACCCCACCAGCAGCAAGCCGCAGCCCGGCATGGGGGTGTTTCCGCCGGACTGGCTGGACACCAGCTTCATGCCGGCAGCCGTGCGCAAGGTCACCAGCGCCAGCGCGCTGCGGGCGTTTTCGTTGCAGTACGGCGAGCCGCTGGGCGACGCGGGCCTGCGCCGGTCGCTGTCGCAAAAGCTGGGCGCCCTCAATGTGCATGCCGCGCCCGGGCAGATCATTACCACCGTCGGTGCCACCCATGCGCTGGACATCGTGAGCCGCACGCTGCTGCGCGCCGGCGACTGCGTGATGGTCGAGGAACCCGGCTGGGCCGTGGAGTTTGCCCGGCTCGATGCGCTGGGCATGCGGATTTTGCCGGTGCCGCGCCGCGCAGACGGCCCCGACCTGGCGGTGATGGCGCAGTACTGCCAGCTGCATGCCCCCAAGCTGTTTGTCAGCGTCAGCGTGTTCCACAACCCCACCGGCTGCTGCATCACGCCGGGCAGCGCCCACCGCGTGCTGCAGCTGGCGCACCAGCACAACTTTCATATTGTTGAAGACGACACCTACAGCCACCTGGCACCCGAGCACGCCACCCGGTTGTGCGCGCTCGACGGCTTGCAGCGCACCATTTACGTCAGCGGCTTTGCCAAGATTCTGGCGCCCGGCTGGCGCGTGGGCTTCATGGCCGCGCCGCCCGATCTGGTCGAGCGCCTGCTCACCACCAAGCTGCTGGCCACCCTGAGCACGCCCGCGCTGCTGGAGCAGGCGCTGGCCTGGTGCATAGACCAGGGCCAGCTGCGCCGCCACGCCGAGCGCATACGCAGCCGGCTCGACCAGGCGCGCGGCCGCAGCGTGCAGCTGGCGCTGGCCCACGGCTGCACTTTTGCGGCCGAACCGGCGGGCCTGTTTGGCTGGGTCGAAACCGGCGTGGACACCGACGCGCTGGCACAGCGCATGCTCGACGAAGACTATCTGATCGCCCCCGGCGCGCTGTTTCACGCCGTGCGCAAGCCCAGCACCCTGATGCGCATCAACTTTGCGACCACGCAGGACGCGGCGTTCTGGAAGGTGTTTGTCCGGCTGCGGGACGCGCTGCGGTGAGTTGAGGGTTAGCGCCCGACCTGGATCAGCAAGTTGGGGTTGAAGGTGAGTTGCTCGCCCTTGCGCGCATAGCCCAGCGGGTTGCCCACCACGCGGCAGCCGTGCTTGACGTAGTCCACCGGGCAATGCAGGTGGCCGTGCAGCCACAGCCTGGCCAGCGGCAGCAACTCGTCCAGCGCATTGCAAAACCCGGCGGTGCCTGGCGTGAGGCCGTAGCGCGGGTCGGCGCTGAGCAGGCTGGGCGCGAAATGCGTGACTGCCACGGTCGGGCCTTCAAACGGCACGGCCAGCGCCTGGCGCAGCCAGGCCTGGCTTTTCAGGGCTTCTTCGCGCACGTCGCTGGCCAGCATGGGCGCGCCGTTGCGCAAGGAGTGGTTTTTCTTGAGGTAGAAATTGGCGGCGCGAAAGGCTTTTTCGCGTGCCTTGAGCTGCTCTCCCAGCGTGATCTCGCTGGCCCGCGCGGGGCTGGCGCTGGCCTTGAAGGCGGTCAGCGCATCAAAATCGGCCCACAAGGTGCTGCCCACAAAGCGCACGCCGCCGATCACCACGGTTTCCTGCTCCAGCCAGACCAGGCCCAGGCGCGCGCAGGCCGCGCGCAGCCGCAGCCGGGTCGCGTCAAAATCCAGCCCGTCATACTCGTGGTTGCCAGGGATAAACAACACCGGCGTCGGCCAGCCGGCGCCGCCGCATGCTACCGGCAGTGGAGAAAATCGCGCCAGGCCAAAGTCGTCGATGGCCAGACTGCTGAGCAGCGAGCCGTCCTGGTAAGACCCGATATCTCCGGCCAGCACCAGCAGGTCGGCGCCAGGCAGGGGTTTGGGCATGAAGTGCGGGTGGGACTCGAGGTGCAGGTCGGATAAAAGCTGGATGTTCACCGCTTGATTGTGCGGGAAGATAATAGGGCGTCGTCAATAGGCCATGGCTGCCTGACGCCCATCCGCCGGGTGCGTCGGCGTTTGTGGATGCGCCCTTCATCACAAGACAGCCCGGGAGAATCGCCCATGAAACCACGCATTACCCTGATCACCCTCGGTGTTGACGACCTCAATAAATCGTTGGCCTTTTACCGCGACGGCCTCGGGCTGGTCACGCAAGGCATTGTGGGCGAAGAATTTGCGCATGGCGCTGTCGTCTTCTTTGACCTGCAGGCAGGGCTCAAGCTGGCGCTCTGGCCACGTCACAGCCTGGCGCATGACACCGGCCTGCCGCCGTCTCAACGAAGCGCACCGGGGTTTGCGCTGGCCCACAATGTGGGCACACGGGAGGAGGTCGATGCCGTCATGGAGCAGGCCAGGCGGGCGGGCGCCACGATCGTCAAGCCGGCGCAACCTGCCTTCTGGGGCGGTTACTCGGGCTACTTTCAGGACCCGGACGATCACCTGTGGGAAGTGGCCTGGAACCCGCAGTTCGACCTGGCTGAATAGGCCGCACACGCTGGCCGCTCCGTCTGCGCCTGCCTCGGCGTGGACCAGGATTCCTGGTCTGCTACACATGCTGACAACATGAAGGATTTGGTTATTGCCAGGCGGGGCCATCAGTGATTTACTTGTATCCGATTCGGGAACGGACAAACTGCTGTCATGCCATCCAGCGTTTGCTGTCCCTGTCAAGATGGACGGGCGTGGAGGAGCCAGCGCCTTGCCTATCCTCTTTCACGGGCTCCAAAAAAGTTCGCAGGGGGTTCCCCATGAGAAGCACGCTTGCCGCACTGTATGCAGCCCTGGTCCTTGCCGGCCTCGGAGCGCCTCCCGTCTGGGCGCAGTCAGGTGGCCACATGATGATGATGCCGGATGAGATGAAATGGACGGATGTGCCTTCGCTGCCACCAGGCGCGAAGATTTCCATACTTGAAGGTCCGATCAGCGAAGCTGTCCCGTTTACCTTTCGCCTGAAATTCCCGGCGAATTACCAGATAGCCGCCCACTGGCATCCGGCGATCGAGCATGTCACGGTGATCTCCGGCACGTTCAACCTGGGAACCGGAGACAAACTGGACAACTCCAAAACAGTGGCCCTGTCCGCTGGCGGTGTCGCCATCATGCAGCCCAGGACCCCGCACTTTGGCTGGAATAAAGATGAGACCATTGTTCAGGTCCACGGTATGGGGCCTTGGGGGATCAGCTACATCAATCCGGCAGACGATCCAAGGAAGAAATAGCCAATCCCCGCTTGGCGCTGGCTTGAACCTCTCCTCAACGTGAGCGCTGGGGCGAGGTGCCGCTGTCCTGCCAGGAGGAACGATGACAAACGGGCCGATGTATCCACGAGGGAATGCGGCGGCTCCGGGACATGCGCGAAACGCGGCCTCGTGCGGATCCAACTGCCGTTACAGGTTTTAAAACCGGATTTCAGGCTGCAAACGCCTTGTCGGCTGCGTGCGCGAGCGTCTCGCGCAACCACAGGTGAGCGTTGTCTTGCTGGGACCGGCGGTGCCACACGGCATCGACATGCACCGGCGACACCGCAAAGGGCAAGGGGCGCAACTCCAGTTGCTCGGCAATGCCGGTCACCCGCACGAAGTGGCGCGGCAGCACGGTCAGCAAGTTGGAGTTGGCCACTACCCGGCCGGCGGTAAAAAACTGGTTGACGGTCAGCACCACGTTGCGTGTCTGGCCCAGTGCCGCCAGTGCCTCGTCTATAAAGCCAAACGCCCGCCCTGAAAAGCTCACCAGCATGTGGCGCGCGCTGCAAAAGCGCTGCAGCGTCAGCGGGCCGCTGGCCAGCGGGTGGCCCTTGCGCATCACGCAGACATATTCGCCGTGGTAGAGCCGCTGGTAGGCAAACGGCAGGGCTTCGCCGCTTTGGGCGCTGGCCGTCAGGTTGGCCAGCACGGCCGGAAAATAGCCCACCGCCAGGTCGCAATTCCCTTCGTCCAGCAGCCTGCGCGGGTCGCGCGTGGTGAGCGGCACCACCCGCAGGGAAACGCCGGGGGCCTCATGCTCCAGTGTCTCGACCAGCCCCGGTATCAGTTCGGCTGCCGTGGCGTCGGCCATGGCCAGCACAAAGGTGGAACTGGCCTGCGCCGGCACAAACTCGTTGGGGATCAGCGAGGCTTGCAGCTGCTGCAGAGCCTCGCGGACCGCGGGCCAGATCGCCAGCGCGCGCGCCGTGGGTGCCACGCCCTGGCCGCTGCGCTGCACCAGCTCGTCACCCAGCGTGTCGCGCAGGCGGCGCAGGGCGTTGCTGACGGCCGGCTGGGTCAGCGACAGGTTGCGCGCCGCCCGCGTCAGGCTGCGCTCGGCCATCACCTCGTCAAACACCCGGAGCAGGTTCAGGTCCAATGTGCGGAAATTGGGAGGATTCATCGGAGGTTTGCGCCAGTTAAGGACAGTGAAGGCGTCAGGTTATCACGGCCGTGAATATATTTCATCACGAATATAAAGTGGAGTCGAATAAGGGATAACCCTATGATTCAAACACCCCAGACAATCTTGTTGACGGGGACCGTTCAATAGAGGAGCCCATCATGGCCAGTTTCGTCGATATCAAATATTCCACGCAGCACCCTGGCGTTGCCCGTGCCGGGTTGGCGTTTGACGCCGTGCGCCAGTTGGGCCACGGCCTGGCCGGCTCGCGCAGCCTGGCCACCTTGCTGCTGTCGGCCATGGCCGCCGCCGTCATGGTCGTGGCTTACCAGGTGATGGACAACGTCGCCGAAGGTCACCTGATGGTGCTCTGGATTTCCATGTGGGCAGCGGCTTTTGCCGTGCTGGCGCTTTTGGCTGGTGCGGCAAGCAACCTGGCCGCGCGGATCAAGGCCGGCCTTGACGCCTGGTCACGCAGCATGGCCCGGTCCCGCGCTGACCAGCGTCTGTGGGCCATGGCCCAGAGCGATCCGCGCGTCATGGCCGATTTGCAGGCCGCCATGTCGCGCGCTCAGTAAAGTCAACAGCGCGGGCCGCGCCGCCGGTCTGAATAAAAAAGCCACCTGGACAAGGTGGCTTTTTTGTGTCCGGGAGACGTTTAACCCCGCTCTGCCCGGTGTGCCTTTGCCTTTTTCACCGATACCGGTCAGGCCGCCAGGCGGCGCTCAATGGCGGCTTTGGTCTCGCCCAGTTCCTTGGGCAGGTGGTGTTCGAGTTGCTGGAACAACTCGGTGTGCAGTTCCAGCTCTTTCAGCCAGGCGGCCTTGTCGATGCTGGTCACGGTGTTGAACTGCTCGGCGCTGAAATCCAGGCCGGTCCAGTTCAGGTCTTCGTAGTTGGGGCTGACGCCGGTGACGTGGTCTTCGCCCTGGCCCTTGCCTTCAATGCGGTCAATCATCCAGGCCAGCACGCGCATGTTTTCGCCATAGCCGGGCCAGACAAACTTGCCGTCTTCGCCCTTGCGGAACCAGTTGGTGGTGTAGATCCTGGGCAGCGTGGCGTCCATGGCGGCGAGCTTCTCGCCCATGTTGAGCCAGTGCTGGAAGTAGTCGCTCATGTTGTAGCCGGCAAACGGCAGCATTGCAAACGGGTCGCGGCGCACCACGCCGGCCTGGCCTGTGGCGGCAGCGGTGGTTTCGCTGCCCATGGTCGCGGCCATATAGACACCTTCCACCCAGTTGCGGGCTTCGGTCACCAGCGGCACCGTGGTCGAGCGGCGGCCGCCAAAGATGAAGGCGTCAATCGCCACGCCTTTCGGGTCGTCCCAGGCGCTGTCGAGCGCCGGGTTGTTGGTGGCGGCCACGGTGAAGCGTGAGTTGGGGTGGGCGGCCTTGGCGCCGGTTTCCCTGGCGATTTGCGGCGTCCAGTGATTGCCCTGCCAGTCGATCAGGTGATCGGGCAGCGCCTTGCCGGGCGCATCGTGCTCCATGCCTTCCCACCACACGTCGCCGTCGTCGGTCAGCGCCACGTTGGTGAAAATCGTGTCGCCGCGAACACTGAGCATGCAATTCGGGTTGGTCAGCAGGTTGGTGCCGGGCGCCACGCCAAAGTAGCCGGCTTCGGGGTTGATGGCGTAGAGCTTGCCGTCGGCGGCGGGCTTGATCCAGGCAATGTCGTCGCCAATCGTGGTGACGGTCCAGCCTTCGAAGCCGGCGGGTGGCACCAGCATCGAGAAGTTGGTCTTGCCGCAGGCGCTTGGGAAGGCCGCTGCCACATGGTATTTTTTGCCTTCGGGGTTGGTCACGCCCAGGATCAGCATGTGCTCGGCCAGCCAGCCCTGGTCCCGGCCCATGTTGGACGCAATACGCAATGCAAAGCATTTCTTGCCCAGCAGCGCGTTGCCGCCGTAGCCGGAGCCGTAAGACCAGATCTCGCGCGTTTCGGGGTAATGCACGATGTATTTGGTCTTGTTGCACGGCCAGGTCACGTCTTGCTGGCCTTCAGCCAGCGGCGCGCCCACGGTGTGCACGCAGGGCACGAAATCGCCCTCGGTGCCCAGTACCTCAAACACGGCCTTGCCCATGCGGGTCATGATCTTCATGTTGACGGCCACGTACGGGCTGTCCGACAACTCAATGCCAATGTGTGCAATCGGCGAGCCCAGCGGGCCCATGCTGAAGGGCACCACGTACATGGTGCGGCCCTTCATGCAGCCGTCAAACAGTGGCTGCAGCGTGGCGCGCATTTCGCCCGGTTCCATCCAGTTGTTGGTCGGGCCGGCATTTTCCTTTTGGGCCGAGCAGATGTAGGTGCGGTCTTCCACGCGGGCGACGTCGCTGGGGTCGCTTTGCGCCAGAAAGCTGTTGGGGCGCTTGGTTTCGTTGAGTTTTTTGAAGGTCCCGGCATCGACCAGTTGCTGACACAGGCGCTGGTATTCAGCGTCGCTGCCGTCGCACCAGTACACGTCGTCGGGTTTGCACAGGCCCGCCATGTCGGCGACCCAGGCAATCAATTTTGCGTTCTTGACGTAGGGGGGGGTGTTGAGCTTGAGCCCTTGCATCGCAGGTTGGTTCATCGAAAAACTCCAAAGTTAAAAAGCGCCATGTCGATAAACGTCGGGCTGTGTCATCAGGCGCCGTGACATCGGGACGTTTGTCGAAAGGGCGCTCGGGCGAACCAACAAGTCTGGTCTGGCTCGGTGAGCGGGCTGCCCGCTGGGGACGTGGTGCAGCGTTAAGGTCTTGCTGGCCATGGGTGGCTGGGCCGGCTAGCTTCTGCCGGCTGGGCAGAGAGGCCATTTTAAGAACATCAGAACCTGTTACGTCGTAGTTACCGCTAAAAGATATGCAAAAAAAGCATGACTTTATGTTTAATTTTTCTCTAAAAGAGCTTCGGCCCGAGTTGATGCGGGCAAGCCTGGCCTTAATTTCCCAGTGCAATCACGCCTGCCAGCGCCACGTTCTCTGGCGCCACGTAATCAGCCACCACCCAGGCCCGGTCCGTGTTCTTTGCGGCATCAGCCAGTACGCCCAGCAGGTAGGTGATGGACGGGCGGTCCAGCGCCACGAAAGGCTGATCGAGCAGGGTCACCGCAGCCTGGCTGGCCAGGGCCGCGGCCATGAACACCTTGCGCCGGGAGCCGGTGGACAGCATGTACAGCGCCTTGTCCAGATGCGGCGTGAGCGACAGGCCCTCCATATGCGCCTGTAGCGCGGCAGGATCAAACCCCGGGTGGCGCTGGGGCAGGGCGCTGAAGATCTGGCGCGCCGTTTGCTGGTCCAGCGACGGGTCGCGCGCATCAAACCAGGCCACCTGCTGGCGGTAAGCGCTGCTGGTCTGTGCCAGTGCCAGTCCACGAAGACGCACCTGTCCGTGGGGCGACAGGGTGCCCGCCAGCCATTGCAGCAAGGTGGTTTTGCCGACGCCCTCGTCGCCGCAGACCCAGGTCACGCCGGGTGGCAGGGATACGGGCAGTTTGTCAAACAGCAGGCGCTGGGCTTGGCCGGGGTAGCCGAACGAAAGCGCGTCGGCCTGCAGAACCGGGGTGGGAGGGGTCATGAGCGTGAACCAGTTCGGGCCGGCATGGCGGTGAAATTACTATTGATTTAATAGCTGCTTACGCCCGCAGATTAAGGGCTATAGACTGATTTGATGCTTGATCTGGTGGGCGTGCGCGATGTTCAGGCCCGCCAACGAAAAAGTCCGCGACGTGCGGACTTTCGGGGGATGCTGCGGTAGCGGCTTCAGGCCATGTAGATGGCAATGAAGGCCAGCAGGAACATCAGCACGGCGCCGACCACGGGCAGCACGATGTGGATCGCCGGCACGATGGCTTCCACGGCATCTTGCTCCTCGGCGGGGGCGGGGCTGCTGGACAAGGCGTGGGCGCTGTGGGGGGCTGAACTCGACATGGTGACTCCTGAAGGGGCTTTTTAAAACTGCCGCGATTTTACCTTTTTGAGCCGCGCCGCCGAAATCCAGGCGCGCATGGCTCCGTCCTGGCGTTTTGGGCTACCCTTTGTGGTGCTTATTTGTGAAAGGACGGCATGACATCTTCACGCAATTTTTTTGCCGCAGGCGCCGTGCTGGCGGCCCTGGGCCTGCTGGCAGGCTGCGCCACCAGCGGGTCCGACGGCGGCGCGGGCCAGCCGGTGCTTTACCCCAACGCCACGCTCCAGCGCGTGGGCGACGTGCAAGGGCGGGTGGAAGCAGAGGGTTGCATGGCGCGCGCCCGGGCCGCTGGACTGGGCCCGACGCAAAGCAGCCATGAAGTGGCTCGTCGAGCCGGTGAGGGGGCTGCCACAGCGGGCGTGGCCTCGGCCGTTGGCGCGCTCATCACGGGCCGTGGCGGCGAGGGCCTGCTGCGGGCCGGTGCCGTGGGCGCGGCGGTGGGCGGCTCGGCTGGCGCGGTGTCGGGCGCTTTTCACCGCGACAGGCCCAACCCCGTGTACCGCAGCTTTGTGCAGCGTTGCCTGGGTGAAAAAGGTTTTGACTTGATCGGCTGGAATTAAGCGCCATGCCGCAACTTTTCTCGGTTCAGACCGGCTCCGCGCGGCGCATCAGGGTCGGCGAGCGCAGCATACTGACCGCTTACGCCAAGCAATCGGTCACGCAGGCCGTGCCTGTTCTGCCGCTCGGGCTGACGGGCGACGAGCAGGCCGATCTGTCGATTCACGGCGGGCTTGAAAAGGCCGTGTACGCCTATCCTGTTGAGCATTACGCCTACTGGCAGGCTGCCCGGCGGGAAGCCGGCCTGGCGCACATCGATGACCGCTTGCCGCACGGCAGCCTGGGTGAGAACCTCACGCTGCAGGGCGTGCTTGAATCCGATGTGTGGGCCGGCGACGTGCTGCGCTTTACCAACTGCGCGTTGCGGGTGACGCTGCCGCGCGAGCCCTGCTACAAGTTCAACGCTGCAATGGGCTTTGGCCGAGCCTCGCGGCTGATGGCGCAAACCGGCTTTTGCGGCTTTTACCTGGCGGTGCAAACGCCCGGCACACTGCGCGCCGGCGAACCGTTTGAGGTGGTTCCGGGGCGGCGCAGCGTCAGCATTCCCACGCTGTTTGCGGCCAAAATGAGCAAACATTTGCGCTGATCCCCGGCGACTCTCACTTTAAAAAGAAATACCTGGAACATCATGAAATCCGGAAAAAAATACAAGTTCGAAACGCTGGCCGTCCATGCGGGGCATGGCGTCGATGCCAGCACCGGCGCGGTGACGGAAGCTATTCACCTGTCCACCACCTTCGAGCGTGATGCCGATGGGGGTTATTCGCGCGGGTATCTGTATTCACGCAACCACAACCCCAACCGAAATGCCCTGGAAGCTGCGCTGGCGGCGCTGGAGGGCGGCGCTGGCGGGGCGGCCTTCGGCTCGGGCCTGGCGGCGGTCACGGCTATCTTCCAGGGATTGGCGCCGGGCGACCATGTGATTGCGCCCGTCGACATCTACCACGGCACCGCCAACGTGCTCAAGCACCTGTTCGCCAAATGGGGCGTCACCGCGTCGTTTATCGACATGACGAACCTCGACACCATCCGCAGCGCGCTGACACCCCAGACCAAAATCATCTGGATTGAAACGCCGTCCAACCCCTTGCTGCAATGCGTCGACATCACCGCGATCGCCGAGATTGCGCATCAACACGGCGCACGCGCGATTGCCGACAACACCTTTGCCAGCCCGGTGCTGCAGCAGCCGCTGGCGCTGGGTTGCGACATGGTGATGCATGCCACCACCAAGTACCTGGGCGGGCGCAGCGATGTGCTGGGTGGCGCGGTGGTGACCCGGCTCGACGACGAGCACTTTGCCCAGCTGCGCACGGCGCAGCTGTTTGGCGGCGCCGTGCCCTCGCCCTTTGACTGCTGGCTGGTCATGCGCAGCCTGCCCACCTTGCCCTACCGCATGCAGGCGCACTGCGCGAACGCAACAAAGGTGGCCGAGTTCCTGCAGCAGCACGCCAAGGTGAGCGTGGTGCATTACCCGGGGCTGTCGAACAACCCATTTCATGCCGTGGCGTCCAAACAGATGTCCGGCTTTGGCGGCATGCTCTCGTTCGAGGTCAAGGGCGGCAAGGATGCCGCCATGGCGCTGGCCGCGAATGTGGAAATTTTCACCCGCGCCACCAGCCTGGGGGGCGTGGAAAGCCTGATTGAACACCGCGCCTCGATCGAAGGGCCTGCGAGCAAAACGCCCCAAGGGCTGCTGCGCGTGTCGGTTGGCCTTGAAAATGCCGATGACCTGATCGACGACCTGACTTCGGCGCTCACGCACTGCGTATGAACCAGCGGCGGTGGGCCGTGGGCCTGATCGTATTGGCCCAGTGGCTGGGCACCTCGCTGTGGTTCAGCCCGAACAGCGCCGCCGACGACCTGATGGCGGCGTGGCAGATCGGGCCGGCCCAGTTCGCCTGGCTGATCGCCGCCACCCAGTCCGGCTTTATCGCCGGAACGCTCTGGCTGGCCTATTCGGGTTGGGCTGACCGGTATTCGGCCAGCCGGATTTTTGCCATCGCCTGCGTGCTGGGGGCGGGCATCAATGCCGGATTTTCCGTCGGATGGACCGGGTTCGCGTCGGGGCTGGTGTTTCGCTTTGCGGTCGGCCTCTGCCTGGCGGGCATCTACCCGCTGGGCATGAAGATGATCGTGGGCTGGGTCGGCACCAAGTCCGGCGCGGCCCTGGGCCTGCTGGTGGGCATGCTGACCCTGGGCACGGCGCTGCCCCATGGCATCCGGGCGCTGGGGGCCAGTTTGCCCTGGCAAGCAGTGATTCAGGCCTCGTCGGTGCTGGCGGTGGTTGGCGCCGCGCTGGTCTATTTTTTGGGCGATGGCCCCTATTTGAAAAAGAGCAACAAGCACCGGGGCAACTCCCTTGGCCGGGCCTTCGGGGTGTTCAGCATTCCCGATTTCAGGGCGGCGGCCCTGGGCTATTTTGGCCATATGTGGGAGCTGTATGCCTTTTGGGCGGTGCTGCCCTGGCTGGCCGCGCAGTGGCTGCTGGATGCGCGGCAACTGCATCCGGGCCTGCCGGGCTCGGTGGCGGCGATCAGCTTTTTTGGCATTGCCGCCGGATTTTTGGGGTGCGTGCTGGGCGGGCGGCTGAGCCTGAAGCTAGGTAGCGCCTACGTGGCCGCCCTGGCCTTGCTGGCGTCGGGCCTGCTGTGCCTGGTGTACCCGCTGCTGGGCCCGGACTGGCTGCTGCTGCGTCTGCTGGTGCTGCTGGCCTGGGGGTTTTTTGTGGTCGCCGACTCCCCGCAGTTTTCGGCCATATCCGCCCGAAGCTGTCCACCGCAGTGGGTCGGCAGTGCGCTGGCGATTCAGAATTCCATCGGTTTTTTGATCACCATCGTGAGCATCACGGTGCTGCTCGGTTTTATCGAGGTCCTGGGCAGCAAGGCCCTGTGGCTGTTGCTGCCCGGGCCGGTGCTGGGCCTGATGGGCATGTGGCCGCTGCTGCAGAGGACCCGATCTGGCAGTGGCCGTGGTAGCGATGGCGTCGGCAATCCATGAGGAATACGCCATGGTGGATCTGCCGCGCCTGCGTGCTAGAACTGCTCGGTTGCCTCAAACCCCTCCGACTGCAAAGCCTGCAATACCTGCGCAATATGGCTGCGCCCGCGCGTCTGGATCACCAGCTCGATTTCCACGTTCTGCGCCGACAACATCGTGAAGGCGCGCTGGTGGTGCACCTCGTCGATGTTCGCGCCCGCGTCGGCCACGGTCGCGGTGATTTTGGCCAGTGAGCCCGGCACGTCGCGCGCCCCGACCTTGATGCGCGCGAGCCGCCCGGCGCGCACCATGCCGCGCGCAATGATGGCGGCCAGCAGCAGCGGCTCGATATTGCCCCCGCACAGCACCAGTCCGACCTTTTTGCCGGCAAAGCGCGCCGGGTACTTGAGCAGCGCCGCCAGTCCGGCCGCGCCCGCGCCTTCCACCAGCGTTTTTTCAATTTCCAGCAGCATCACGATGGCTTGCTCGATGTCGCCCTCGTCCACCAGCAGCAAGTCATTGACCCGGTGCGCAATGATGGCCTGCGTGATCACGCCCGGCCTGCTGACCGCAATGCCGTCGGCGATCGTGCTCGTGCCTTGCGGGTAATGCGTGCCCTTGATGGCGTTGACCATGGCCGGAAAGCGCGCGGTTTGCACGCCAATCACCTCAATGCCGGGCTTGATGGCCTTGGCCGCCGTGGCGACCCCTGCAATCAGCCCGCCGCCGCCCACGGCAATCACCAGCATGTCCAGGTCCGGCACGGCCTGCATCATCTCCAGCCCCACCGTGCCCTGCCCCGCCACGATGGCTTCGTCGTCGTAGGGGTGGACAAACACCAGGCCCTCGCGCTCGGCCAGGGCCAGCGCGTGGGTGCGCGATTCATCGAGCGTGTCGCCGTGCAGCACCACCTCGGCGCCAAAGCCGCGCGTGCGCTCCACCTTCACGCCCGGCGTGAAGCGCGGCATCACGATGACCGCGCGAATGCCAAGGCGCTGTGCGTGGTAGGCCACGCCCTGCGCGTGGTTGCCCGCGCTCATGGCGATCACGCCGCGCCGCCGTTCGGCCTCGCTCAGTTGCGCCAGCTTGTTGCAGGCGCCGCGCTCCTTGAAGGACGCGGTGTATTGCAGGTTTTCAAACTTCAGGTAAATTTGCGCGCCGGTCAGCTGCGACAGCGTTTGCGACGCGACGCAGGGCGTGTTCAGCAAATGGCCCTGCAGGCGCTGGGCGGCTTGTTCAATGTCTTGCAGGTTCAGCATGGAATTCCTTGACAACAGGTCGGTTGGACAGCGTTACATTGTCCGCGTCACGCCGCGTCTTCCCTGAAGTTTCAGCTTGGGGTAAGGTGCGTTCTCGTTTGAACAATAAAAATCAGGGTGGAGGCATTGGCGGTACCGTTCAAAAACTGGAGCTTTGTCTATGAGCAAGCGTTCCCTTGTCGAGCAACCGCAGCAGGCGCTGCTGTCC
>NZ_JADMJK010000111.1:37195-38705 GCF_018780625.1 Polaromonas sp. | reverse complement strand
TTTGTCTATGAGCAAGCGTTCCCTTGTCGAGCAACCGCAGCAGGCGCTGCTGTCCCCCGGGCTCAAAGAAGCGCCGGTGCTGGACCTGATGTGCTCGCATTTTGTGCTGACGCTGGCGGCGCGCCAGGGCGCCAAGTTCAATGTGCGGCGCGACCTGAACAGCCTGCTGGCGCTGTCGGCGCGCCACCTGGTCTGGCCTTTGCCCGCGCTGCAGCGGCTGCGCGAATTTCTGGGGCGCCGCTGCAGCGGCAATGAATTCTGGCGCGGCCACGAAGACCTGAGCGACGCCGAGTTCATGGCCCGCCACGGCGCATGGCGCGGCCCGTATGAAGAAGGCACGCTGTTTTTCTACCTCGACGAGCACGCCAAGGATCAGCCCAGGGACTTGCTGTCGGTGCTGGCCGCCACCGGCGACTGGCTGGGCCAGGTGCTTAAAAAACAGTCCACGCTGGTTGAAAAAAACATCGACGCCCTGGCCAAGCTGCTGCAGCTCAACCGCGCCGAGCGCGCGCTGCTGCTGTACGGCACGCTGGCGCGTTATCAGCGCGATTTGCGCTCGCTGCTGGTCGAGTTCAAGGTCAGCAACGCGCCCGAGGCCTACGCCGCCATCGCCGAGGTGGCGGGCGTCAAGGCCGTCGAGGTGGCCGAGGCCCTGCGCGCCGGCTCCCGGCTGGAGCGCATCGGCATGGTTGAAAACCTGATTTCCGAGCACAACATCACCGACCTCGCGGATCTGATGAAAGTCAGCGAAAAGCTGCCGCCGGTGCTGATGCGCGCCTACCGCGACCAGGCCGAGCTGATGGCGGTCTTTACCCGGCCGGCCGCGCGTAGCAGCCTGGGGCTGACCGATTTTGCGTTTGTGGAGGAAGATGCCCAGGTGCTGGTGTCGCTGCTGCGCAACGCCGTTGCCAGCAAGGAGCAGGGCGTCAATGTGCTGCTGTACGGCCCGCCCGGCACCGGCAAGACCGAGCTGGCCAAGGTGGTGGCGCAGGCCGCCGGGCTGGACCTGTTTGAAGTCGAGTACGCCGACCGCGACGGCAATTCGCTGAGCGGGCGCGACCGTTACCGTTCCTTGCAGATCGCCCAGGTGTTCCTCAAGAGCAGCACCCATTCGGCGCTGCTTTTTGACGAGGTTGAAGACGTGTTTCCGCCCATTTCCACCGAAGCCGCGCAGCTGATGGCCCGTTCCGAGCAACTGCCCGCATCCGCCCCCCGTTCGGTCAATGGCAAGGCCTGGGTCAACCAGATTCTGGAGTCCAACGCCGTGCCCACGCTGTGGGTGACCAACCGTATCGAGCAGATCGATCCGGCTTTCAGGCGCCGCTTTGCCTACCACCTGGAACTGCGCTCGCCGCCGCCCGGCGCGCGCGAAGGCATTGTCCGAAAAACGCTGGAAGGCGTGCAGGTCAGCGATGCGTTTGTCGCCACGCTGGCGGCCCGCAAAGGCCTGACACCCGCCCAGATCCGCACCGCCGTGCGCTTTGCCCGCCTGGCCAGCGCGCCCGAGGGC
>NZ_JADMJK010000111.1:2411-37095 GCF_018780625.1 Polaromonas sp. | reverse complement strand
CTGATGGAGTCGCTGATCGAGCGCCAGCTTAAAAACGCCGACGTGGCGCTGGGCAACCAGGCCGAAGCGTCCGGCCGCTGCAGCGTGACGACTTACGACCTGGCGATGCTCAACGTCGAGTCGCGGTTTGAAATTCCGCGCATCGTGCAGGCGCTTAAAAGCCGGGGCCACGGCACACTGTGCTTTTACGGCCCGCCTGGCACTGGCAAGACCGCGCTGGCCGAACACGTGGCCCAGGCGCTGGAGCAGCCGCTGCTGATCAAGCAGGCCAGCGATCTGATGAGCAAATACGTCGGCGAAACCGAGCAGAACATGGCCGCCATGTTCCGCGAAGCTGAGCTGGAGAAAGCCGTGCTGCTGCTCGATGAAGCCGACAGCTTTTTGCAGGACCGGCGCGGCGCCCAGCGCACTTACGAGGTGACGGAAGTCAACGAGATGCTGCAGGGCATGGAACGCCACAAAGGCATTTTCATCTGCACCACCAATCTGCTCGAAAGCCTGGACCAGGCCGCGCTGCGCCGTTTCACTTTCAAGATCCAGTTCATGCCGCTGACGACTGGGCAGCGTGACACCATGTTTGTGACGGAAGCGCTTGCGGGCGATGCCTTGCTGCTCACGGACGCGCTGCAGAAACGGCTGGCCCAGTTGACGCAGCTGTGCCCCGGCGATTTTGCAGCGGTCAAGCGGCAGGGGGTGATTCTGGCTGCGGCGCTGTCTGCCGAAGAATTTCTGGCGCAGCTGGAGGCGGAGCACCGCATCAAGCCCGAGGTGAGGGAGGGGCGGGGGATGGGCTTCATGCGCTAGCGTTGCTGCGGGATGAGTAGCGGGTAGTCCATTGTTCCTATGGCGCCGCAGCGCTCTGCACGTGAGGCGGTGGGCAGCGTTCAAATATGAAATACGCGGTAAGTCAGCCGCGTCCCAACCCACCCCGGCACATCGGCCCACAGGCCCGCAGGGGTGTTGTGGAAACTTACAAAAGTGATTTGAGTTGAATTCCAATTGAATTTAAATTTCCAATCAGCTTGGAATAAAACTGGATTGCGTCCGTATTTCGAAATTGTTTTCCCGTGGCAGGAGCAACGACGATGAACCCCGCTGACAACCTGGGCCATGCCCTGAGCGGCGCGTCAACCGACAGCGCAGCGCTCTACGCGACGGCCTTGCATCAATTCCAGTGCTACCGGCAAGATCCGGTGGCCACGATTGAGGCGGCCACCGCCTGCCGACCGGATTTCGTGATGGGCCATGTGTTGCACGCCTGGCTGCATCTTCTGGGCACCGAACCGGCCGGACTGGCCGTCGCCCGGCGCGACCTGGAGGCGATTGAAACGCTTCCAGCCAATCCGCGGGAGCAAGTCCACGGGGCGGCCATTCGCCAGCTGCTTGAGGGGCGATGGCGGGCCGCCGCGCGCGTGCTGGAAGACCTGTCCATCGCCTACCCGACGGATGCCTTGGCGCTGCAGGCTGGTCATGTGCTGGACTTCTATTTGGGCGATGCGCGCATGCTGCGAGACCGCATCGTGCGCGCGCTGCCCGCCTGGTCCGTATCCATGCCGGGCTACCATGCGTTGCTGGGCATGCAGGCTTTCGGACTGGAGGAAACAGGCGCCTATGCCCGCGCCGAAACCGCCGGCCGTGCCGCGCTGGACCTGGAGCCGCGCGACGCTTGGGCGCACCATGCGGTAACCCATGTGCTGGAGATGCAGGGCCGGGCGCGCGAGGGCATCGCCTGGATGCGCCAGCGCCAGCCCGACTGGGCCGAAGACAATTTCTTTGCCGTGCACAACTGGTGGCATCTGGCGCTCTACCACCTGGACCAGGGCGACCTGGAGGAGGTGCTTTTTCTGTTCCACAGTGCGGTGCGCGCCAGCCATTCCACGCTGGTGCTCGACCTGGTGGACGCCAGCGCACTGCTGTGGCGCCTGCGCTTGCGCGGCGTGGACCTGGGCGAGCGCTGGCATGAGGTGGCGCAAGGCTGGCTGCCCAACGCCGGCAGCGGGCAGTACGCCTTCAACGACGCGCACGCGATGATGGCCTTCGTCAGCGATGGGCAGGGCGAGGCCATTCGCGCCGTGGAGGAGGCCCAGCAGCGCGCCATGGCCGGCACCGGCGACAACGCCATGTTCACCCGCGATGTCGGCGCACCGCTGAGCCAGGCGATCCGGGTGTTTGCCGAGGGCGATTCCGGCCGCGCCGTTGAGTTGCTGCGTCCGGTGCGCAGCATTGCGCACCGCTTTGGCGGCAGCCATGCGCAGCGCGACTTGATTGACCTGACCCTGCTGGAGGCGGCCTGGGACGATGGGCAGTTCGCCCTGGCCCGGGCACTCGCTGCCGAGCGAGTCGATGCCAAGCCTTCCAGCCCGAGCGCACAGGCGTTGCTGAAACGGTCCGCCGCTGCTTAGGCCGCCGCACACACCCGCAGCACCTCGGCCCCATAGGCCTGCAGCTTCTTGGTTCCCATGCCGCTGATGCCTTCGAGGTCCTGCAAACTTTGTGGCGCCTGCTCGGCAATGGCGCGCAGCGTGGCGTCGTGAAAAATCACGAAGGCGGGCAGGTTGTGCTCGCGCGCCACTTCGCCGCGCCAGGCCTTCAGGTGGGCCAGCCGCTCCAGCGCGCCGGCGTTGAGCGTGGCTTCGACCAGACCCTTGACCGAGGTCTTGCTGCCGCGCTTGGGCTTGGCGGCCTTGGTAGTCAGCGACTGCTGGCGCAGCAGCACGCTGGCCTCGCCTTTGAGCACCCGGCGCGCATCGGGCATCAGCTGCAGGGTGTTGAAGGCTTCGGCGTTGACGCGCACCATGTTGCTGGCAATCAGCTGGCGCAGCACGCTGCGCCACTGGGCCTCGGCCAGGTCGGCGCCAATGCCGAAGGTGCTCAGGTTTTCGTGGCCGTATTGTGTGATTTTTTCGGTGGTTTTGCCGCGCAGGATGTCCATCAGGTGGCCGGCGCCAAAGCTGATGCCGCTGGCCTGCTGTACGCGGTAGATGCAGCTGAGCATCTTGCGCGCTGCGTCGGTGGCGTCCCACACCGCTGGCGGATTCAGGCAGTTGTCACAGTTTCCGCAGGGCTGGCTGGCCTCGCCAAAGTAGCCCAGCAGGCTGACGCGGCGGCAGCGCGTGTCTTCCGCCAGGCTTAGCAGCGCATCGAGCTTGCCGCGCATCACCTGCTTGAACTCCTCGCTGGCCGCCTCGCTGGTGTCTATCATGCGGCGCTGGTTCACCACGTCCTGCAGGCCGTAGACCATCCAGGCGTCGGCGCTCTGGCCGTCGCGGCCGGCGCGGCCGGTTTCCTGGTAGTAGCCTTCAATGTTCTTGGGCATGTCCAGGTGTGCCACAAAGCGCACATCGGGCTTGTCAATGCCCATGCCGAACGCAATCGTGGCCACCATCACCATGCCCTCTTCGCGCAAAAAGCGGTCTTGCCGCTGCTGGCGCAGGCTGGATTCAAGCCCGGCGTGGTAGGCCATGGCCTTGATGCCGGCGGCCTCCAGCATGCCGGCAATTTCCTCGACCCGCTTCCTGGACTGGCAGTACACAATGCCGGCTTCGCCGTCGTGCTCGGTCTGGATGAAGCGCAGCAGCTGGCGCGTCGGGTCGGTTTTTTCGACGATGGTGTAGCGGATGTTGGGCCGGTCAAAGCTGCTGACAAACTCGCGCGCATCGTCTAACTTGAGCCGCTCAATCATGTCCTGGCGCGTCAGGTGGTCGGCAGTCGCCGTCAGCGCCATGCGCGGCACGTCGGGAAAGGTCTCGTGCAGCAGGCTCAGACTGCGGTATTCGGGCCGGAAGTCGTGGCCCCACTGGCTCACGCAGTGCGCCTCGTCAATCGCAAACAGGCTCAGCAGGCCGCGCTCGTGCAGCGAAGCCAGCAGGCCTTTCATGCGCGGCGTGTTGATGCGCTCGGGCGCGGCATACAGCAGCGTCAACTCGTTGCGCAGCAGCTGCTTTTCCAGCGCGCTGCTTTCCTCAAAAGTCTGCGTCGAATTCAGGAACGCCGCCGAAACGCCAGCTTCCGTCAGCGCGCCGACCTGGTCATGCATCAGCGCGATCAGCGGCGAAATCACGATGGTCACGCCGTGCCCCGCGTTTTGCCGCACGATGGCCGGAATCTGGTAGCACAGCGACTTGCCGCCGCCGGTGGGCATCAGCACCAGCGCGTCGCCGCCGTGCACCACGTGGTCAACGATGGCCTCTTGTGGGCCGCGAAAGTGCGAATAGCCAAAAACCTGGCCTAGAACGTCCAGGGCGGTCGGCTGGGGGGGAGAGGTGGGCAATGAGGACAAAAGATGGGCCAGTCAGTCGGGGTCGGAATAAAGTGATTTTGCTATATAAAAAATAGCTGATTTTGACGGTTCTATAAAGGCTAGTGCCTGATTTGTCTCGAAACTTATGACGTTGGCGTTACATCTGTTCCCATGGCAGACCCTCAAAGCGCCAGCCCGACAGGGTGGAGCGGCGAAAGTGCTCGTCCAGCTCGCCTTCAAAGCCGTGCACCACATGCTGCACATTGCTGAAGCCGGCCGCTTCCAGCGCCTTGCCGGCGTCCAGCGTGCGCTTGCCGGAGCGGCAAATCAGCAGCACCGCCTGCGCTTTGCCGTCCGCCTCGCGGGCCACGGCGTCGGCAAACTTTTGGGCATCGGCCTGCAGGTCGGGGTATTCGTACCACGGCACATTGACCACGCCGGGCGGGCGGCCCACGTAGAGCGACTCGATTTCCATGCGCACGTCGACAAACAGGCTGTCAGGGTGCGCCTGCAGCCAGGTCCAGGCTTGTTGGGGATGGAGGTTTTTCATGGGGGCAGGGCCGGTTGGCGGGCAAGGTGCTATTGTCGGGGAAACGCCAGGGCAAGCGCCAGCCCCCTAAAATGCAGGCATGACGAAGACCCCCTACACCCGCGGACAGCAGCTTCCCGCCATTCTTGAAAAACGCATCGCCATCCTCGACGGCGCCATGGGCACCATGATCCAGCGCTTTCGCCTGAGCGAAGCCCAGTACCGGGGCGAGCGCTTCAAGGATTTTCACAAGGACGTCAAAGGCAACAACGAGTTGCTGAGCTTGACGCGGCCCGACGTGATCCAGGACATCCACGAAGGCTACCTGGCCGCCGGCGCCGACCTGATCGAAACCAACACCTTTGGCGCCACCACCGTGGCCCAGGCCGACTACGACATGGCCGACCTGGCGGTGGAAATGAACTACGAGTCGGCCCGCATCGCGCGCGCCGCCTGCGACAAGTTCTCCACGCCAGACAAGCCGCGTTTTGTGGTGGGCGCCCTGGGCCCCACGCCCAAGACCGCCAGCATCAGCCCCGACGTCAACGACCCCGGCGCGCGCAACACCAGCTTTGAAGTGCTGCGCCAGGCCTATTACGAGCAGACCGAAGCGCTGGTCAAGGGCGGCGCCGACGTGCTGCTGGTCGAAACCATTTTTGACACGCTCAACGCCAAGGCGGCGCTGTTTGCGATTGACGAGTACTTTGAGGCCAGCGGCGAGCGCCTGCCGCTGATCATCAGCGGCACTGTGACCGACGCCTCGGGCCGCATCCTGAGCGGCCAGACCGTGACGGCCTTCTGGTACAGCGTGCGCCATGCCGAGCCGCTGGCCGTGGGCCTGAACTGCGCGCTGGGCGCCGCGCTGATGCGCCCCTACATCCAGGAGCTGGCCAAGGCCGCGCCCGACACCTTCATCAGCTGTTACCCCAATGCCGGCCTGCCCAACCCCATGAGCGACACCGGTTTTGACGAAACGCCAGACGTCACGTCGCGCCTGCTGCACGAGTTTGCGGCCGAAGGGCTGGTCAATATCGTGGGCGGCTGCTGCGGCACCACGCCTGAGCACATTGCGGCGATTGCCAGCGCGGTGGCGCCGGTGCCCGCGCGGCGGTTGTTTTACCGGGAAGCGGTCTGATCGGCGCAAGCAGGTAAATAGGCTAAAGCGGCTGCAAACCCGCTCAGTTCGTCGTCAGCGCGCTGATTTCCTGCTGCATCACCTGCGTCAGCTGAACCTACATCTTGAGTTTGTCGGCGTTGTCGCGCAGCGACCAGCCGCTCGGCGGCCAGATCTGCAGTGGACGAGTTTTCCAGCCCGGTTGCCCGAAATGGCGGGACGTTTTTTTCTAAAAAACTGGTTAAACACGGGCTGAACGAACGGGGTTTTGGCTTGGGGTGCTTAAGGGCGGGCATTAAATGCTTAAAATTAAGCCCAACTCAAGGAGCGTTGCAGCGAAATTCCGGTTTCGTCAGGCTTGGGTAAACAGGGCCGAACTATCCCTTTTTAGCAACGACGCTCACCTTTATTCCAAGGTGAGTCATGTCCGCAATTGAGTATTCCCAAGCAGTCCCGCCCATGAAACTGTCCGGCCTGGAGCCGGTCTCCATCGGCGCGGACACGCTGTTCGTCAACATCGGCGAGCGCACCAACGTCACCGGCTCCAAGGCCTTTGCCCGCATGATTTTGAACGGCGAGTACGAAAAGGCGCTGGCCGTGGCCCGCCAGCAGGTTGAAAACGGCGCGCAGATCATTGACATCAACATGGACGAGGCGATGCTGGACAGCCAGGCCGCCATGGTGCGGTTTTTGAACCTGATTGCCAGCGAACCCGACATCTCGCGGGTGCCCATCATGATTGACAGCTCCAAGTGGAGCGTGATCGAGGCCGGGCTACGCTGCATCCAGGGCAAGGGCATCGTCAATTCGATTTCCATGAAGGAAGGTGTCGACATCTTCAAGCACCAGGCCAAGCTGCTCAAGCGCTACGGCGCGGCCGCCGTGGTGATGGCGTTTGACGAGCAAGGCCAGGCCGACACCTACCAGCGCAAGACGGAAATTTGCGAGCGCGCTTACCGCGTGCTGGTCGATGAAGTGGGTTTTGCGCCCGAAGACATCATTTTTGACCCGAATATTTTTGCCATTGCCACCGGCATTGACGAGCACAACAACTACGCGGTTGACTTCATTGAGGCCACGCGCTGGATCAAGGCCAACCTGCCGGGCGCCAAGGTGTCGGGCGGCGTGAGCAATGTGAGCTTCAGCTTTCGCGGCAACGACCCGGTGCGGGAAGCCATTCACACCGTGTTTTTGTACCACGCGATTCAGGCCGGCATGGACATGGGCATCGTCAACGCCGGCATGGTCGGCGTCTATGACGACCTGGAGCCGGTGTTGCGCGAGCGCGTCGAAGACGTGGTGCTGAACCGCGCACCTAGCTACAAGCCCGGCGAGCCAGAACTCTCGCCCGGCGAGCGCCTGATTGAAGTCGCCGAAACCGCCCAGAGCGGCGCCAAGGACGACAGCAAAAAGTACGAGTGGCGCGCGCTGCCGATACGGGCCCGCCTGTCGCATGCGCTGGTGCACGGCAACAATGAGTTCATCACCGAAGACACCGAGGAAGTCTGGCAGGCGATCAAGGCCGAAGGCGGGCGGCCGCTGCACGTCATTGAAGGCCCGCTGATGGACGGCATGAACGTGGTCGGCGACCTGTTCGGCCAGGGCAAGATGTTCCTGCCGCAGGTGGTCAAGAGCGCCCGCGTGATGAAGCAGGCCGTGGCGCACCTTCTGCCCTACATCGAGGCTGAAAAGCTGCTGCTGGAAGCGGCCGGCGCCGACGTCAAGACCAAGGGCAAGATCATCATCGCCACCGTCAAGGGCGACGTGCACGACATCGGCAAGAACATCGTCACCGTGGTCTTGCAGTGCAACAACTTTGAAGTGGTCAACATGGGCGTGATGGTGCCCTGCCACGAGATTTTGGCGCTGGCCAAGGCCGAAGGCGCAGACATCGTGGGCCTGTCGGGCCTGATCACGCCCAGCCTGGAAGAGATGCAGTACGTCGCCGCCGAGATGCAGAAGGACGACCATTTCCGGCTCAGGAAAATCCCGCTGATGATTGGCGGCGCCACCACCAGCCGCGTGCACACGGCCGTCAAGATCTCGCCGCACTACGAAGGCCCGGTGGTGTACGTGCCCGACGCTTCGCGCAGCGTCAGCGTGGCGCAAAGCCTGCTGTCCGACCAGGCCGCCAAATACATTGACGAACTGAACGCCGACTACGACAAGGTGCGCACCCAGCACGCCAACAAGAAGCAGACGCCGATGTGGCCGCTGGCCAAGGCCCGCGCCAATGCCACGCCGATTGACTGGGCGCACTACCAGCCACCCGTTCCCAAGTTCATTGGCCGGCGCGTGTTCAAGAACTTTGACCTGGCCGAGCTGGCGCGCTTTATTGACTGGGGGCCGTTCTTTCAGACCTGGGACCTGGCCGGGCCATTCCCGGCCATCCTGACGGACGAAGTGGTTGGCGTCGAGGCGACGCGCGTCTATGCCGATGCGCAGAAGATGCTCAAGCGCCTGATCGATGGCCGGTGGCTTACCGCCAGCGGGGTGGTGGGCCTGTATCCGGCCAACAGCGTGGGCGAGGACATTGAAATCTACACCGATGACACGCGCACTGAAGTCGCGATGACCTGGCATGGCCTGCGCCAGCAGACCGAAAAAACAGCAGTTGACGGCGTGATGCGCCCCAGCCGTTGCCTGGCTGACTTTGTCGCGCCCAAGGTGCTGACGCCTGAATTAATAGCGGCCAGAGCAGGCAAGGCGGGGGCTGAAGGCCATAACGACTTCAAGATTTCCGACTACATCGGTGTCTTTGCCGTCACCGCCGGTCTGGGCGCCGAGAAGAAGGAAAAGCAGTTCCAGGACGACCATGACGACTACTCGTCCATCATGTTCAAGGCGCTCGCCGACCGCCTGGCCGAGGCCTTTGCCGAAGCCCTGCACCAGCGCGTGCGCACAGACCTGTGGGGCTATGCGCCCGCCGAGTCGCTGGAAACCGACGCGCTGATTCGCGAGCAATACCAGGGCATACGCCCCGCGCCCGGCTACCCGGCCTGCCCGGACCACAGCGTGAAAAAGGACATGTTCGAGTTGCTGCAATGCGCCGATATCGGCATGGCGCTGACGTCCAGCCTGGCCATGACGCCAGCGGCCAGCGTCAGCGGTTTTTACCTGAGCCACCCGGACAGCACCTATTTCAACGTCGGCAAGATCGGCGACGACCAGCTGGAGGACCTGGCCAAACGGCGCGGGGTGAAGCCGGCCGATCTGCAGCGGCTGCTCGCGCCTAACCTTTGATCCCTGGCGCGGCGGGTTGAGGCAGGCCAGCCCGTCAACTGCCCAAATAAGTCCCGCCATTCACATGCAGCACCTGCCCCGTGATGAACCGGGCGTGGGGACTGGCCAGCCAGGCCACGGCGTCGGCCACTTCGTCCACGGTGCCGCGACGGCCCAGCAGCGGCCGGTGGACGGCGTGGTGGCTGGGTGATGCCGAGGCGGTTTCGCTGTTGCGGACCGATTCAATCATGCCCGGCGACACGCAATTGACCGTGATCCCCTGCGGCGAGAGTTCATGCGCGAGCGCGCGGGTCATGCCCACCAGGCCCGCCTTGGCGGTGACCACGTGGACCCGGTTGGCCGCGCCGGTATGGGCGGTCATTCCTCCCACATTGATGATGGCCGCGCCCGCCGACTGCAACAGCAGCGGCAAGGCGGCCTGCGCGCAGAAAAATGCGCCGTCAAGCACCACGGCCAGGGTGTTGTGCCAGTCATCGGCGGCCAGCTCCGCCAGCGGGGACTCGCGGCGAATGGCGGCGTTGTTCACCAACACGTCCAGCCGGCCCCATTGCGTGCCGATGCTGGCCAGCATGGCCGCCACTGCGGCCTGGTCGGTCACATCGGCCAGGCACAGCAGGGCCGGTACACCGAGGGCGTGGAGCTCATCCACCACGGACTGCCCTTCGGCCCGGGAAGTCCGCACGTTGACGGCCACGGCACAGCCATCGCGTGCGAGCTGCAGCGCAATGGCTCGCCCGATGTTGCGTCCGGCGCCCGTGACGAGGGCCACGCGCCGCTCTTGCGTGCCGGGGCTCGCGCTTGTGTCCAGATTGACGTTCATATGCAGGGTCATGCCGGTGTCGCCGCCAGCAGCGACACGTCCACCACCGGCGCGTCGAACAGTTGCTGGAGCATGGTCAGCATGGCTTGCGCCTGCGCCGACTTGACCTGGCCATGCAGGCAGTTGGCAAAAAACTTGGCTTGCAGGTCGGCATCGCTCAGCGGGTGGTCGGCGCCGCCCTTGAAGAAGCCCTGGCGGGCCTCCATCACGCTGCCGTCCAGCAGGGTCACGCGCACATGGCCCGTGAACTGCTTGGGGTAGGGGTTGGCCGGGTCCACCACGTAACGCACGCGGGCCGCCAGCGCCCGCAAGTCGGCACGCTGCACCACCGCTTCCGAGTATTCGCCCAGACCTGCGTTGTCGAGCAGCAGCCCCGCTGCAACGGCATACGGAATGCTGAATTTGGCGGCGTAGGCGTTGGGCGGCGACTGCTTGAGCGCCAGGGGCTCCCACAGCCGGTGAACAATGCCTTCCGCGGTTTCGCATTCGATCTGCGCAATTTGCGCAGGGTCCAGACCCTCACGGCGCAGGCTGCGGGCGCAGTCGATGTAGGGGTGGGCCATGGTGCCGCAGGCGTAGGGCTTGAAGGCGATGCTGGTCCAGATCCATTCCTTGCCCATGCCCGACAACATGGCTTCAAAGTTGCCGTCGCTGGTATTGGCGAAACCATGAAACAGGCCGTGCGTGCCTTCAAATACAGTGGCCGGCCCCTTGAAGCCGGCCTGCGCCAGGCGCACCGCGCGGTACGCCGACTGCGCGGCCCAGCCGGGGTGCATGCGCTTGGTCCAGGAACCGTCGGCCAGGTATTCGATGATCCCCGAGGCCATGCTGCCGGCCAGGCCAAAGGCGTCCACCAGCTGGTCTTCCGTCAGGCGCATGCCGGCGCCCAGGCCGGCCACGGCGCCCATGACACCAAAAATGGCGGTGGGATGAAAGCCGGCCTTGTGCACTTTGGTGGGCGCCACCGCGCAAAGCCGGCACATCACCTCCACGCCCACGGCCATGCCGCGCAACAAGTCGGTGCCCGACAGCTGGTGGCGCTGCGCGGCAGCCAGCAGCGCCGGCACCACCACGGCGCCAGCATGCACCGGGCCGCCTTCGTAGGTGTCGTCAAAGTCTTCGCCGTGGGCGGCAATGCCATTGACGAACGACGCCGCTTCCACCCCGAAGGTCTGCGCCGAGCCGATGACGGTACAGGGGCCGTCCTGCTCCAGCGCGGCCATGGCCGCCTTGACGTAGGGCTCGCTGCGGGCCGCGATGCAGATGCCGGTTACGTCCATCAGCAGCCGCTGGCCGGTGGCGCGTGCGCCGGGAAGGTTTTCGGGTGATGCCGCGGTGATGGCCTGCGCCAGCCGGCGCGAGATGGTCATGGCGGGGGGGTGCAGAGACTTCATGCAGAAACTTTCTTGCTGGTGGCGAATTCTTTCCAGCCGGTGTAGAGCGTGAGCGCCAGGGCCAGCATCAGCAGCGCCAGCGACACGGGATCGGTCACGAAAATGCTGTGCTCGCCGCCTGAAATCAGCAGGCTGCGGCGGTAGTTGGACTCGACCAGGTAGCCCAGCACCAGGCCCAGCACCAGCGGCAGCACGGGCAGCCGCAGCAGGCGCATGCCGTAGCCGAGCACACCGATGCCCAGCACCAGGCCCAGTTCAAACAGGCTTTGGTGCATGGCATAAACGCCCGACATGACCAGGGCCAGAATGAAAGCCATGAGGTAGGGCTTGGGGCGGTTTACCAGCCAGATGCAGGGCGCCAAAATGACCAGTCCGATCAACAGCATGGCGATGTTTGCAAAAAACAGGCCGCCATACAGGCTCCACACCACCTCGGGCGCTTTTTGAAACAGCATGGGCCCCGGCTGCAAACCGTGGATCATGAAGCCCCCCAGCAAAATGGCCGCAGAGTTAGACCCCGGAATGCCCAGGCTCAGCAAAGGCACCAGGGCGGTGGCCGTGACCACGTTGTTGGCAGACTCTGGTGCGGCAATGCCCTCGGGCGAGCCTTTGCCAAACTCTTCCGGGTGCTTGGACCAGCGCTTGGCTTCCGAGTAAGCCATGAAGGCGGCAATGGTGCCGCCCGCGCCTGGCGTGACGCCTTCAACCGTGCCAATGACCGCGCCAATGGCCTGCGGCTTGAACAGGCGCCTGGACATGGCCAGGTTGGGCAGCTTCAGGCGCGCTTGCGACTTGATGGCCTTGGCCCAGGCCGGCTCGCCAATCTGCACCAGCATTTCCGTCACGGCAAACAGGCCGACCATGACCAGGATGGGCTTGATGCCGCCCAAGAGATCGGCCGAGCCGAAGGTGAACCGCGGCACGCCCGAAACCGGGTCGCTGCCGATGAAGGCCAGCATCAGCCCGATGCAGGCGGCTATGACGCCGCGCAGCAAGGAGCCGCCCGACAGCCCGGCAATCACCGACAGGCCGAGGATGCCCAGCGAAAAATACGCGGCCGGGGTGAACGCGAGCGCCACGCGCGCCAGGCTTTCTGTGGCCAGCACCAGCACCAGCAGGCCAAACAGGCCGCCAATGAGGCCGGACATCAGCGAAATGCCCAGGGCCTCGCCGGCCTTGCCCTGGCGGGCCATTTCGTAGCCGTCCAGCACGGTGGCCGAGGCCGAGTTGGTGCCCGGCGTGCGAATCAGGATGGCCGGAATCGAGCCGCCGTATTCGGCGCCCACATACACGCTGGCCAGCAGCACAATAGCGGTGGCAGGCACCATCCCGACCGTAAACGGCAGCAGCAAGGCCATGGCGATCGAGGGCGAAATGCCGGGCAGCGCACCGCCCAGGATGCCCCATGAAACACCGGCAAATGCCGCCACGAGCAACCACATCGTGGGCAGGCTGACCACAGCACTCAAGAAGGCTTCCATGGTCAGACTCCCAGCCATGCAGGCCACACGCCGGGCGGCATGCGCACCTGCAGGGCCATGGAAAACAGCAGCCAAAGCGCCGAAGCACCCAGCACCGCGCACAGCAGCAGCGTTTTGGGCGTCCGGGCCCCGACCAGCCAGGCGACCGCGCCCAGCAAGAGTGCAATGGAGGTCCAGTAACCGGCCAGCGGAAGGATCAGCACGTACACGACCAGCATGGCCAGCAAACCCAGGGCCAGCGCATGGGTGCGCCAGTTTGCGGCGCCTTTCTGAGTCGGCAGTTCGTCGGTCACGCTCGGCGGTTTGGCCTTGAGCAGCAGGGCGGCCGACGCCAGCAGCATGACCATGCCCACACCACTGGGTACGCCTGCCGCGCCCACTGAGTCTGCGAGCATGCTGTCTTCAATCGTTTGTGCGTACGCGATATAACTGGCTGAAAGCGCGATGCCCAGCGCCCCCGAAATACGGTCAGCGAAGTTTTCCGTCATTTGAGCAAGCCAATCTCTTTGAACGACGTGATGGTTTCCGCCGCCACGTCGGCGGTGAACTGACGCGCCGCCTCACGGCCCAGTACCATGGGCGTCAAGTGCTCCCTGGTGTATTCCGCCTTGTAGGCCGGTGATGCCACCGCCTTGCGAATGGCGTCTTCCATCTGGCGGGCGACGTTGTCTGGAATGCCCTTCGGGCCGGCCAGGCCGCGGAACTTGCGCACCACGACATTGAATCCCTGCTCCTTGGCGGTCATGAGCTGCGGCAGGCCATCAAGCCGCTTTTCCGACAAGGTGGCCAGCAGGCGAATCTTGCCGGCTTCCAGTTGTGCCTGGAGCTCCTGCATCTCGCCAATGCCGATGTCATAGGTGCCGTTGAGCACGCCGATCATCTGGTCAGCGCCACCCTCATGGCTCACGATGGGCACTTTCACGCCGGCGCTGCGCGACAGCCGCTCCATGGCGATGCGCTCCAGCGATGCCGGGTTGGACGCCCCCCAGCGGGACTTGCCCGGGTTGGCCTTGGCGTGCTTGATCACGTCCTCCAGCGATTTGAACGGGGATTCGGTGCGGGTGTAGATGACTTCCGGGTCGATGAAGATGATGGCGATCGGGTCCAGGCCGTCATAGCCGACCTGGGGCCTGGACAGCAGGGTGGTCTGAATATAGGTTGGCGTGGTGCCATAAAAAATCGATCCATCGGCGGCGCCCTTGGCGACGTGCGCCACTGCCGTGGCACCGCTGCCGCCCCGAATATTTTCAACCGAAAAATTGACCTTCATGGGCCCCGACAGGTGCTTGATCAGGCCGCGCAAAAAGACATCGGTGCCGCCGCCCGGGCTGGAGTGCGTGACCAGGCTCACCCGGTTGACGGGGTAGTCCGATTGCGCATGGGCTACGTGGCTTGCCAGCATGGACAGCAGTCCGGTGGCGATCAGGCTTTTGAATTTCATGTCGTTTGTCTCCAGTATCTGGGGTGATGGGCCTGCGTCCAAGGCGCGGATCTGTACGTTTACCGACTTTTCAGTCGCCGTATCTGGTCTGTTAATCATTTGCTCCCCGCCGCTTTCAAGGGTTGCCAAAAAAATTATAGACCTCGACTGCCAACTGTCAACAGTTGCCTTTTTGAGCAAGGTAGGGCCCGACGCCCGGCCTGGGTATGCGCAAGAAAAACGGAGGTGAACGGTGGGTGAACGGCGGTGTCAGGCGGCTTCTATCGAAGCCGCCAGCCGCGCCCAGCCCTTGGCGACATGCTGGGTCAGCGCCTGTTCTGCCGCTGCGCCATCGTGCCTTTCAAGGGCGTCCAGAATGGCCTGATGCTCCTGGTTGGAGGTTTTCAGACTGCCTTGCTGGACCAGCCCGCGGCGGCGAAACAGATGGGTTTGTTTGATGACGGACAGGTACAGGTCAGCAAGCATTCGGTTGTTGGCGATTTTCATGAGCAGGTCATGAAATTCAAGATTGAGCTTGTAGTAGCCCGACAGGTCCTGCTGGTCGGCTGCTTCGTTCATGGCGTCCACCAGCGCCCTCAGCGTTTTCAGTGACGCACTGGTGGCGTGCTCGGCCGCCAGTCGGCCGATCAGGCCGGACAGCGCGCCGCGCACCTGGTAGAGCTCGCGGGCGTCGTCCAGGGTCATTTCCCGGACAAAAACGCCCTGGTTCACCACGCTCACCAGCAAGCCGGCTTCTTCCAGGCTGCGGCAGGCCTCCCGCACCGGCCCCCGGCTGATGCCCAGCCGCGTGGCCAGTTCACTCTCATTGATGCGGTCGCCACTCGACAATTCGCCGGACGCAATCATGCCGGCGATTTCCTCGCGCACGATGGTGGTCAGCGTGCGCGAGCGGCGTTGCTTGATCTGCTGAAGTGCAGATGACGGAGGAGTGGGGCTCATGCGGGACGGATTCTACGCGGCGGAGGGTTCATCACGCACCTTTCAGTGCGCGGCGGTATTGCACCGCTTCGGCCACATGCGCGACCTGCACCGCGCTGGCGCCGGCCAGATCGGCAATGGTCCGGGCCACTTTCAGGCAGCGGTGAATCCCCCGGCCTGACCAGCCCAGCCGGGTGGCCGCCAGGTTGAGGAATTTTGCCGCTGCCGGATCAAGCTGGCATTGCGCATCAATGGCCTGGCCTTCGAGCGCCTGGTTGCTGCTGCCCTGGCGGGTCATGGCAAGCGCGCGCGCCGTGACCACGCGCGCCCGGATCGTTGCGCTGGTTTCCCCGGGCGGTGTGTTGACCAGTTCGTCGGCGGCCAGCGCGCCGACCTCCACATGCAGGTCAATCCGGTCCAGCAACGGGCCGCTGAGCTTGCCCTGGTAGCGCGACACCTGCTCGGGCGAGCAGCGGCAGGTCCGCAAACTGGAGCCCAGGTAGCCGCAGGGGCAGGGGTTCATCGCCGCAACCAGCTGGAAGCGCGCCGGAAACTCGGCCCGGTGCGCGGCCCGGGAAATCGTGATGGTGCCGGACTCCAGCGGTTCGCGCAGGGCTTCGAGCGCAGCACGTGGAAATTCGGGCAGTTCGTCCAGAAACAAAACACCGCGGTGGGCCAGCGAGATTTCGCCCGGCCGCGGCGGCGAGCCGCCACCGACCAGTGCCACCGCGCTGGCGGTGTGGTGCGGCGCGCAGGTGGGTCGCACGCCCCATTGTTCGAGCGAAAAACGCCCGTTCAGCGAGGCCACGGCAGCGCTTTCCAGTGCTTCCTGCGTCGTCATGGCCGGCAGCAAGCCGGCAAAGCGCTGCGCCAGCATGGATTTCCCGGAGCCGGGCGCGCCCATCATCAGGAGACTGTGGCCGCCCGCGGCGGCGATCTCCAGCGCCCGCCGGGCAGCGGCCTGGCCTTTTACGTCCGCCAGGTCCCGGTAGGTGGGCGCAGGCGGCGGCACGCACGGCAGCACGCGCGACCAGCCGTCCGGCGCGTCTTGCGCCGCATCGCCGGGCAGAAATTGCCGCACCACGTCGAGCAAATGCCGGGCGCCGTAAATTTCGGCCTCCGGCACCAGCGCCGCTTCCTGGGCACTGCCTTCGGGCAGCACCAGCTTGGGCAGGGTCCCGGCTGCATGCTGCGCATCGTTGGCAACGGCCAGGCTCATGGCCAGCGCGCCCTTCACCGGCCGCAGGTCGCCGCCCAGCGACAACTCGCCCGCAAATTCATAGCCTTTGAGCTTGCGCGCATCAATCTGCCCGCTGGCCGCCAAAATGCCCAGGGCAATCGCGAGGTCGAAGCGGCCTGAATCCTTGGGTAAATCGGCTGGGGCCAGGTTGACCGTGATGCGTTTGTTGCCCGGAAACTCAAGTCCGGTGTTCTGGATCGCCGAGCGCACCCGTTCGCGGGCTTCCTTGACCTCGGTTTCAGCCAGACCGACCAGCGTGAAGCTGGGCAGGCCGTTGGCCAGATGCACTTCCACGCAAACCGGCCGCGCCTCCAGCCCCAACAAGGCGCGGCTGTGCACTAAAGACAAGCTCATCGGGATACTTTCGTTCAAATGTCTCAAAATTGTGCAGCTTGCGCGCGCTAAATTGGTGCATGCTGTGTTTGTGTTACCTGACTGTAACGCGGCCAGGCAGTAAAGCGCAGACCTGTTCATGGTGGTTGTGCAAGTTTGGCACGTTACATGCTAAGAATCCTGTGTTCGCTTTAACAATCCTGGAGGTATCCAAAAAATGAAACTCATCACGGCCATCATCAAACCGTTCAAGCTGGATGAAGTGCGCGAAGCACTCTCTGGCATTGGCGTGCAAGGCATCACGGTCACTGAAGTCAAGGGCTTCGGTCGCCAAAAAGGCCATACCGAGCTGTACCGCGGCGCAGAGTATGTGGTGGATTTTTTGCCCAAGGTCAAGATCGAAGCCGCTGTGTCCGACGAATTGGTGGACCGCGTCATCGAGGCGATTGAAGGCGCTGCCCGCACCGGGAAAATCGGCGACGGCAAGGTCTTTGTCTACAACCTTGAGCAGGTTGTGCGTATCCGCACCGGTGAAACCGGCAAGGAAGCGCTGTAAGGCCCAACCCCCTAAAAAGAGAACACCGACATGAAAAAACTACTCGTTTCCCTTGCGCTGGGGCTGAGCCTGCTGACCGCAAGCGTGGCCGCACTGGCCCAGGCGCCGGCCGCCGCGCCGGCTACCGCGCCGGCTGCAGCCGTTGCTGAAGCCGCAAGCGCCCCAACGGCCACACCTGCCGATGCAGCCTCAGCGCCTGTCGCCATGCCAGCACCCGCTGCCGCAGCGGCTGCGCCCGAGGCCGCCCCGGCTGCCGCACCGGCACCGGTCCCCAACAAGGGCGACACCGCCTGGATGTTGGTCTCCACCATTCTGGTGATCCTGATGGTCGTGCCGGGCCTGGCCCTGTTCTACGGCGGCCTGGTCCGCAGCAAGAACATGCTGTCGGTGCTGATGCAGATCATGGTCACGTTCTCGCTGATCGTCGTGCTTTGGTTCATCTACGGCTACAGCCTGGCGTTCACCGAAGGCAGCGCCTTCTTTGGCGGCTTTGACAGGCTGTTCATGAAAGGCATCTGGGATAACACCGCCGGCACGTTTGCCAACGCGGCCACCTTCAGCAAGGGCGTTGTGATTCCTGAAATCGTGTTTGCCGCCTTCCAGGCCACCTTTGCCGGCATCACCTGCTGCCTGATCGTGGGCGCCTTTGCCGAACGCATCAAGTTCTCGGCGGTGCTGCTGTTCATGGTGCTCTGGTTCACCTTCAGCTACCTCCCGATCGCGCACATGGTCTGGTTCTGGATGGGTCCTGATGCCTACACCAGCGCAGACGTGGTGGACGCCATGACCAGCAAGGCCGGCTACATCTGGCAGTCCGGCGCGCTTGATTTTGCCGGCGGCACCGTCGTGCACATCAATGCGGCGGTGGCCGGGCTGGTCGGTGCCTACATGGTGGGCAAGCGTATCGGCTACGGCAAGGAAGCCATGGCCCCGCACAGCCTGACGCTGACCATGGTCGGTGCCGCATTGCTGTGGGTCGGCTGGTTCGGTTTCAACGCCGGCTCCGCGCTCGAAGCCAACGGCTTTGCGGCCCTGGCCTTCATCAACACCCTGGGCGCTACGGCGGCTGCGGTGCTGGCATGGTGCGTCGGTGAAGCGCTGATGCGCGGCAAGGCTTCCATGCTGGGCGCCGCCTCCGGTGCCGTGGCCGGTCTGGTCGCCATCACGCCCGCTGCCGGCAACGTCGGTATCGGCGGCGGTCTGGTGATTGGCCTCGTGGCCGGCTTCGCCTGCCTCTGGGGCGTGCATGGCCTGAAAAAGCTGCTGGGCGCAGACGACTCGCTGGACGTGTTTGGCGTGCATGGCGTGGGCGGTATTGTGGGTGCGCTGCTGACCGGCGTGTTCAACTCCCCGAGCCTGGGCGGTCCCGGCTTTGTGGCTGACTGGGTGACGGCTACCGGCATCACCGCTGCCGACTACTCCATCGTGTCGCAAGTCTGGATTCAGGCCAAGGCCGTGCTGATCACCCTGGTGTGGTCGGGCGTCGTGTCCTTCATCGCCTACAAGGTGGTGGACCTGACGATTGGTCTGCGCGTCAGCGAAGAAGACGAGCGTGAAGGCCTGGACATCACCTCGCACGGTGAAACTGCCTATAACCGCTGAGCTTGAAAACGCCAGGCGGACTGCCCTGCAAAGGCAGTTTGCCTGATGGCCAAAAATAGTCTCATTGTGATGTTCAGCCCGCTGGTGCCAAGCCAGCGGGCTGTTTTTTTTGCCTGTACAGTTTGCGCTGGCTACATCGGCCGACCCGCTTTTTCAAGGAAACCCCCCCATGACCTGGCACACCGTAGTGACCGCGCCCAGCGAACTGGGCGAGTCCCCGTTCTGGCACCCCGACGAGCAGCTGCTGTACTGGGTCGACATTGCGGCCCGGCAGATTCATCGCGCCAACGTGTTCATGGGCACGCATGAAAGCTGGGCCATGCCCTCGGAGCCCGGCTGCATCGCCCCCGCCAAAACGCAGGGGCAGGCTAGCGGCCTGGTGATCGCGCTGCGAAGCGGAATTTATCGCGCGCGCCAGTGGGGCGGGGCGCTGGAGTTGCTGGCGCCCGCGCGGCACGACCCTGCCACCACCCGTTTCAACGACGGCAAGGCCGACCCGCTGGGACGCTTTTGGGCCGGGACCATTTACGAGCCACGCGATGCCGCCCGGGCGCAGCTGTTTTCACTGGATGGCCGCGGCCCCGCGCCCGCGCTTGAACTCAAGGCCGGCAACGCCACCACCGCCAACGGCCTGGCCTGGTCGCCTGACGCCGGCACCTTGTACTGGACCGACACGCCGCGCCACACCATTCGTGCCTGGGACTGGGATGCTGCCACCAACACCTTGCGCCGCGAGCGGGTGTTTTGCCAGTGGCCCGGCAAGCCCGAAGGCTGGCAGCCCGGCATGGCGGGCTACGGCGGCCGGCCCGACGGTGCGGCGGTGGACGTGCAAGGCAACTACTACGTCGCCATGTACGAAGGCGCCCGGCTGCTCAAGCTCTCGCCCACCGGCGCGTTGCTGGCCGAGTTTGCCGTTCCTGCCCAATGCCCGACCATGCCGTGCTTTGGCGGCGACGACCTGAAAACGCTGTACCTGACCAGCGCCCGCCACGGCCGGCCGGCCCGGGAGCTGCAAATCTACCCGCAGTCGGGTTGTGTGTTTTCCATGCAGGTCGAGGTGCCGGGCTTGCCGGTCAATTTCTTTATCGACTGAATTGCTATTAAATAAATAGCTAATTGATCCCGTAAATATTGGGCTTGATTCTGATTTGATGCCGATTTCTGGCGCATGGCCATGCCGCTGCAAAAAATCCGAACAAACCCCATTCAAAAAAATCAAACCGCCCCGGCGCCTGAGGCGCTTACCATGGTGCTCATGGATTCAGATACCGACATGACCGCTTCAATCGCCGAGCGCGTACGCACCGCAGCCGCAGCAGGCCAGTCGCTGCGCATTCGCGGGGGCGGCAGCAAAGATTTTTACGGCCAGGCGCTGAAGGGGGACCTGCTCGACATGCGCGCCTTTTCAGGGGTACTCAGCTATGAGCCCAGCGAACTGGTGGTGACCGTGCGCGCCGGCACGCCGCTGGCCGAGCTGGAGGCGCTGCTGGCGTCGCAAGGCCAGTGCCTGCCCTTCGAGCCGCCGCACTTCGGTCCGAACGCCACGGTCGGCGGCATGGTGGCCAGCGGCCTCAATGGCCCGGCGCGCGGCAGCGTCGGGGCGGTGCGCGACTACATGCTGGGCGTCACGCTGGTCAACGGCAAGGGCGAGGTGCTGACCTTTGGCGGCCAGGTCATGAAAAACGTGGCGGGCTACGACGTGTCCCGCTTGATGGCCGGCTCGCTCGGTACCCTGGCGCTGCTGCTGGAGGTCTCGCTCAAGGTGTTGCCGGTGGCGCCCGCTGAAAGCACGCTGCTGTTCGAGATGACCGAGGCCCAGGCCCTGAAGCAACTGAACCGCTGGGGCGGGTTGCCTCTGCCCATCAACGCGTCCTGCTGGCAAGACGGCCATTTGGCCGTGCGGCTGCGCGGCGCCAAGGCGGCGGTGGCCGCTGCGCGCGTCACCCTGGGCGGTGAAGCGGCCGACAGCACGGCCGGCGCCCTGTGGTCCGGCCTGCGCGAGCAGACCTTGCCATTTTTTGAGTTGCAGGGCGACGAGTCGCTGTGGCGCGTCAGCGTACCCGACACAGCTGCCGCGCTTGATCTTGGTCCCAAACTCATGGAGTGGGGCGGCGCCCAGCGCTGGCTCAAGCGGCCCGCCAGCCAGGCGCCGTCGATTCGCCAGGCGGCCGCCCAAGCCTTGGGCCATGCCACGCTGTTTCGCGCCGCCGACAAAAGCGTGCCGGTGTTCACGCCGCTCAGTGCCCCGCTGGCGCGCATTCATCACGCGCTGAAACAGCAGTTTGACCCGGCCGGCATATTCAATCCCGGCCGCCTGTCGGCCGACTGGTAAAACCGTGCCTGCGCTGCTGGCCATTTTGCTGCCCGCCCCGTCCTTGCCCCCTTTTCATGCCGACCTTCTGCGCAGCCTGCGTCGCAAGGCCAAGGTGATTGACCCAGCGTCCTGAACATCATGCAAACCAAGCTCGCCCCCGAATTCATCCACACCGCCGACGGAAAAGAGGCTGAAGCCATTTTGCGCAAGTGTGTGCACTGCGGTTTTTGTACCGCCACCTGCCCGACTTACCAGCTGCTCGGCGACGAGCTCGATGGTCCGCGCGGGCGCATCTACCTGATCAAGCAGGTGCTCGAAGGCGAGGTGCCCACGCGTAAAACCCAGTTGCACCTGGACCGCTGCCTGAGCTGCCGCAACTGCGAAACCACCTGCCCCAGCGGCGTGCAGTACGGCCACCTGATCGATATTGGCCGCAAGCTGGTCGATGAACGCGTACCGCGTCCGGCCACTGAAAACGCCCTGCGCTGGGCGCTGAAGGAAGGCCTGCCGTCGCCGCTGTTTGCGCCCGCCATGAAGCTGGGCCAGGCGGTACGCGGCCTGCTGCCCGCATCGCTTAAAAACAAGGTGCCCGCCCCCCAGGATGCCGGCCGCTGGCCGACCCGCCGGCACCCGCGCAAGGTGCTGATGCTGGCCGGCTGCGTGCAGCCCGCCATGAGCCCCAACATCAACAGCGCCACCGCCCGCGTGCTGGACGCCGCCGGCATTCAGGCCGTGCTGGCGCCCAAGGCCGGCTGCTGCGGCGCCGTGAAGTTTCACCTCAATGACCAGGACGGCGGCAAGGCCGAGATGCGGCGCAACATCGACGCCTGGTGGCCCTATGTGGACGCGGGCACTGAGCCGGGTGTGGAAGCCATCGTCATGAACGCCTCGGGCTGTGGCGTCACCGTCAAGGAATATGGGCACATACTGAAGGGCGACCCGGTCTACGCCGACAAAGCCGCCCGCATCAGCGCCTTGACGCGCGACCTGAGCGAGTTGCTGCCAGAACTGGTGGAGCAACTGCGTCCCCAGGTCGCCGCCCGCGCAGGCCAGATTGCCTTTCACCCGCCCTGCACCCTGCAGCACGGCCAGCAACTGCGCGGCGGCGTGGAGCAGCATCTGGGCGCGCTCGGTTTTGATATCAAGGTCGCCAGCTGCGAAGCCCATTTGTGCTGCGGCTCGGCGGGCACCTATTCAGTGCTTAACCCCAAAATTTCCTACCAGCTGCGCGACCGCAAGCTCGCCAACCTGAGCGAGATGCAGCCCGAAGTGATTGTGTCGGCCAACATCGGCTGCATTACGCATTTGCAAAGCGGCACCGCCACGCCGGTGCGGCATTGGGTCGAAGTGCTGGATGAAGCGCTATTGAATAAATAGCGGTTTTCGTCTCTTTGGCGCCTTGGTGCATCACCTTCTCAGCGCCCTGGTCTTCGCTCTCCCCCCGTTTGGGCGATGGCTCCCCATCAAGTCCTGGTCTTGCCCTTGCGGCAGCGCCATGCGCGCTCCACTCTGAACTGTTCGGCAATGCCGGAGTTCTTTCATCTGCAGCCCTTGATTGAGCAAGGCGCTGCACTTCAAATTTGAGCCCCTTCCCTGGCGCAGTGTTCCTGCAAAGTCCGCGATCGTTTTCGGCGCCAGGATCAGCGCTGCTGTTCAAAAAATCCTGTGGGCTTGCGCATCGCGGAAACCGGAAAAACCTGCCGGAAGTCATCGTTGGCGTCGATGGCCGTTACAGATCTACTGATTTTCATGTAAGTAAATAAGTCTGAAAACAATTAAATATCCAAAAATTTCCATGAAGATGTTGGAAATATGAAAGAATTTTCATAAAAATGGTGACTTTTTATGCTTTTTTGGAGTTTGTTTAGCGGGGAAAAATTAATTTTTTGTAAAAAAAGCTTAAATTAGTTCATATCAAAATGTAATTATTTTTCTTAAGAACCCGCTGCCAAACGATCAAAACAAGGTCATGCAGTCGAGTTTTGAGGCCTGACAACGGGGTATTCGATGATGAAGTCGCTTTTAAGTCTCTGTATTTTTTCCGCCAGCCTGGCCATGGGGCAGGCCGCCTGGGCTCAGCGTGCCGACGTGACCTCGACGCTCCTCGCGCAACGCGTGGACATGGTCGATGGCAAGGCCGTTCTCCGGCCTGCCGCACAAGGCAAGCCGGGTGATCTGATTGACTACAGCAGCACCTACCGCAACGGCGGCACTGCGGCGGCGGCCAAGCTGCTGGCGACCGTGCCGGTGCCCATGGGCACCACGTTTGTTGCGGGCAGCGCCTCGCCTGCCGCCGCGCAGGCGTCAACGGACGGCGCCCGCTTTGCCCCCATGCCCCTGATGCGCATGGTCAAACAGTCCAACGGTGCTGAACGAGCGGAGCCCGTGCCGCTGGAGCAATACCGCGCCCTGCGCTGGGAAGTCGGCACCCTGGCTGCAGGTGGCAGTGCTGCGGTCGGGTTGCGGGTGCGCATTGATGCCCCCGAGTCCAGCGTCAGCGCCAGAGCCAAGCCGTGAAGTAAGCCCCGTTTTCCACGCTTCGATACCGAACCCTGCGGTTCGGGGAGTCCTCGTGCGTCATTTTTATCTTTTTCTGAAATTAACGTTCACCCAAGAAACCAGGAGTAAGCCCCATCATGTACGCCACACCCCCAGGTCCGCAGCCCCTTCGGCTGCCTCATTTCTTTACGCATTGGCTGGTCGGGCTGTTTGTTACCCTGCTGCTGGCGTTTGCCGGCATCGGGGCGCATGCGGCCGCGCCGCCAGCGGGCACGTCCATCAGTAACCAGGCTTCCGCGGCCTACACCGACGTCTCCGGCGTTGCGCGCACCGTAACGTCCAACACCGTAAGCACCTCGGTCACCCAGGTGGCCAGCATGACGCTTGTGGCCAATGGTGCCCAGACCGCCACGCCAGGCAGCGTGGTGTACTACCCGCACACCCTGACCAATACCGGCAACGGCTCGGACACGTTTAGCCTGGCAGCGGCCAGCGCAGCGACACCTTTCCAACTGGCGAACGTGCAGATCTTTGTCGACAACGGCAGCGGTGCGCCCACCGGTCCGGCCATCACGTCCACCGGTGCACTCGCTTCGGGCAGCGCCTTTAATTTCATCGTGACGGGCACAGTGCCCAGCACGGCGACGTCAGGACAGACCAATGTGATCACCGTGACGGGAACGAGCGCGTTCTCTGCCTTGACCCAGTCCAACACCGATACCACCACCGTCACGGGCAACGCAGTGGTCACACTGACCAAGTCCATCAGCGCCGCCAGCGGTGCGCCAGGCAGCGGTCCTTACACCTACACCCTGACCTACACCAACACCGGTAACAGCACTGCCACCGCCGTGGCGATCACCGACGTGATCCCTGCAGGCATGAGCTATGTGGCGACGTCGGCGCGCTGGAGTGTGACAGGCACTACGGCGCTGAGCGACGCTGGCGCGACTGCGGGCACTGCGCCCAACACCCTGGTATCTTCCTACACCGCAGGCAGCAAAACCTTCCTGGCCACCCTGGCACAGGTCGCGGCAGGCCAGTCGGGTACCCTCAGCTTTCAGGTGAATGTGCTTGCTGGCACGACAGCCGGTGTTCAGAACAACACCGCCACAACGTCCTACAACAATGGCGCAGGCACCACCGTGACCGGCACGTCCAACACCGTGCCTTTCAACGTGCTGCAAGCGGCTGCCTTGAGCTTCACCGGCGATACGGTGCCAGGTCCTGCGGCACCCGGCTCCACGGTCAGTTTCACCAACCTGGTGACCAACAACGGCAACAGCACCGACAGCTTCAACATCACGCTGTCCACCGGCAGCTTTCCTGCGGGCACCACCTTCCAGCTGTTCAAGAGCGATGGCGTCACCCCGATGGTGGATACCGCCCTTGACGGCATCATCGACACCGGTCCTTTGGCTCCCGGTGCTTCCTACAACGTGATCCTCAAGGCCACCTTGCCCCTGAACGCGACCAACGCAAACGCACCATTCAGCGTCGTGAAAACGGCCACCTCGGTATTTAACCCGGGCGTGTCTACAACGGCCACCGACACGCTCTCGGCGATCACTGCGGCCTCTATGGACCTGACCAACAACGCCGCTATTGGCGCCGCTGGCGTGCTGGGTAGCGGTGCGGGTCCCGAGGTCTCCGCACTGGTGACCAACAGCGTGAACCCTGGCAACACCACGGTGTTCACGCTGGTGGCCAACAACACCGGCCCATCGCCTGACAGCTACAGCCTGGGCGCCAGCACGGTGGCCGGTTTCGGCAGCACGATCCTGCCTGCGGGCTGGACCGTGACCTTCAAGGCAAACGTTGGAAACGTTTGTACCACCACCGGCGCCACCATCACCAACACGGGTTCCGTGGCAGCCGGTGGTTCTGTCATGGTCTGCGCCGTGGTCACGGTGCCGGCAGGGGTTGCCGCAGGAACGAGCGATCTGTATTTCCGCACGCTATCGCCGACCTCCGGTGTCAGCGACACTTTGCATGATGCCGTGACGGTCAATGCCGTGCGCTCCCTCAGCATCACGCCTAACGGCACGGGTCAAACCTACCCTGGCGGCTCCTATGTCTACAGCCACACGCTGACCAACACCGGCAACGTGCTGGAAGGCAACGGTACCGTCAGTACCATCACGCTGCCCTCTGCCAACAACCAGGCCGGCTGGACATCCGTGATGTATTACGACTTGAACGGCAGCGGTGGGCTGGATGCGGCTGATCCGCTGATTTCGGGCAGCCTGCATGCCGTGCTGGCCCTTGGCTTGGCTCCTGGCCAGTCCATCACCGTGTTCAACAAGGTGATTGCCCCGAGTGGCGCTGTGCCCGCCTCCGTGAATGCGACCACCATCACGGCGACTTCCGCCAACGGTACCAACACGTATATCGTCGTGGCGCCTGCGCCGTCGGTTGCGACGGACAGCACCACGGTGATCGCCGGTAACCTGACGCTGAACAAAGGCCAGTCGCTGGACGTGACCTGCGACGGTGTTGCTGACACGACCTACGGCACGGGCAGCCTGAGTGCCAAGCCCGGCGAGTGCGTGCTGTACCAGATCACGGTGACCAACGTGGGCTCGGCCGACGCGACAGCCGTCGTCGTGTCGGACGCCACGCCCAGCTACACCTTGCTGAGCACCGCGCCTGCCACTTCGGTGGGCACGATTGCCGCCGGTGCTCCTTTGGTGGGTGCGGCCGGCACCATCACCGCCACCGTTGGCACCCTGGCGCCTGGCCAGTCGGCTGTGTTGACCTTCGGTGTGAAGATCAACAACTAAGCCAGCACTCTCAGTGCTGTGCGGAGGAAGGTGAAAGCCTTCCTCCGCTTTTCACAATCTGCAGCACTTGCAGATTGTGAAAAGCGGCTTACCGCAACCTGCCGGTCCCATTTTTTCCTCATGTTCTATCGACTACTGCGCAAACTGTTGCCCCTGTGTCTGCTGCTGCTTTGCGTGGCTGCAGTGCAAGCGGCGCCTGTGGCTTTGGGCACGGTCATCAGCAACACGGCCACAGCCACTTTTCTGGATGTGGCCACCGGGCTTGCGGCGCAGCTGAAATCCAACACCGTGAACACCCGCGTGACCGCGCTTGAAGCCCTCACGCTGACCAGCAGCCAGAGCGTGCCGATCGGCAGCGGCGGCCCCTTCGCGATCAGCCATACGCTGACCAACACTGGAAACGCGCCAACCAGCTACCTCATCAGTGCAACCCTTGCTTCGGGCAGCGGCTTCACGCCGGTCAATCTTCAGGTGGTGCATGACGTCAATGGCAACGGCCGGGCTGATGCGGGCGAGCCGGTCATTCCAGCTGGCGGCGCGCTGTCGCTGGTGGCCGGCGCCAGCGCCCATCTGCTGATCACGGGCCAGTCGCCAGTCGCCGCTGTGCCCGGTCAAACTGCCCAGATCGTTCTGCGCGCCGTGAGCCAGTCGCAGGGCGCCACGGCCAGCAACACCGACACTGTCACGTTCACCAGCGGTGCCGTCCTTGGGGTGGTGCTGGTTGTGTCATCCGCCACGGCCACCGTGGGGGTTGACCTGGGCCTGACGGCAACCGTCACCAACAGCGGCAATATGGCGGCCTTGCCCATGGACGTCATCGTGAACGGTGCGCCGGCCTCCTTGTTCGTGCTGCGCGTGCCCATGCTGACCAACGTGTCTTTGGTCTCCGTGCAAGCGTCCACCACCCCTGGCGCCCAGACCCTCTACCATGTGCAGGGCACGGTGGCCAACAGTTACGTGTCCGCCGTGCCAGCGGGGGCGGTGGTTGACGCCGTGGCTTGGGGAGTGGCCAATTTGCCCCAGGCAACCCGCCTGCAGGGCCAATTGAGCGTCCGCGTCAACGCCAGTGCGGTGGGCACGATTGAAGGCCCGGCGTACGCGGACTGGCGCGACCTCGGTGCCCCGCTCAGCACCATTAGCAACTCCGTGCGGGTCGTGCTGCCCGTGTACCCGACCAGCATTTCCTTTTACACCAGCGCGCAATACACCCGGCTCACGTCACAAGGTACGCCCGGCAACCCCTTGTTTGTGCAGGTCAATGCGACCGCATGCACCGGCAATCCGGTTCAAATCGCCACGGTGCCGGTCAAGCTGCTCAGCCGGCTGACGGGCGATGTTGAAACCTTCACCGCCACTGAAACCGCGCCCAACAGCGGTGTGTACCGCATTTTGCCCAACGTGCCCACGACCAACGGGGCGGTGACGGTGGTGGCCTCAGGCAACGGCACGCTGGAGGTGCTGCGCGACGACCAGATCACGGCCTCCATCACGGCCTGCGGCGGCGTTGCCGTGAACGCCGCCGCCACCATGCTGATCGACCCCAGCGGAGTGCTCTACGACAGCCAGACCAATTTGCCCGTGGCCGGCGCGCGCGTGCAACTGATAGACGTGACTGGCGCGGGCAACGGCGGCAAGGCAGGCGGCGCCGCCATCGTGTTTCAGCCCGATGGCACCATGCCAGCGCCCAGCACCATCGTCACGGGCGCCGATGGCCGCTACGATTTTCCGCTGGTGGCGCCCAGCACCTACCGGCTGCTGGTGACGCCGCCGGCCGGCTTTACCTTTCCGTCCCTGCTGCCCATGGACCAGCAGCCCGCCGGTCGCGACCTTGAAACACCGGGCTCTTACGGCGGCCTCTTCGTGGTCGACCTTTTGCCCGTGAGCTTTGACATCCCGCTGGACCTTGGCAGCTCGGGGGGCTTGTTCATCCAGAAAACCGCCAACAAAAAAACCGCTGAAGTCGGCGACTTCGTCAATTACGCCATCACGCTGGACAACGTGACCCCGGCCATCCTGATCAACACCGTCGTGAACGACAGCCTCCCTGCGGGGTTTGCCTACGTGCGCGGCACGGCGCGGCTTGACGGCGTGCTGCTGGCCGACCCGTCCGGCGGTTCTGGCGTCAGTTTGCGGTTTGCGGTGGGCAGCATCGTTCCCGGCAAAAATCCGGTGTTGAGCTACCGGGTGCGCGTGGGCGCGGGCAGCCAGGGGGGCGACGGCATCAATACCGCGCAGGCCGTCAGCCGAAGCATGCAGTCCAACCGCGCCAGCGTGCGCGTGCAGGTGGTTGGTGGCGTTTTTTCCGCGAAGGCTTACCTGGTGGGCAAGGTGTTTGCGGATTGCCGCAAGGACGACACCCGCGATGAAGAACAAAACGGCGTCCAAAATGCCGGTGACCCCGGCATTCCCGGCGTGCGGATTTACCTGGAAGACGGTACCTACGCCGTGACGGATGAAGAAGGCAAATACAGCTTTTATGGCCTGAGCCCGCGCACCCATGTGGCCAAGCTGGACAGCACCACCTTGCCGGCAGGCGCCACGCTCAAGGTGTTGAACAACCGCAGCGCGCTGGATGCGGCCAGCCAGTTTGTCGACCTGACCCACGGCGAGTTGCGCAAGGCCGACTTTGCCGTGAACGAATGCAGCCCTGACATTCGCGCGCAAATCCTTGCGCGGCGCAAGGCGCTGGCCAATCCGTCAGAAATTTTGCAGGCTGCAGGCCGCTTGCTGTCTGCCAACCCGGGCGCGGTCACGGCGGACGCACGCACCTTGCCGTCCAGCGGCCGCATGGGTTTGCCCGGCGCACTGCAGGCCAATGCTGGCGCGAACGCCCTGGCCTTGCCTGGCGCAGCCACCGCCCCGCTTCCTTCTGCGGCGGGGCTGGGCGCGGTGGGCGATACCGGCGGCCCTTACGCGCCCAATGCCCAGGGCTTGCCCGCGCCCCTCTTCACGCCGCTCGCCGTGGCGCAGCCGGCGAGCACCCTGGACGCCGACGCCCCGTCGTCGGCGGCTGCTGAAGATGCGGCACCGACGCTGGAGCCGCTGGAAGACCTGCTGTCGGCACTGAACTCCGACGTCGGGTTTATCGGCCTGCAGGATGCGCAGGTGCTCGCCAGCAACCAGACCCGTGTTCGGGTCAAGGGTCCGCTGGGCGTCAGCTTTGAACTGCTGGTCAATGACCAGCTGGTGCCCGTCAGCCAGGTGGGCAAAAAAAGCAGTCTTGAAAAAACCGCCACCCTCGCCTGGGAATACATTGGCGTGAACCTTGCCGCTGGCCGCAACACATTGCGCGTGCGCACGCTCGACGGGTTTGGCAATACCCGCGGCAGCGCCCAGATTACCGTGCGCGCGCCCGGTCCGCTGGCCCGCATCCTGATCGACGCACCACCGCAGCCCGTGGCCGATGGTGCCAGTGCCGTGCCGGTGGCCGTGTTGCTGCGCGACGCGCAGGACCTGCCGGTGGCGGGGCGCCAGCAGGTCACCCTGCAGGCCAGCATGGGCCAGTGGCAAACGCCCGACCTTGACCCGCGCCAGCCGGGCATCCAGGTGTTTGTTGAAGGCGGCGTGGGCCGCTTCCTGTTGCTGCCGCCAGCCCAGCCCGGCAAGGCCGAACTGGTCGCGACCAGCGGAGCGCTCAAGTCCGCCACGCAAGTCGAATTCATGCCGAATTTGCGCCCCATGATTGCCGCCGGCCTGGTCGAGGGCACCATCAATCTGCGCAACCTCAACCCTGCGGCCTTGCAGCCTGCGCAAAGCGGGGATGTGTTCGAGCGCCAGATTCAAAGCATGTCGCGCAGTCTTGGCAGCGGCAAGGGTGACGTGGCTGCGCGCACCGCGCTCTTTTTGAAAGGCAAGGTGCTTGGCTCGACCTTGCTGACGCTGGCCTACGACTCGGACAAGCCTTCAGACACGGCGCTATTTCGCGATATTCAGCCCAACCAGTTCTACCCGGTGTATGGCGACTCGTCGGCGCGCGGCTTTGATGCCCAGTCCACCGGCAAGCTCTACGTCATGTTGCAAAACGGCAGCAACTACGCGCTGCTTGGTGACTACACCACCCAGACCGACAACCCCGCACGCCAGTTGACGCAGTACACGCGCGCGCTCAATGGCGCCAAGGGGCGCTGGCAAGAGGGGGCCGTCACGGTCGAGGGGTTTGCCAGCCGCACCTCCAGCCGGCAGATCGTTCAGGAATTTCGTGCCAACGGCACCTCCGGGCCATTCCGGCTTGATGTCAACGGTGTGGTCAACAGCCAGCAAGTCAATATCCTCACGCGCAACCGCAACCAGCCCTCGGTGGTGGTCAAGGACACGCCGCTGGCCGCCTTCACTGACTATGAACTGGAGCCGTTCACGGGCCAGTTGCTGCTCAAGAGCCCGGTGCCCAGCGTGGACGCGGACCTCAATCCGGTGTTCATCCGGGTCGGCTACGCCATCGACGCGGGCGGCCCCAAGCACACCGTCGCAGGTGCCGACGCCAGGGTCCAGCTCGGCGGGGGCGTGACGCTGGGCGCAACAGTCCTGCGCGACGCCGATCCGCTCAATGTCCAAAACCTGGCCGGCGTCAACCTGACGGCCAAGCTGGGCGAAAAGACGGTTGCCACGGCCGAGCTGGCCCGCAGCCGCACCGACCTGCAAGGCAGCGGCAGCGGCCAGCGCGTGGAAATTCGCCATGAAGACACGCAACTGCAGGCCCATGCCTGGGGCGCGCGCACCGATGCCGGGTTTTACAACCCCAACAGCCGGCAGTCCGCCGGCCAGTCGGAATACGGCGCCAAGGCGGGCTACCGCGTCGATGAGACAAATCGGCTGGTGGCCGAGGCCCTGAAAAGCTCCAACAGCGTCACGGGCGCTGAGCAAACCGGCATGGAACTCAAGCTTGAGCACAGTCTGCCGGGCAATGCCAAACTGGAAGTGGGCGTGCGCTACGGCCGCGCCAATGCCTATTCGGTGTTGCCCGCCCTGCCCATGCCCGGTGCATTGATTCCGGTGCCGGCACCTTCCGGGGCAGTGGCCGATTCACCCCAGGTTGGTACCACCAGCGCGCGCCTCAAGCTCACCGTGCCGGTGCCTGGCCTGCCCCAGGCCGAGGTTTTTGGACTGGCCGAGTATGCCATTGACGGCAGCGATGGGCACCAGATCGGCGTGGGCGGCAACTACGCGATCAACCCCACGACCAAGCTGTATGTCCGTCACGACTTCATCAACAGCCTGAACGGCATCTACACACTCAATCCTGCGGTGTCGCAATACACCACGGTGGCGGGTCTCAACACCGCGCTTTCCGACAGTACGCAAGTGTTCAACGAGTACCGGGTGGGGGACAGCATTCATGGCCGCAGCAGCGAAGCCGCAGTGGGCCTGCGCCGGCTCTGGCGCCTTGAAAGCGGCCTGGGGCTGAGCGGCAGCCTGCAGCGCATCAAGCCCCTGTCGGGCGGCGTCGCCAACGACTCCAGCGCCGTGACGGTAGCCGTGGACTACGCCGTGGCCAGCGACTGGAAGGCCTCTGGCCAGGCGCAGTGGCAAACGTCCGCCACCACGCGCAGCTGGCTGCTCACCGCCGCGATGGCCCACAAACTCGACGAAGAGTGGACGCTGCTGAACCGCGCCTTGTACAGTACGCAAACCAGCTCGGGGGTCGCGGGCGGAGAACGCCAACTTGTCACGGCGCAGTCGGGCTTTGCGTATCGCCCGGTGCAGACCAACGTCTGGAACGCGCTGGGCCGCATCGAATACAAGCGCGACGCGGACAGCACCCTGGGCGCAGGCTTGATGCGCGATGAATCCGCCTGGATCATCTCCTCCCATGTCAACGTTCAGCCTGACCGCCGCTGGCTGGTCACCGGGCGTTACGCCGCCAAGTGGGTTACCGACCGTTCCAACGGCCTGGTTAGCAAGTCCTTGACCCAGTTGGCGGGCGCCCGCTCGACCTGGGACATGACCGAACGCTGGGACGTGGGCCTGCAAGGTTACCGCATGTGGGGCGACGGCGCCGCTGAAAGCGCCGTTGGGATCGAAGTGGGTTACCTGGCCTGGAAAAACCTGTGGCTGTCACTGGGCTACAACATCAAGGGCTTTAACGCCGCGGAACTGGCCGGAGAGGCGTATACCCAGCGCGGCCTGTACCTGCGGATGCGCTTCAAGTTTGATGAAAACCTGTTTGAAGCTGGAACCCGTGTCCACGCCATAATGCAAAAAATTGATCAATGATGTGCCTGGGCTCAGATGCCTGCATGATTGAAGGCCGCACTGTTTTGCTTGCTGGGTCTCGACTGCGCGTGCGGTACGTGGCATGCCGCAAGGGCAGGCATGTGGAGATTTTTCCCAATAAAGACGATTTTTATCGGATTTTAATTGGGTTTGAAAAAGAGTTGTTTTTGAGTATTTAAAAAGTATGTTTCGTATATTTTTATTTGTTATATTTTTGTTGGGTTCATTTTCGTCTGTCTGGGCGCTTGTCGATATTGGGGTAATTTCATCGACGCAGGATCAAACATGTTTGGGAACTCGCGCGGGTGGTCCGCTAAATTGCACGGCCAATGAATTTACGGTGATTACCAGTTTTAGTGCCGCCGCGGGTACGCCACCTTTTTGTGTCGCGGGAGAGAGTTTTGATTTTCTGGTGGATTTGCAGCTTTCGGGAAGTAAGGCGAATCGCTACAATGTCGGGTTTTTTGTAGGACAAAATGGAAATATTCCGGGAAATACCGTTGCCAGTACGTCTCCTGATCTTTGTTCGGTCAATGTATTCCCGGTTTCACCACTCCCCTGGAATAATGCGACGAACGATGTTTGCGGAGACCTTCAGACCTTAAACAATGCTGCGCCACCCTACGAAAGTACCGTTGCGACTATTAATAAAATAAAGGTGAAATGCCAGGTCGACGCCGCATCCGGTGGTAGTGATTTGGTCGTTCCTTATACCATTTCGTGGTTTCAAAATACCGGCGGTAATTTTTGTAGCGGTCCTGGCGATGTCTTTACCGACACCACATCAAAATGCCAATCTGGTTTTGGGAAGGTTAATGCTATTAATCCCGTTAAAGTGGGTGCTTATGTTGATGTGACCAAGGCTACCTTGCCTGCGGGTAATACGACTCAGTCCTTTGTCTACAGGGTGACCGGACCGATTAACTCTAAAGTCGGTACAAAAATTGGCACAGTTTATACTTCGGCTGTAATTAATTCAGCAGCGGATGGGATCAACGTCTCCCTAAAAGGCGGCGAGACTGCGAGGTTTTTTATTGATGCGGATGCCACCACTTCAAAAACACTCACAATTACCGAGGCTGCAACGCCTGGTTGGGAATCTACGGCCAATGCGATCAGTTGCACGCCCATCGCAGGCACGCCCGCCATCACAACGAGCCTGCCGAACCGCAGTATTGCCGCCAATTTAAGTGCGACCAACAATGCAGCACGCTGCACTATTACCAACCAGCAAAGCTCAAAAATAAGCCTTGCCAAAACGGTTGGTGGGCGCGTCAGCAGCACGGATCAATTTACCGTGAGCGCCAGCGGCGGCGGGACTTTGCAGGGAAGCGCATCGGCCACGACCGCCGGCGCCGCTACCAGCGGCGCGACCACCTTCTACAGCAGTCCTGGTGTCGCGCTGACCCTGGCCGATGTGGCCGCCGGCACGACTGTGCTGAACAACTACGACGCCCGCCTGACCTGCACCAATGCCTTGTCCGGCACGCCCGGGTACACGCTCAACTCCGCCATGCCCAATAACGTCAGCACCACCAGTGCCAGCATCACGCCTGTTGCAGGCGACGACATCAGTTGCACCTACACCAACACGCCAAAGCCCAGAATCACCTTGAACAAAGCCATCAGCGCGGCGGGCGGTGGACGCGTGCGCAGCACCGACCAGTTTGTTTTGGCCATGACGGGCGCAACGCCCGTCACCACGACGGGCACGGGAAACGCTGTCACCTCGGCACCTGTGTCATTGGTCGCCACGGCAGGCGTCCCCATCACCGTGTCGGAAACCGCAGCCTCGACCACGCCGGCCACCAATCTGGCCAACTACACCACGACCTATGCCTGCACCAACAGTGGCACGGGCGGCACGGTGGTGACCGCCGGCACGGGCGCCAGTTTTACGTTCACGCCCGCCAACAACGACGTGGTGGCGTGCACCTTTACCAATACCCGTAAAAGCGCCACGCTGG
>NZ_JADMJK010000111.1:0-2311 GCF_018780625.1 Polaromonas sp. | reverse complement strand
GCCCCCCCACCCAGCCGGCTGAGCCCCAACGGTGCACAGACTGCGCAGGCCGGCACGGCGGTGTTTTATGCGCATAATTTTTATGCGGGCAGCGACGGGCAGGTCACGTTCACGCTGACCAACGTCGCCGCGCCCACGGGTTGGCCCTGGAACCAGGTGCTTTACCGCGACAGCAACTGCAATGGCACGCTGGATGCTGCTGAGCCGGATATCGCTGCGCCCATCACGCTTGCTGCCGCACAGACGCTGTGCCTCATCGTCAAGCAGTTCGTTCCGGCAGGCATTGCCCCGGGGGCTCAGAACACGACCACGCTCAGCGCCAGTTACGCCTCTGCCAGCGCCACGGTGCTGCTCAGCGTGGCGGATGTGACGACCGTGGCCGACGCCAGCGCGCTGGCGCTGAGCAAGCGCGTGAGCAACATCACGCAAGGCGGTGACAGCGGCATCACCGCCAATGCCAATCCGGGTGAAACCCTTCAGTACACGCTGACCGCGGTGAACAACGGCAGCGTGGCGCTGTCCACCTTGTTCATCAACGACGCCACGCCCGCCTTCACTACCTACCTTTCTGCCGCTTGCCCCGTGACCTTGCCTGCCGTGATCACGGCCTGCACCGTGAGCGTGCAGCCCGCCGTGGGTGCGCCCGGCAGCGTGCAGTGGACCTTTACCGGCGTGCTGGCCCCCAGCGGCCAGCTGACCGTGTCCTACCAGGTCAAGGTAAATCAGTAATCAGTAAGGACCGTTCGCGTCGGGTGTGCCTGCGTGCTCAAAGCATTTCATCCGGCGCAAATGGCCCGATCAGCTTGAGCATCAAGCGCAAGCCAATGCTGGCGTCCGGTTCGGTGGCTGAATCGGGCAGGCCGGAGCCCTGTGGTGCGCGCCAGACCAGCGCGCCGTCTACCCGCTCCACGCGGTAGGCGCCGCCAGCCAGGGCGGGCTCGATCATCCGGGTGGCCTCGGCCGACAGGGCGCGGTTGCGGATGACGATGGCGACTTCGCTGTTTTGCAACTGGGAGCGCAAATCCAGGTTCATCGAGCCCACCACCAGCATGCGGCTGTCTATGACCACCACCTTGGCGTGCAGGCTGGCGCGCGAGGCACCCAGGGAGTTGCCCGCAGAACCGGCCATCGAGCCGAAGTGGGTGAGCGTGCCCTGCTGTTCGGCGCGCATCTCGTACAGTTCAATCCCCCTGGTCAGCAGCGCTTCGCGGTAGCGCGCATACCCCGCGTGGGCAGCGGGCGCATCGTTGGAGGCCAGCGAGTTGGTCAGCACGCGCACCCGCACGCCGCGCTGGCGCAGGGCGGCAAACTGCTGCATCATTTTTTCGCCCGGCACGAAGTAGGGCGACACGATCAGCACATCACTTTTGGCCTGCGACATCAGCTGCAGCAGGCCGTCAACGGTGGTGTCCTGGGACTCGCCCACGGCGTCGGCGTCAGCGGCTATTTTGGACGGTTTGTCCACCAGCATCACCGAGGGCGCCCAGGTCCAGCGCAACAGGCTCAGGTCGGTCGCGTCGGGCAGGGCCGGAATGACCGTTGTCGTGCCGCTCGGTGACGTGGTGGTGCGCTCGTTCAGCGTTTTGTTGGGGACGCGGGCTGGCGCTGGCGTGGCCGGTGCGCCAGCGTTTTGCGCGGCGCTGGGCGCGGGCTTGAGCGCTTCAATTTCCTTGACGGTCATCAGCGACTGCACGGGGTAGGCCAGGGGGTTGTTCCAGTACTGGTCAAAGCTGCGCGACAGGTCGCGCGCAATGCGACCAGACCCCAGCAGGTCGATGTCGATAAAGTTGGTGCCTTCGCTCTGGCCAAAATAGGTTTCGCCCAGGTTGCGTCCGCCCACAATCGCCACCGCGTTGTCGGCCACAAAAATCTTGTTGTGCATGCGCCGCTGCATGCGGTCCACGTCCTTGAGGTTGCTCAGGATCCGGAAAAACAGCGATCCGCGCCCTCCCGGCAGCGGGTTGAACAGGCGCATTTCAATGTTGTACTCAAACGCCAGCTTCAGGATCTGCGCGTTCTTGCCCGAGGTGTTGAAGTCGTCCAGCAAGATGCGCACGCGCACGCCCCGCCCGGCGGCCTCGCGCAGCGCATCGGCCATGCGCTCGGTGGTGTCGTCGGCCAGGATGGCGTAGTACTGGATATCCAGCGTTTTTTGCGCCGCCTTGATGAGCGTCATGCGGCTGGTAAAGGCCAGTTCTGCGTTGCCCACCAGCGCAAAGCCGGAGTCGTTGCGGGTGCCGGCAAGGGCGGCCCGCGCCGCCACGGCCTGGCCGATACGGGTCGTTTCGGGGTTGGCCAGCGCGCTGGAGAC
>NZ_JADMJK010000029.1:53435-71732 GCF_018780625.1 Polaromonas sp. | reverse complement strand
GCCACCTCGAACCCTTCCTTGGCGCCCTCCACAAAAGCCTCGTACACCGGCACTTTTCTCAAAGCACCGACCAGCAGAAACAGCAGAATCAAGCCGAACAGCGTGACGTTGCCCAAAAGCGACGACAGCGCTGCCAGCGCGGCGGCCGATAAGCCGGCCAGCACGGCCATGCCGCCGCCCAGCAGCAGCGCACCGGGAATCAGGTAGGCAAGCACCAACGGGTCCCAGAGTTTGAGCCGCTGCATGAAGGCCACCGACAGCAAGCCGGCCAGGGTGGACGCGCTGGTGGCCAGCAGAATCGGCAAGAACACCAGGGTCGGATCGGCGGCGCCCTGCTGGGCGCGGTACATGAAGATGCTCACCGGCAGCAGGGTCAGCGATGAGGCGTTCAGCACCAGAAACAGGATCTGCGCGTTGCTGGCCGTGGTGTGGCTGGGGTTGAGCGTCTGCAATGCCTTCATGGCCTTCAGACCTATCGGCGTGGCCGCGTTGTCCAGCCCGAGGGCGTTGGCGGCAAAGTTCAGCGTGATCAGTCCGAGTGCCGGGTGGCCGCGTGGCACTTCCGGCATGAGCCGGGCAAACAGCGGCCCGAGCAGCCGCGCCAGCCAATCGACCAGCCCGGCGCGTTCAGCAATGCGCAAAAAGCCCAGCCACAAGGTCAGGGTGCCGAACAGGATCACCATCACCTCGACCGACAGCTTGGCCATTGCAAACAGGCTCTCGACCATCGCCGCAAACACCGCCGGGTCGCCGCCCAGCAGCCAGCGCGAAAGCGCCGACACGGTCGCGAGCAAAAAAAATCCAAGCCATAGGCCGTTGAGCATCCGTTGTTCCCCGATCAATGCCGGGGATCATAGCCCGGCAGGGGGCGACGAATGCTCTATTAAACGGTTGTTTGAAAGCGCGCCAGAAAGGCAGTGCCACTCAAGGAGCGGCTCGGGCAAAAAGCAGAGAACCCGCTTGCGTAGCAGGCGGCCTGGTTGTGCAGTCAGTTATCGCTTGAAAACGTCGAGAAGGGTGACGCTGCAGGAAGCGCCGCGACAGGCATTGACGTGATGGCCGCTTGCGCCGGCTGCGCGGCCGATACCCGGCGTGCGCCATCGAAGCGGTGCTGCCAATAACTCAAACCCATGCTCTCGACGCGCACTTCAGAGCCGGCTCTGGGCGAGTGGATGAACTTGCCGTCACCAATATAGATGCCCACATGGCTGAACGCACGCCGCATGGTGTTGAAAAAAACTAGATCACCGGGTTTTAGGTCAGTTTTTTCAATTTTCTGGGTGGCTGCGGCCTGTTGCTCCGCCTTGCGTGGCAACAGCAGCCCCACACTTTGTTCGTAGATGGCGCGTACAAAACCGCTGCAGTCAAAACCGGTTTCAGCCGAATTGCCGCCCCATTTGTAGGGCACCCCCAGAAAACCCATGGCGTTAACCACCAACTCGGACGCCTTGTTGGTGACGCTTTGCCGGACTTGGCCGATCTGTGACAGCAGGCCTTTGTCAAGCAGCAGCTTGTCCATGTCGTCGTCTGAATTTCCGGGTGCCGCGTGAGCACTCAATGCCAGCAGCGCGACAGAGGCAATGACGAGGGCTTGGGTAATCGTTCGCATGGCGCCGAGCATACTTGAAGGATTGGTCCTACGTCAACCTCAAGCGGCTTCTGGATTGCGTTCCCAAGCCATTGATTTGTAAAGATTTTGTGTGGTTATGGGGTTTTCCCTGGGGGCGTGCCGGGTTCGTACTGCCGTTTAAGCTGTGACCTGTGAACCTTATTTGGCACGTCAGCATTAATTCGCGATCCGTGGGATATTTCAACCCTAGGGCCCTGCGCACGCCTGTGCCAAAGTCCATCTTCCGCAATTCAGGAGTCCTCTCCATGTTTCAAGTCCCCTGCACGCAACTGCTTTGTACTGTCATGTTGATGGCTTGTTCTCTGCCGGGGGCGCATGCCCAGGCGAAGTCCGTGCGCCCGGAAATCGTGGCAGCAGGTCTGCAAAATCCGTGGGCGCTGGCTTTTCTGCCGGACGGCCGCTTCCTGGTGACCGAGCGACCCGGCCGCTTGCGGGTGGTGGGCATGGACGGCAAGTCAGGAGCGCCCGTGACGGGCTTGCCTGAAATCGCTGCGGGCGGGCAGGGCGGGCTGCTTGATGTGCTGCTGGACAGTGAATTTGCCCGCAACCGAAGCCTGTATTTTTGCTTTTCAGAACCCGCGGTAAGTGACAGTGGCAACAGCACGGCGCTGGCGCGCGCCACCTTAAGCGCGGATGACACCCGGCTGGAAAAGGTGGAGGTGATTTTCAGCCAGAAGCCCAAGGTTGCCAGTTCGGCCCATTTCGGCTGCCGCATTGTTGAAAGCCGCACACCGGGCCTGAACGGCCGGCCCGATGGCAAGCTGTTCCTGGCGCTGGGCGAGCGCTTCTCGCGCAAGGAAGACGCGCAAACCCTGGGCAACCACCATGGCAAGGTGGTGCGCATCAACAAGGACGGCTCGGTGCCCCGGGACAATCCGTTTGTGAACACGCCTGGCGCGCTGCCCGAAATCTGGAGTTATGGCCACCGCAACCCGCAAGGCGCCACGCTCACGCCCGAGGGCGCGCTCTGGGTGCAAGAGCACGGCCCGCAGGGCGGCGATGAAATCAACCTGCCGAAGGCGGGCGCCAACTACGGCTGGCCCGTGATTACTTATGGTGAAAACTATGGCGGCGGCAAGATCGGGGAGGGGCTGACACGCAAAGCCGGGATGGAGCAACCCCTGCATTACTGGGTCCCCTCGATTGCGCCGTCGGGCATGGCCTTCCTGACCAGCGAGCGCTACGGCAAATCGTGGCGGGGCAACCTGTTTGTGGGCTCGCTCAAGTTTGGCTATCTGGACCGGATTGAACTGTCCGCGCCCTTTGGCGGAAAGGTTGTGAAAGAAAGCAAGCTTCTCACCGAGGTGGGCGAGCGCATTCGCGACGTGCGCCAGGGACCGGACGGCCTGCTGTATGTGCTGACCGACAGCCGCGACGGCAAGCTGATTCGCCTGCTGCCCGATTAAAGCGCGGGGCGCCTCAGATCGGCTGCGCCACCTGCTGGCTGCGCTTGACAAAAAACAGGCCCGTGCCCACCGCCATCAGCAGCCCGCCAAACACGCGGTTTTGCAACTTGATGGCTTGTGCATTTTTAAACAGCGTCTGCAGGCGGCTGGCTGCAAACGCGTAGCCGTGCATCACGACGGTGTCGACCGCCAGCGTGGTCAGCGCAATCACCAGCAACTGGAGCCAGAGCGGCCGGCCGGGGCTGATGAATTGCGGCAGTACCGCCACCATGAACACAATGCCTTTCGGGTTGGTGACGTTGGTCAAAAAGCCCGAGAGCCAGCGCCTGCCCGCTGGCAGCACATCCGCATCGGTGGAGGTTCCCGACTCCGGCGTCAAGGTGCTGGTGGAGCGCCACTGCGACCAGCCCAGGTAGATCAGGTAGGCCGCACCCAGTGTTTTGACCATGCTGAATGCCAGCTCGGAGGCCACCAGCAGCGAGCCGACACCGGCGCCCGCCACCAGCAGGATCACCAGCAGACCGGCTTGCAGCCCGGCGATGGTGGTGTGGGTGCGCCGCACGCCATAGTTCAGGCCGTGGCTCATGGCCAGAATGGCACCCGAGCCGGGCGAGATCGCAATCAATGTGGCGGCAAGGAAATAAGCGGTCCAGGTGTGAATATCCATGGCGTGGGTGCTGTTTTCGGTTGATGTCTGTGAAGGAGCGATCCTACAGGCACGCGGCAGGGCCGCCGTTATCATGCTTGAATGACGAAGGTAACTTTGGAAACCTGGCTCGCGCGCACGGGCCGCGCTGCGCAGCAATGGCTCACCGAGTGGTGGCGCCTGATGCAGCTCGGGGCCATGATCCTGGTGCTGACATTGTCGCCGTCGAGCTACAGCCAGCAGAGCCGACGGGTGCTGGCTCGGCACATCTACCTCAATACTGCGCCTATTTTGCTGTGGTTCACCGTACTGTGCGCCCTGGTCACGGTGGTGCTCACGCGCATTGTGCTGGTCACGGCGATGAGCTACGGGCTGTCGCAGTATGCCCTGCAGGTGGTGATTCGCGTGCTGGTGCTGGAACTGATTCCCCTGACCGCAGCCCTGTTTGTGGCGCTGCGCTGCACCATTCCGGACGGCGCCGAGCTCACGGCGATGCAGACCAGTGGAGAACTGGACGAGATGCGCCGCCAGGGGCTGGACCCGGTCCGGCGCGAAGTGCTGCCGCGCGTGGTGGCCGGCATGTTTTCTGGCATCACGCTGGCAGCGCTCAGCAGCGCGGTGGTGCTGGTGGTAGCCTATCTGGCGAGCTATGGGTTTACCGTGTCGGGCATAGCGTCTTACATCCGGCTGTTTGGCCAGGTGTTCAGCCCGGCGGTCACGCTTATTTTTGTGCTCAAGACCTTGTTTTTTTCCCTTGCAGTGTCCCTGATTCCCATGGCTTCTGCCTTGTATGGCATGCCCGACATGCGTGGCGCCAGCGTGCGCACCAGTGCTGAAATGCGCGGGCTGGTCCGCATGTTTGCCCTGATCTTGCTGATTGAAGTGGCCTCCCTGGTTGGCAACTACTATTGATTCCTGAACACCTGCCACTCATGACTTCACCCCAAGATTCCCTCGTAACGCCGCCAGCCCTGCCTGAAGCCGCAGAGCCCGCCCCGGTGGCCAACCTGGAGCTCAAGGCCAGGCTGTTGATGCTCTTCATGCTGCTGCTGGTGTGCGGCTCGGTGCTGTTTGTGATGTATGCGCGCGGCGCCTTTGAACGCACCCAAAAGCTCGTGCTGATCGCCGACGACTCCGAAGGCGTGGTGATCGGCATGGACCTCACATTTTCAGGCTTTCCGATTGGCCGGGTGCGCCGCATCGAGCTGGCTGAAGACGGCAAGGCGCGCATTTTGGTTGACGTGGCCGCCAAAGACGCCCACTGGTTGCGCACCAGCAGCGTCTTCACCCTGGTGCGCGGTATTGTGGGCAGCACCAATATTCGGGCCTACACCGGCTTGCTCGGCGACCCGGTTTTGCCCGACGGCGCCGAACGCACGGTGCTGCAGGGCGATGCCAGCGCGGAAATTCCCAAAGTGGTTTCCGCCGCCAAGGACCTGATCGACAACCTTAACCGGCTCACCGGCAGCAGCGGTGCAGTGGGCACAACCCTGGCCAACCTGCAGACCCTGACCGGACGGCTCAACGGCCCTGGCGGTGCGCTCACGGTGCTGCTTGGCGGCGAGCCCGAGGCCAAGAAGTTGCTCGCCACGCTGGATCGCACCAACGCGCTGCTGGGCCGGCTCGATGGGCTGGTGGTCAAAGCCGATACCCAGGTGTTTGGTGAGAAGGGCGTGATGCCCGAGACGCGCGCCGCCGTCGTCCAGCTCAACGCCATGCTGGGCGAGGCGCGCACCAGCCTGAAAAAAGTCGACGCCATTCTCATCGATGCCCAGGCCGTCAGTTCCAACGCCAAAGAGGCCACGGATGATCTGGGCGCCTTGCGCGGCGAGGTGGAGGCCAGCCTGCGCAAGGTTGAAGGCCTGGTCAATGAGATCAACCGGAAATGGCCTTTTGCCCGCGACACGGAGATCAAGCTGCCATGAATACCGCAACCACCAGGGCCGCGACGATACGATGGGCTGCCTTGTCGCTAGGTGCATCGCTGCTGGCCGGATGCGCCAGCGGCCCCAAGCCGCCCGACTGGCAACTGGAAGCCAAAGGCGCCATGGAGCGCTCGGTGGCGGCCTATATGGAAGGCAACAGTCGGGTCGAGCAGGCCGAGCTGACGCGCGCGCGCAGCCAGCTTGCCCGCACGGGCCGCGCCGACCTGCTGGCCACGGCCGAGCTGCTGCATTGCGCCACCCGCGTGGCCAGCCTGGTGCTGGAGCCCTGTGCCGGTTTTGAGGCCCTGCGACCGGATGCCACCGAGGCCCAGCGCGCCTACGCCGACTATTTGCGCGGCCAGGTGCCACCGCAAGGCATTGCTTTGCTGCCCGCGCTACAACGCGCTGCCGCCGCCGGCGATGCAGGCGCCGTGCCGGGTATCGCCGATCCGCTGTCGCAACTGGTGGCGGCTGGCGTGCTGCTGCAAACCGGCAAGGCCAGCCCGGCCGTCATCGTGCAGGCCATCGACACCGCGTCAAAGCAAGGCTGGCGTCGCCCGCTGCTGGCCTGGCTCACTGTGCAGGCTCAGCGCGCAGAATTGGCGGGCGAGCTTGAAGCGGCTGCCAGGCTGCGCCGACGCATCGCCATCACGCAAGGCAGCGCTTTACCCGCCAAAGACCGCACGAAGGACAACCAGTGAGTTACACCCTCAGGCTTTATGCCTTCGAAGAAGACGGTTCCCCGGAGGCGTTGCGGGCTGCAGAGCAGCGTTTCAGGGCGGCGCTGGACGCCGCGCTGGGCGATGCCAGCCTGGTCGAGCCGGTGTATGCCGCCTACAAGCGACTCGTGGCCATTTATGGCGAAACGCCAGCGCAAGACGTGTTGTCATCCGATGAACTGGAAATTTTCAGCCAGTGGCAGGCCGCCGAGTCTGCCGCCATGACGGCGGCCCTGGGGCCCCATCGCTACATGGGCGACGCGCAGTTCGACATTCGCAGTTGATTTTTCTGCTATTGAAAATATAGCTATAAAGCGCGGTGAGAAATGGTCTGAAGGCCTATTTGATGCTAAAAATTCTTAAGGCACAAGGTGCGGCTCCATCTTCAATTTTTTCATGGCCCGCGGCTTGCACCGGGTGCGCTGAACAGTAAAATTCCCCTCCCGCGTTTGCAACGCCGCTTTGCTGGTGCATTGCCGGCGCCTTGCCTGCCCCCGAATTTTCTACCTGAGTGATTGCGCATTGACAGACTCCCGCCTGCCGCCGCCTGACCTGGCCGCCGAATCCCCGTCCGAAGAAATCCCGAAAATACAGGAGCCGCGTCTCTGGCGCGACGACGGCTGGACCGCGCAGGTCCTGAAAAATGAAGACGACGACGGCTGGGCTGTGGCCATGATCAGGGACGGCGAGCCCGAGCCCGCGCTGATTGGCCCCTGGACCATGGGGCGCGACAAAAAGAATCCCAAGCCGCTCGATGTCAACGCTTTTCACACGCTGGTCAAAACCGCCTCGGAGTTTGTACGCCGGCATGAGCAGCAGCTGCACGCCACGCTGCACCAGCGCATCACGGTGAGCGCCAAATCGGCCCGCATCACCGTCTCGCTCGACATCGTTCCGGACGAGGACAACCCCTATGCGCTGCTCAGTGCCCACGCAGAAGGCGAGGAGGGTGGCGAGCCGCTGCGGCAGGTGCGCGTGGCGCCCTCGTTCAAGCTCAACCGCGCCAGCGCCACCCAGTGGGTTGAGAGCGACTTTCCCAAGCCGTCAGAGCGATGAGCGGGCCGATTGAATTTGACGCGTGCGGGATCGACTTCGGCACATCCAATTCCACCGCCGGCTGGAGCCGCCCGGGGCAAACCGCACTGCTGGCCCTGGAAGACGGCAAGCCGACCCTGCCTTCGGTCATCTTTTTCAATGCCGAAGAAGCCCGCGTCAGCTATGGCCGCGCGGCGCTGACCGACTACCTGGCCGGGCACGAGGGGCGGCTGATGCGTTCGCTCAAAAGCCTGCTGGGCACGTCGATGATTGACGAGCACACCGAAGTCATGGGCCGCGCGCTGCCGTTTCGTGAGTTGCTGGCGCAGTTTATCGGCGAACTCAAGCGCCGGGCCGAGCGCGCTGCCGGGCGGCCATTTACCCGCGCCGTGATGGGCCGCCCGGTGTTTTTCATTGACGACGACGCCCAGGCCGACCAGCGCGCCGAAAACACCTTGGCCGACATCGCCCGCAAGGCCGGCCTGCGCGACATTGCTTTCCAGTACGAACCGATTGCCGCCGCCTTTGACTACGAGTCGCAAATCTCGCGCGAAGAACTGGTGCTGGTGGTCGACATCGGCGGCGGCACGTCTGACTTCACGCTGATTCGCGTGGGACCAGAGCGCGCCCGGCGCGCCGAGCGGCGTGACGACATCCTGGCCAGCGGCGGCGTGCACATTGGCGGGACCGATTTTGACAAGGTGCTGAGCCTGGCCAGCGTGATGCCTCTGCTGGGACTGGGCAGCCAGCTGAAAAGCGGCCTTGAAGTGCCGTCGGCCCAGTACTTCAACCTGGCAACCTGGCACACCATCAACCTGGCCTACACCAAAAAAGCCTGGTCGCAAATCACCGACCTGCACCGCGATGCCAGCGACAAGCCCAAGCTGGTGCGGCTGCAAAGCCTGGTGCGCGAGCGCGCCGGCCACTGGCTGGCGATGCAGGTCGAGGAAGCCAAAATCCAGTTGTCGAACGCCCCTGAGACGCACATCGACATGGACCGCATAGCGTCCGGCGAAACCGTGACGCTGCACCGCGCCGACCTGGACCGGGCCATCGATTCGCTGGTCACATCGGTTGAACATACCGTGGCGCGCCTGCTGCGCGATGCGGGTGTGGCAGCGGCGGGCATTGACACGGTGTTTTTCACCGGCGGCTCCAGCGGCGTGCCGCTGCTGCGCGAGCGCGTGCTGGCACTGACGCCGCAGGCCCGCTGCGTCGAAGGTGACTTGTTTGGCAGCATTGGCGCCGGCCTGGCGCTTGATGCCCAGCGCAAGTTCGGCTAAAAGCCGGGGCCGCGCCGCATGCCCGTGACAAAATGAGCCCATCAACAACCCATCAACAACCTTTTGCAGCGGGAGCCGAGCATGAATTTTGCGCCTGACCTGGCCACGGTCACGCACGGCATACAGCTGGCCGTGGCGCCGGTTTTCCTGCTGACGGCCGTGTCTGGAATGATTGCCGCCGTGGCGGGCCGGCTGGCCCGGATCATCGACCGCGCCCGCTTTCTTGAGAACCGGCTTGAAGATGGCGGCGTGCAGGCGTCGCGTGCTGCCCGGATGTACGCCGAGTTGCGGCAGCTCAGGCGCCGCGGCTGGCTCGTCAATATCTGCATTGCCTTGCTGACGTTTTGCGCGATGTTGATCGGGATTACGATTATTTTGCTGTTTCTGGGCGAGACCAGCGAGTTGCCCATTTTCAAGATTGCCACGGTTTGCTTTCTGGCCGGCGTGATTTTCTTTTTGTTGGCGCTGGTGTGTTTTCTGGCTGAAACGCTGCTGGCCACGCGGCTGCTGAAGTTTGCCGAGTTGCCGTCCCACCTGGCAGAGCAGGTTCCAGAGTCAGTAAAACCCATTCAAGATTTTTAATTGCGGGCGTCCCATTATTTTTGGCGCTCGCTTCACATTCAGGAATAAACATGTTGCTCGATGCCGATGACTCCCAACTCGTACTGGTCGACTACCAGGCCCGCCTGATGCCCGCCATTTTTGAAAATGAACGGGTTGTTGCCAATGCCCTGCGCCTGGCCCGCATGGCGCGCATCATGGACGTGCCGATCTGGGGCACCGCCCAGACCCCCGACAAGCTGGGCCAGAACCTGCCCGATTTGCAGGCTGCCATTGACTCCGCCGGCGGCAAGACGCTGGCCAAGATGCATTTCAGCGCCGTTGCCGACGGCCTGGTCGAATGGCTGCGCCCGCCAGCGCGCAAAGCCCCGCAAGGCGGCAATGCCCGCAGCCTGCCCAAGCACATGCAAAACCCCCCCGAGCCGCAAGACGAAGGCCGCAGCATGATCGTCATGGCTGGCTGCGAGGCGCATGTCTGCCTGATGCAGACCGCGCTGGAGCTGCTGGAGGAAGAGTTTGACGTGTGGGTGGTGACGGATGCCTGCAGTTCGCGGTCTGAACGCAACCGCGATGCCGCCTTTGACCGGCTGGCCGGCGCAGGTGCCGAACTGGTGACCACCGAGATGGTGGCGTTTGAGTGGCTGCGCACAGCCGAACACGAGCGGTTCAAGGATATTTTGGCGCTGATCAAATAAGCGCAGGCAGGCCGGGGCAGCCCGGCACCGAATCAGGTTTTTTACGGCACCCAAAGGTATCCGCTTGCCTCATGCACCATCCAGCTGCCATTGCCGGGCAGTTCCATGATCCAGTGGTGGTATTTCATGATGGCTGGATGATGGCTGACGCTGACCGGTGTGATCGACAGGCCGGCCAACTGGCTGTACAGGAGCTCTTCGTTGGCAGCGTCCAGCGCGCTGGTGGCCTCGTCCAGCAGCAAATAGCGCGGCTTGGCGAGCAAGGCGCGGGCAAAGGCCAGCCGCTGCTGCTCACCGACCGACAGCACCCGCGACCAGTCCAGCTCGGTGCCCAGGCCTCCGAAGCGCTCGGCCAGCGTGGGCAGATTCACACGCTCCAGCCATTGCAGCAGTTCTTCATCCGAAATGTCGCTCGCTGTCTGGGGGTAGGTCAGCTGGCAGCGCAGGTCGCCCAGCGGCAAATAGGGTTGCTGGGGCAAAAACAGCATGTCCGACCCGGCCGGGCGGGTGACTTCGCCCGAGCCCGTGTTCCACAGACCGGCAATCACGCGCAGCAGCGAGCTTTTGCCGGTGCCGCTCGGCCCGACGATCAGCAGTCCCTCGCCGGGCCTGACGGCCAGCGTGAGCCCTTGCACCAGCAGGTGCTCGCGGTTGGGCGTGAGCACCGTCAGGCGCGCGAGCGCCAGTTCAAAGCCGGGCTCGGTGCGGATCTGCCCGGCGCTATCGTCGTGGGTAGACGGGGGTGGACTGGCCTGCGTCTGCAGCGCGTGCGAAAAAGCATGCAGCCGGTCGACACCAGCGGAAAAGCGGCTCAGGCTCTCAAAGTGTTCAACGATGACCGTCAGCGCGCTCAGGATGGCCGCAAACGCGCCTGCGGCCTGGATCGCCCGGCCGACTTCCAGCTTGCCGGACAGGACATCGTTGGCAATGATCACGGTGGGCAGCACGATGGTCAAAAAACCATGGGCGTACTGAAAGAGGTTGAGCTTGAACTGCCAGCGCAGCACCTGCTGGTAGTTGGCGTAGGCCGCCGCAAAGATACGCTGCAGCGCCGACATTTCGCGCGCCTCGCCATCGTGAAAGGCAATTGGCTCGGCATGTTCGCGCACCCGAACCAGGCCGAAACGAAAGTCTGCTTCGCGCTGCAACTGGCGAAAGTTCAGGCCAATCAGCCGCTTGCCAAACACCGCGCCCGTGAACACGGTGGTGAATGCCGCATAGGCGACTAAAAAATAGACCAGCCCTTGCGAGATGGTCCACAGCACGCTGGAAAAAGCAACAAGCTGGATCACCGAGCCCAGCACGATCATTGAAAAGTAAAGCGACTGCTGGGTGAAGGTGTTGATGTCCTCGGCAATGCGCTGGTCGGGGTTGTCGATGCCGGAGGCCGCATTGAGCCGGTAGTAGGCGCGCTGATCAAAATAGCGCGCCAGAAAGTGGTCCGTCAACCAGCGGCGCCAGCGCAGGCCCAGCGTGTCGCGCACGTAATAGTACAAAGCATAAATAGGCACCGCCGCCGCAAGAATGGCCGTGTATCGCCAGATCGAGGCCCAGAAACGTTCGGTATCGCGTGCGGCCAGGGCCGAGGTGAATTCGCCTGTTTCCTGGTTGAACAGCACGTTGAAGGCAGTTTGTCCCAGCAGCAGCAAGACCAGCAGGACGAGCAAGCCCCGGGCACGCCAGCGTTCATCCGATAGCCAGTAAGGCCGCGCGATCGTGACGAAGCGCCGCCAAAGGCGGGCGTTGAAGCCAGGGTTGTCTTCGGTCGTCATGGGCGCTTGCATCGGTGTGGCCTTGGGCCAATTGGATACGAAAAGGCGAAAGTTGTGGTCTGCCTAAGTGAAAAAATTCAAGATTCAGCATAAAAAGTTGATTTAGCCCAATAACTACGGACGTTGATAGCTATGTAGTTAATAGCATAAATTCCTGCCGTAACTTCCGCCCATGCTGGTCGTCAGCTTGCCGCAAGACCGGTGTTCATAATTAAGAATTCAGTTTCAACGTCTTCATGGCACTTTTTGCGCTCACTTTCGGGAGAAAGCCTTTGTTCAAGTCCTTGCAACTCAGCAAATCCGACGCGGGCTTTTCTGCCGCGGTGGTTGACACCGATGAGTCCCAATTGCCGGCTGGCGACGTGCTGGTTCAGGTGGATTACTCCAGCCTGAACTACAAAGACGGCCTGGCCATTACCAACACTGCCCCGGTGGTACGCAACTGGCCCATGGTGGCGGGCATTGATGGGGCGGGGACGGTGCTGGAATCAACGCATGCCCGCTGGAAAGCCGGCGACAAGTTTGTTCACAATGGCTGGGGCTTGGGCGAGACGCGCTGGGGTTTGATGTCCGGGCGCGCGCGCGTGCAGGGCGACTGGCTGGTCAAGCTGCCGGCCGCCTTCACGACGCGCCAGGCCATGGCGATTGGCACGGCCGGCTATACCGCCATGCTGTGCGTGCTGGCACTGGAACAGCACGGCTTGACGCCTGCCTCTGCAGCGGGCGCCGAAGTATTGGTGACGGGGGCCACCGGCGGCGTCGGCAGCGTGGCGGTGGCTTTGCTCAGCCGGCTGGGCTATGCCGTGGTGGCGGCGACCGGCAAGTCCAGCGAGGAAAGTTACCTGTTGCAACTGGGCGCAGCCCGCGTGATGGACCGGGCCGAGCTGTCTGCGCCGGGCAAACCGTTGCAAAAAGAGCGCTGGGCGGCGGTGGTCGATGCCGTGGGGTCGCACACCCTGGCCAATGCCTGTGCGCAGACGCGCTACGGCGGCGTGGTGGCGGCCTGCGGACTCGCGCAGGGCGCGGATTTCCCGGCCACCGTGATGCCGTTTATCTTGCGCAGCGTGACGCTGGCAGGTGTGGACAGCGTGATGGCGCCATTGGCCAAGCGCCAGTTGGCCTGGGAGCGCCTCGCAACCGACCTGGACCCTGCCAGGCTCGAATCCATGATTGAAGAAGTTCCCTTGGCGCGCGCCGCTGAAAAGGCGGTGGACCTGATGGCAGGCAAGGTCCGTGGCCGTGTCGTCATCAAAATTTAAACCAGCAATAAGCAAATAAGCATCCGGAGACAAGCCATGACAAGCTACGCAGACTTTTACCGCCAATCCATAGACCAGCCCGACGTCTTCTGGTCCGAACAGGCCAAGCTGATTGACTGGCACCAGCCCTTTGACCGGGTGTGCAACTACGACAATCCGCCGTTCGTGCAGTGGTTTGAAGGCGGCCAGACCAACCTGTGCCACAACGCCGTGGACCGGCACCTCAAGGACCGGGCGGATCAGGCCGCGCTGATCGCCATTTCAAGCGAAACAGGGGCCGAGAGAACCTACACCTTCAAGGACCTGCACGCTGAAGTGCAGCGCATGGCCGCCAGCCTGAAGGCGCTCGGCGTGGGCAAAGGCGACCGCGTGCTGATCTACATGCCGATGATTGCCGAGGCCGCCTTTGCCATGCTGGCCTGCGCCCGCATCGGCGCGGTTCACTGCGTGGTGTTTGGCGGCTTTGCCAGCGGCTCGCTGGCGTCGCGCATTGAAGATGCCGCGCCCAAGGTTATTGTCAGCGCCGACGCCGGTTCGCGCGGGGGCAAGGCGCTGCCCTACAAGCCGCTGCTGGACGAAGCGATCCGTCTGTCCAGCCACAAGCCGGGCGCCGTGTTGCTGGCCGACCGCAGCCTGGCACCCATGGACATGGTAGCCGGGCGCGACCATCTCTGGCGCGACTTGCGCGCGCAGCATCTTGACGAGCGGGTTGCGTGCGAATGGATCGACTCGACCGCCATCAGCTACACCATCTACACCAGCGGCACCACCGGCAAACCAAAGGGCGTGCAGCGCGACACCGGCGGCTACACCGTGGCGCTGGCCGCCAGCATGAAGCACATTTTTGACGGCCGGGCCGGCGAAACCTTCTTTTCCACCAGTGACATCGGCTGGGTCGTGGGGCACAGCTACATCGTCTATGGTCCGCTAATTGCCGGCATGGCCACCATCATGTACGAAGGCCTGCCGACCCAGGGTTTGGACAGGCAGCCCAACGGCGGCGTTTGGTGGGAACTGGTCGAAAAGTACAAGGTCACGGTCATGTTCAGCGCGCCGACGGCAGTGCGTGTGCTCAAGAAACAGGACCCGGCGCTGCTGAAAAAATACGACTTGTCGAGCCTGCGCGCGCTGTTCTTGGCGGGCGAGCCCTTGGACGAGCCGACGGCGCGCTGGATCAGCGAAGGACTGAACGTGCCCATCATCGACAACTACTGGCAAACCGAAAGCGGCTGGCCGATCTTGACGATTGCCAACGGCGTGGAGAAAAAGCCCAGCAAGTTTGGCAGCCCCGGCATTCCGATGTATGGCTACAACGTCAAGCTGCTGCATGAGTCCACCGGCGAGGAGTTGACCGCGCCTGGCGAAAAAGGCGTGGTGGTCATTGAAGGCCCGACGCCGCCGGGCTTCATGCAAACGATCTGGAAAGATGACAAGCGCTTTGTCGATACCTACTGGAAGAGCATCCCGGGCAAGCTGGTGTACAGCACGTTTGACTGGGGCATACGCGACGCGGACGGTTATTTTTTCATTCTGGGGCGCACCGACGATGTCATCAATGTGGCGGGTCACAGGCTGGGCACGCGCGAAATCGAGGAGAGCATCTCGGGTCATTCGCTAGTGGCCGAGGTGGCGGTGGTCGGCGTGGCCGATGCGCTGAAAGGGCAGGTTGCCATGGCTTTTGTCGTGCTGAAAGACGCCAGCCTGGCACAAGACGGGGCCGCCGCGCTCGCGCTGGAGAGCGAGATCATGAAGCGGGTGGACGGTGACTTGGGCGCGGTTGCAAGGCCCGCGCGGGTTCGGTTTGTGTCGGCCTTGCCCAAGACCCGTAGCGGCAAACTGCTGCGCCGCGCCATACAGGCGGTGTGCGAAGGACGCGACGCGGGGGATTTGACGACGATGGACGACCCGGCGGCCCTGCAGCAAATCAAGGACCGGGTTGCCGCCTGATGACGGCACGGCTTTGCGCGACAAGGCCATGGTAAACAAGGGAGACGGGCCCCATGGGGCCCGCTTTTGCGGGCCAATGGCACGCGCATCTTTTCCCCGTCATCACGGTTCGGTGGCACAATTGCCTCTGTTTCTGAAGGTCCTTCCTGCCACAGTCGCATCCGCTAATCGGTCCAGCCGTGTTGCGGAAGGTTAATTAACCAGCTTTAACCAGCTAATGTTTCCCCAAGGGAAACGGAGGTCAGCGGATATGAGTTCAAACTCGCAGTCACCTGCATCTGTCTACACTGCCTATCAAGGCAATACCTATCTTTTCGGCGGCAATGCGCCTTATGTCGAAGAGATGTACGAAAATTATCTGGCCAATCCTGGCAGCGTGCCGGACAACTGGCGCGAGTATTTCGATGCGCTTCAGCACGTTCCCGCAGTGGATGGCAGCAACGCCAAAGACGTTCCCCACTTGCCGGTCGTCAACGCCTTTGCCGAGCGCGCCAAGCTGGGTCAAACCAAGGTTGTCGTGGCCAGTGCCGATTCCGAAATGGGACGCAAGCGCACGGCCGTTCAGCAACTGATTGCGGCTTACCGCAACGTTGGCGCCCGCTGGGCCGATCTGGACCCCCTCAAACGCGCCGAGCGCGACAACATTCCCGAACTGGACCCGGCTTTCTACGGCTTCACCGATGCGGACCAGGAGACGGTGTTCAACACGAGCAACACCTTCTTTGCCAACGAAACCATGAGTTTGCGCGAGTTGATGAACGCGCTGCGCGAGACCTATTGCGGCACGATTGGCGCCGAATACATGTACGCCACCGACCAGAACCAGAAGCGCTGGTGGCAGCAAAAACTGGAAACCATCCGCAGCAAGCCGAATTTCAGCAAAGAGAAAAAGCTTCACATTCTTGACCGGCTCACCGCGGCCGAGGGCATTGAGCGCTTTTTGCATACAAAGTATGTCGGTCAAAAGCGCTTTTCGCTTGAAGGCGGTGAGAGCTTTATCGCCAGCATGGATGAGTTGATCCAGCGCGGCGGCGAGATCGGCGTGCAGGAAATCGTCATTGGCATGGCGCACCGCGGCCGGCTTAATGTGCTGGTCAACTCTCTGGGCAAAGTGCCGGCCAACCTGTTTGCCGAGTTTGACCATACCGCGCCTGAAGACTTGCCAAGCGGTGACGTCAAGTACCACCAGGGCTTCAGCTCTGATGTCACGACCCCGGGCGGCCCTGTCCACCTGTCACTGGCCTTCAATCCGTCCCACCTTGAGATCGTCAACCCTGTCGTTGAAGGCTCGGTGCGCGCCCGTATGGACCGCCGGGATGACCCCAAGGGCTTGCAGGTGTTGCCGGTGCTGGTGCACGGCGACGCGGCGTTTGCAGGGCAGGGCGTGGTCATGGAAACGCTGGCACTGGCGGAAACCCGTGGCTACTTCACGGGCGGAACCGTGCATCTGGTGATCAACAATCAGATCGGCTTTACCACCAGCGATCCGCGCGACAGCCGATCCACCCTGTATTGCACCGATGTGGTGAAGATGATCGAAGCGCCGGTACTGCACGTGAACGGCGACGACCCGGAAGCCGTGGTGCTTGCGACCCAGCTGGCGCTCGAATTCCGCATGGAATTTCAGAAAGATGTCGTGGTGGACATCGTTTGTTTCCGTAAACTGGGCCACAACGAGCAGGACACGCCTGCCCTGACCCAGCCATTGATGTACAAGAAGATCGCGCAACACCCCGGCACGCGCCGGCTGTACGCCGACAAGCTGACGGCGCAAGGCATGGGCGAGACCCTGGGCGACGACATGGTCAAGGCCACCCGGGCAGCCCTTGACGCGGGCAAAAGCACGTTTGACCCTGTCGTCACCAACTTCAAAAGCAAATATGCCGTCGATTGGAGCCCGTACCTTGGCAAAAAGTGGACCGATGTCGGCGACACCGCCATTCCCATGGCCGAGTGGAAGCGCCTGGCTGAAAAAATCACTACCATCCCCGCCACTGTAACGCCGCACAACCTGGTTAAAAAGGTCTATGACGATCGTGCGGCCATGGGCCGTGGCGATATTCCAGTGGATTGGGGCATGGGTGAGCACATGGCATTCGCCTCGCTGGTGGCCAGCGGCTACCCTGTGCGCTTGTCCGGTGAAGACTGCGGACGCGGAACCTTTACCCATCGCCACTCCGTGATTCACGACCAGAGCCGCGAAAAATGGGACACCGGCACCTATGTGCCCCTGCAAAATGTTTCCGAAAACCAGGCGCCGTTTGTCGTCATCGACTCCATCCTGTCCGAAGAAGCCGTGTTGGCGTTTGAATACGGCTACGCGTCGAACGACCCGAATACATTGGTGATCTGGGAAGCGCAGTTTGGCGACTTTGCCAACGGTGCACAGGTCGTGATTGACCAGTTCATCGCGTCCGGCGAAGTGAAGTGGGGCCGCGTCAACGGCATCACCTTGATGCTGCCGCACGGCTATGAAGGCCAGGGGCCTGAGCACAGTTCGGCGCGCCTTGAGCGCTTCATGCAACTGTCAGCCGACGCCAACATGCAGGTGGTTCAGCCCACCACTGCCAGCCAGATTTTCCACATTTTGCGTCGCCAGATGGTGCGCAACTTGCGTAAGCCGCTGGTCATCATGACGCCCAAGTCATTGCTGCGCAACAAGGATGCGGCCTCCCCGCTGTCCGAGTTCACGAAAGGCAGCTTTCAGACGGTTATTCCGGAGAACCGGGAAGAGATCATCAAAAAGGCCGACAAGGTCAAGCGTGTCATTGCCTGTTCGGGCAAGGTGTACTACGACCTGGTCAAAGCGCGTGATGAAAAGGGCATCGACGATACCGTGATTTTGCGCGTCGAGCAGCTCTACCCGTTCCCGCATAAAGCGTTTGCGGCCGAGCTGAAAAAATACCCGAATGCCACCGATATTGTGTGGTGCCAGGATGAGCCGCAAAACCAGGGCGCCTGGTTCTTTGTGCAGCACTACATCCACGAGAACATGCTGGAAGGCCAGAAGCTGGGTTACTCCGGACGGGCTGCATCTGCTTCCCCTGCGGCGGGCTACTCGCATCTGCACCAGGAACAGCAAAAGTCGCTGGTCAATGGCGCTTTTGGCAAGCTCAAGGGTTTTGTGCTGACCAAGTAAGGTCGCGCCAGTTTCTCATCACACAAGAATCATCCGAAAGAATCAAAATGGCCATCGTAGAAGTCAAAGTTCCCCAGTTGTCCGAGTCCGTGGCGGAAGCCACCATGTTGCAGTGGAAAAAGAAGGTCGGCGACGCAATTGCCGTGGACGAAATCCTGATTGAAATCGAGACCGATAAAGTCGTGCTCGAGGTACCCGCGCCGTCCGCCGGCGTGCTGGTTGAATTGGTGGTTGCCGACGGCGGCACCGTGGTGTCTGACCAGGTGATCGCAAGAATCGA
>NZ_JADMJK010000029.1:41198-53335 GCF_018780625.1 Polaromonas sp. | reverse complement strand
TGGTGGTTGCCGACGGCGGCACCGTGGTGTCTGACCAGGTGATCGCAAGAATCGATACCGAAGGCAAGGCTGGCGCAGTCGCACCAGCTGCGGCCGCTGCTGCTGTCGCGCCCGCCGCAGCGACTGCTTCCGCGCCTGCGCCTGCCGCGGGCGGCTCCATGGCGGGTGTCCCGATGCCGTCCGCTGCCAAGCTGATGGCAGACAACAATCTGGCAACAGGTTCTGTGCCGGGAACCGGTAAGGACGGTCGGGTCACCAAAGGCGACGTACTGGGCGCTACCGCCGCAGGCGCTGCCAGGTCAGTAGCTGCCAGCGCAATACCAACGGGCGTACAGACCAAATCCTTGCCGCAAGTGGCAGCGCCCTCCAAGGCCGCTGATCTGGGCGATCGTCCTGAGCAGCGCGTGCCCATGAGTCGCCTGCGCGCCCGGATTGCCGAGCGCCTTTTGCAGTCACAGTCGACCAACGCCATCCTGACGACCTTTAACGAAGTCAACATGGCGCCAGTGATGGAAATGCGCAAGCGCTTCCAGGACAAGTTCGAGAAGGCGCATGGCGTCAAGATCGGTTTCATGAGCTTTTTTGTCAAGGCCGCGGTTCATGCGCTGAAGCAATACCCGGTGCTCAACGCGTCGGTTGATGGCACTGACATCGTTTATCACGGCTATTTCGATATCGGGATTGCCGTGGGCTCGCCACGTGGCCTGGTCGTGCCTATTTTGCGCAACGCCGACCAGATGAGCTTTGCCGAGATTGAGAAAAAGATTGCCGAGTACGGCGCCAAGGCGCGTGACGGCAAACTGGGCATCGAGGAAATGACGGGCGGCACATTCTCCATCTCGAATGGCGGCGTGTTCGGCTCCATGCTCTCCACCCCCATCATCAACCCGCCGCAGTCCGCCATTCTGGGCGTTCACGCGACCAAAGACCGCGCTGTGGTTGAAAACGGCCAAGTCGTGGTGCGTCCAATGAATTACCTGGCCATGAGCTATGACCACCGTGTCATTGACGGCCGCGAAGCGGTGCTCGGCCTGGTCGCCATGAAGGAAGCGCTGGAAGACCCGGCTCGTCTGCTGTTCGATATTTAATAACTTGTCGCGGCGCGGCAAGGCAGCCTGGGCTGCCTGCCGCGTTGCCCATTCACTGAAAAAAAACATGTCCAAACAATTTGACGTGATCGTCATCGGCGGCGGTCCTGGCGGCTACATCGCTGCTATTCGTGCGGCGCAACTGGGTTTTGCGGTTGCCTGTATTGATGCGTGGAAAAATGCCAAAGGCGGTCCTGCCCTGGGCGGAACCTGCACTAACACCGGCTGCATTCCCTCCAAGGCCCTTTTGCAATCTTCCGAGTACTACGAGCATGCAGGCCACCACTTTGCCGATCACGGCATCGAGGTCAAGGGGCTGGGCCTGGATGTGGCAAAGATGGTTGGCCGCAAAGACACCGTGGTCAAGCAAAACAACGACGGTATCGTGTACCTGTTCAAAAAGAACAAGGTCACCTTCTTTCATGGCCAAGGCTCTTTTGTCGCCGCCAAAGACGGCGTCTATGACATCAAGGTGGTGGGTGCCGCTGAGGAAATCATTTCAGGCAAGCACATTATTGTCGCGACTGGCTCCAATGCCCGGGCATTGCCAGGAACGCCTTTTGATGAGGACATGATCCTTTCGAACGACGGCGCGCTGCGCATCGGTTCCGTGCCTAAAAAGCTTGGCGTGATCGGTTCGGGCGTCATCGGCCTCGAAATGGGCTCGGTATGGCGCCGTTTGGGGGCTGAAGTCACTATTTTGGAGGGTTTGCCTACATTTCTGGGCGCAGTAGACCAGCAGATCGCCAAGGAAGCGCACAAGGCGTTCACCAAGCAAGGCCTGAAGATTGAGTTGGGCGTGAAGGTCGGCGAGATCAAAACGGGCAAAAAGGGCGTGTCCATCGCTTACGCCAACGCCAAGGGCGAAGCCCAGACGCTTGAAGTTGACAAACTCATTATCTCGATTGGCCGCACGGCCAACACCAACGGCCTGAACCCCGAGGCGGTCGGCCTGAGCCTTGACGAGCGCGGTGCGATTGTGGTCGATGGCGATTGCAAGACCAACCTGCCGGGCGTGTGGGCGGTTGGAGATGTGGTGCGTGGCCCCATGCTGGCGCACAAAGCCGAAGAAGAAGGCGTGGCGGTTGCTGAACGCATTGCGGGTCAGCATGGGCATGTCAACTTCAACACCATTCCCTGGGTCATCTACACCAGCCCCGAGATTGCATGGGTGGGTCAAACGGAAGAGCAGCTGAAGGCAGAAGGGCGCGCCTACAAGGCGGGCAGCTTCCCCTTCATGGCCAATGGTCGCGCGCGCGCCTTGGGCGACACCACGGGCATGGTCAAGATGCTGGCAGACGCGGCAACGGACGAAATTCTGGGTGTCCACATTGTGGGGGCCATGGCCAGCGAGTTGATTGCAGAATGCGTCGTTGCCATGGAATTTCGCGCCAGCAGCGAGGACATCGCCCGTATTTGCCACGCGCACCCGTCCCTGAGCGAAGCGACCAAAGAAGCGGCGCTGGCAGTTGACAAGCGCACGCTGAATTTTTGAATGTCCAGCGCACTCCAGCGGTGACTCAGCCCGTACGCCTGGCCTACGAGGCTGAACTCGCAACGCGGGGTTATCTCAGTGACCCCGCGCAGTTGCGTGCTATTGATGCGCTTGAGCGCTGTGCGGCCGAATGGGCGGCGTTCAAGAGCCGGCGATCCAATGCCTTCAAGAAGCTGGTTAACCGGCCCGAGATTCCTCGCGGTGTTTATATGTATGGGGGGGTTGGCCGGGGTAAAAGCTTTCTGATGGATTGCTTTTTTGGCGCCGTGCCGCTCAAGCGCAAGGTCAGGTTGCACTTTCATGAGTTCATGCGTGAGGTGCACCTGGAACTGCACGGTTTGCAGGGTACTGCAAACCCCCTGGATGAATTGGCCAAACGCATCGCCAAACGTTATCGCCTGATTTGCTTCGACGAGTTTCATGTCGCCGACATTACCGATGCGATGATTCTTCATCGCTTGCTGGCAGCGCTGTTTGCCAATGGCGTTGGTTTTGTGACGACTTCCAATTTTCGTCCCGATGACCTCTATCCAAACGGCCTGCACCGGGACAGGATTTTCCCGGCGATTGAGTTACTCAAGACCCGGCTGGAAGTCCTCAGCGTGGACAACGGAACGGACTATCGAAGGCGCACTCTGGAACAGGCCAGGATGTACCTCACGCCGCTTGGCGAAAAAGCTGACGCCGAGATGACGGCTACGTTTAATGCGCTGGCGGAGTCTCAGGATGAAGACCCCGTGATGCGGATTGAGTCCAGGCAAATCGAAGCCAGGCGCAAGGCGGGTGGCGTGGTGTGGTTTGATTTCAAGATCTTGTGCGGTGGGCCGCGCTCGCAAAATGATTACCTTGAGATTGCCAGTCAGTTTCATACGGTGTTTTTGAGTAACGTGCCACACATGCCGGTCAGGATGGCATCGGAGGCCAGGCGATTCACCTGGCTGGTAGATGTTCTGTACGATCGAAGGGTTAAATTGATCATGTCGGCTGCTGTAGCGCCCGAGGCGTTGTATACCGATGGTCCGTTGGTCCATGAGTTTGCACGGACTGTCTCGCGGCTCAACGAAATGCAGTCCATGGAATTTTTGGCCCTGGAGCGCAGAGACGTAGATACGACACTGACATGAAAAAATGGTTTGTTTCACTGTTCTTTGCCACTCTGAGCACCTTGTTGGGGGCGCAGACGGCTGCGGGTGAGGTCGCGCCTGATATCAACGTGGAAAGGGCCAGAATCAGTGCTGCCCGGGCCACGCTGGAGTCAGGCTTTTTGGCGGAGGATGCAGCCTGCTATAAAAAATTCGCGGTCAATCATTGTCTTGACCGCGTCAACACCAGGCGGCGTGAGGCGATCGCAGATCTGCGTCGTCAAGAGATCTTGCTCAACGATGAGGAGCGACGGCTCAGGGGCGCCGCACAGTTGCGCAAACTGGAAGAAAAATTATCAGTTGAAAAGCAGCAGGATGCGGCAGCCAGTTCCACCAAAACGCAGGAAGACGGGGCGTCTCGACTGATCAGGGAAAAGAAAAAGAGTAATGACCAGGCCACAACTGGCGCGCGTGAAAAAACCGCTATCGAAGCCAGCGCTGCAAGGCTGAAGGAGAATCAGCGAAAAGCACAGGTCAGAACTGACAACCGGGCTGAGGCCGCACTTGCTGCTGAAAAACTGAGTGCCCGCCAGAAAAAAGCCCAGGAGAGGCGGGACCAGCATGAACGCGATCGTCTTAAAGAGATCAAACCTCCCGCTAAATCCTTGCCATTGCCAGAATAAGCAAGCGCTTTGTTCAGGTCAAGTGTTCAAGCTTGACAATAACCAGCGACAGGTTGTCACCTGTACCGCGGGCACGTGATCTTGCCTTCTTTATCAAAAATTCAGTGGCTTCACGGGGCGGCAATACAGACAGTGCGGATCCCAGTTCGCTGGCGCTGAAGTAATGCCAAACGCCATCGCTGCAGGCGAGCAGCGCGTCATGTGGCTGCAGTTTTGGAATGAAGTGATATCCAATGGGCGGCGATTCTTCGGTACCCAGGCAACTCATCAAGATATTGGATTGAGGATGGAGATTGGCTTCGTCCTCGGTTAGCTCACCCTTGTCAATCAGGGTTTGCACGTAGGAGTGATCCACGGTCCTGTGGATCAGCTTGCCGCCGTGGTAGTGGTAGATGCGCGAGTCACCCGCGTGCACCCAGTGGCAGTCGCCACCCGGATTAATCAAGAATGCGGCCAGCGTACTGTGCGGTTCCTGTTCGGCCGAGATGGCGGTGAGTTTGATGACCATGTGCGCTTCTTCAATGATCTGCTTCAGCATGGCCTGCGCGTCATCCGTAGGCGGTGAATACCGTTCAAAAAGTTGCTTGGCCGTCATCATGACCTGATCGGACGCTTTGCGCCCACCGCTTCGCCCCCCCATGCCGTCGGCGACTATGCCCAGCATGCAGCTGGGATGGCGCGGGTGGCTAAAGAGATTGACCTGATCCTGCTGATAGTCCCGGTCGCCCTTGTGGGTACCCGTGGACGCTGTGATGCGATAACCTTTAGACATCGTGTAATCGGTCAAGCCCGGAGGGCTCGATTTGTAGAGGCAATCGACGTATTATCAGACGAAGTGGCGCACACGGATAAAAATACATTGGACCTCAATCTACATTCACCTGAGTGGCAGCTCATCGAGCTGAAAATTAAGCACGCAGATCTGAACGCATTGGCAGATATGACGGCGCATGCTCTGCCCATCGACGAATTACTGCTCAGGCGTCTTAAAAAACGACTACTTCAACTGCGCGACCAGATATCAAGGCTTGAGTCATCGCTAGTCCCGTCTGAGCCTGCTTGATACTCTTGGAGTTCAGGTTTTCTTCACTGCCCGGATCACACTTGCCCAGCGCACGTCCCCTGATAAAAAAATTGGCAGCGGAGCAAGAACCGGTGCTCGGGCTGCAGATTTTCACCAGAATTTATACCATGGCTTATCTGCAGATTTGAAGCCTTTGCTAAGGTATTGACTGTTCGGATAAGTTTTTTCCATGACGCGACGCGTATCGTCGCGAAGGTCCGCCATGCCCAAGGCATCGTAGGACCTGTAAAGAATAAAGGTGGCCTCTTCAAGCGCCGGGACGTCGCGATAGTCGGCGATTGCGCTTTGGGCCCGATTGATGGCGGCGATGTAGGCGCCACGGGAGTAGTAGTACCTTGCAACGTGAACTTCTGATTGGGCCAGGGAATTCACGATATAGCTCATACGCAATCGCGCATCAGGCACATAGCGGGAATCTGGAAAACGTCCTGCCAGTTCCTTGAAGGATTCAAATGACTCCTTGGCTGCTTTCTGGTCGCGCTCGGATAAGTCCTGGCGCGATATAAAGCCGAAAAGTCCCAGGTTGTCGTTAAAGTTGACCAAGCCCTTGAGGTATAAAGCGTAGTCCATCGCTGGGCTTGCCGGATGCAACTTTATAAAACGGTCCAGTGTCGCCAGCGCTTGGGCTTGCTCGCCCCCCTTGTATTGGGCATAAGCTTTGTCGAGTTGTGCCTGCTGCGCAAGAGGGGTTCCGGCTGCGCGGCCTTCCAGCTTCTCGTAGAGAGGGATCGCCTTGTCGTAGGCGCCAGAGCTGGCTTCATCCTTGGCTTCTGCGTAAATCTTGTTTGGACTCCATGAGGCCGTACGATCTGCATCCGGGGTGCTTGAGCAGCCCGAGACCATAAAAGACAACGCGCAAATGGCGGCAACAAGCGGCAATGCCCCGGGAACAACCGATAATTTGGTGGAAAACATTGCGATCGACCTTCTTGATGACTGATTCTGAACAAAGCAAATTAATTATATCGGGCGCTGTTGCTGCCCATGACCTGCTGGACGAAGCGCAGGAGGAGTCCGACAGCAGCAGTCTGGAAATGGAACTGCGGCAAGTGATGGTTCCTGCCGAGAGTCATGGCAGCCGTCTGGACCGCGCTTTGGCTGGCATTGTGCCTGAGTTCTCACGCAGCTATCTGCAGCAATTGATCGAGGCCGGGGTGGTGCAGATCAATGGCCTGGTGGTGCAAAAAACATCGTCCAAGGTGAAGGCTGGGGACGCGCTCATTATTGAATTGAGGCCCACGCCACAAAGTCAGGCCTTCAAGCCAGAGGTCATGGCACTGGATGTTGTGTATGAGGATCCTTATTTGTGCGTGATCAACAAACCGGCTGGTTTGGTCGTGCATCCAGCGCCAGGTAACTGGAGCGGCACCTTGCTCAACGGACTGTTGGCGCGGGATCCTCAGGCTTCTTTTTTGCCGCGTGCCGGCATCGTGCACCGTCTGGACAAGGATACCAGCGGGTTGATGGTGGTGGCGCGTCAACGCTCGGTCATGGATCAGCTTGTCGGCCTGATTGCCGCCCGGGATGTGCATCGGGAATATATTGCACTGGCGCATGGCGCATGGCAGGGCGCCAAAACCCGCCAGGTAGAGGCAGCAATCGGCCGTGATCCCCGCAATCGATTGCGCATGGCGGTGGTGGACCTCGAGAAAAATTCTGGCAAGACCGCCTCCACGGTGGTTTCACTGCTGCACAATGAAACCAAGTATTGCTTGGTAAAGTGCAAACTTCATACGGGGCGCACCCATCAGATTCGGGTTCACATGGCTTTTTTGGGTCATCCCCTGGTGTCTGACGCGCTTTATGGCGGCTTGCCTGCTGGTGGCCTGGGCCGCCAGGCATTGCATGCGTGGCGGCTGGCATTTGAGCATCCCGTCACTGGTGAAATGATGGAGTTCAAGTCGACTCCCTCCGCTGATCTACAGGCAGCGATGGCGGATTTGGGCTTGATATACAATCAAGATTAATAGTTTTTCGACTATCTGCATCATGGCGCTCCTTAAAAGTGGGCCCTGCATAAATGCAATGCGCATACAGGCGCTATTTTCCGCTTTTTCCCGGAACGACCAATCATGAATACGACGGATGCGAAGCGCATCCTTGAAACAGCACTCATTTGCGCGCAGCAACCGCTACCTTTGCGCGAGATGGGCGTCTTGTTTAACGGGGTATTGACTGCCGACAGCATCAAGTTGGTGCTTGAGGATCTGCAAAACGACTGGGCCGGTCGCGGTGTCGAACTCGTTCACGTAGCGACCGGTTGGCGCTTTCAGAGTCGCCCACAGATGCGCGAGTATTTAGACAGACTCCATCCAGAGAAACCGCCCCGTTACAGTCGGGCCGCTCTGGAAACGCTGGCGATTATTGCCTATCGCCAGCCCGTGACACGTGGCGACATGGAGGAAATCCGGGGCGTCACAATTAACGGGCTGCTTCTTAAGCAATTGGAAGATCGTGGTTGGGTCGAAGTGATCGGTCACCGCGAAACGGTGGGCCGACCCGGGCTTTATGCCACGACCCGGCAATTTTTGGATGATTTGGGCGTGGAATCGTTGGATCAGCTTCCTGTCATGGGAATCGCACCGGATCAGGCGGCAATGCGCGAACGAGTTGAATTTGGCATTGCTGACAATGCGCTAATCACCCCTGCTGAACTTCTTGCTTCGCTGGGGAGTTCCAACGAAGAAGCCGATGCGCAGGCACGGATTCCGAAAAATATAGAAATCCAGGAAAGCTTGGAGCCGGATGACGGCAACAGTTCCTGACACCCTCCTAACCGTCGGGACCCAGCGCTCCGCATGCATGACTGAAAAAAGTATGAATCATCAAGACCAACCCGCTTCCGAGGCCCCGGCAATGCCTGACCAAAACATCGATAAAGACACGATTCCAGTGTCCGTACAACCTCCTCAGATTGCTCCTGGTTTGATAGCATCGACTGCGCTAGTCGACGCTGCCATGCCCCCACCGGCGACCACGCGAGGTCGGCCAGTTCCTGCCGCAAGCGCCATCCGGTTTGAGGATGTGGTGACCGGTCAATTCGATGCGGACGAAGAGGATGTGGCGCTTGATTTGCCCAAGCGGGTTTTGTCGGCGCAACCAGAGACCCCCAAGCTGCACAAGGTTCTTGCCCAGGCTGGCATGGGTTCGCGGCTTGAGATGGAGAAGTTGATACTTGAAGGACGTATTTCGGTCAATGCCGAGCCGGCTCACATCGGGCAACGCATCCAGTTTGGCGATACGGTCAAGGTCAATGGCAAGCCGGTTCGGGTTCGGATTGATCCGCCGCCGCCGCGTGTGATTGCCTACCATAAGCCCGCGGGCGAAGTCGTGACGCACGACGATCCGCAGAATCGGCCTACCGTGTTTCGCCGACTGCCCAAGTTGTTTCAGGGTAAATGGCAGTCCGTGGGGCGTCTTGACTTGAATACCGAAGGTCTGCTGCTGTTGACGAGTTCGGGCGAACTGGCCAATAAGTTAATGCATCCGCGCTTTGGACTGGAGCGTGAGTATGCCGTGCGGGTGCTGGGCGCACTGAACAATGAGGAAAAAAAGCGTCTGCTGGAGGGTGTTGTGCTGGATGATGGTGTTGCCCAGTTCGGCTCCATCGAGGCGGGTGGCGGTGAAGGCGCCAATTGCTGGTATCGGGTCACTATTTCAGAAGGTCGCAACCGCGAGGTTCGCCGTATGTTTGAAGCGGTGGGGCATGCCGTCAGTCGGCTGATTCGTATTCGCTACGGAGCCATGGTGTTGCCGCGAGGCCTCAAGCGCGGTGCGTTTGTCGAGCTCGATGAAAATGATATTTGGGCACTGACCAGCGCTGTAACGCGCTCTGAATCGAAGGCTGATCCGCGAAGCGATGTTGCCAATCCAGGCAATGTGGCGGGCGAGGGCGGTGATCTGCAGCGCCGGGGTCCGCGTGGCAACGAGCGCGCCCGAAGCGGCGCCGGGCGGCCACGGGGGCCAAATGCAGGACCGGGGGCGGCTCGCTTTGGGCAGTCAGGTCCAAGCGGTCCCCAGGGTCAGAAGCGGCGCGACGACCGCCCTGCGCGGGGTGAGCGGTCGGCCGGAGGGAGCCAGCCTGACCCCATGAAGACGTCATTTGGGTACATTGGCTCTGATACCTTGACGCGGCAGCGGCAAGACCAGGGGCAGCGCCGAGGCGGCGGCAATACCGGGAATACCGCTAACACCGGCGGGATGGCCGGGGGCCAGCGTCGCGGCGGTGGCAACGGAGGCGGTAGCGGTAGCGGCAATCGCGGCGGGGGAAACCGCAGCGGAAATCGCTGAATACCTACGCTTCACCTGATTTCACGGCCATGAACGGATGCCGAAAGTCCGCAGGTTAAAATCGAAGGCTTTATTCAATTTTTGAATAAATTAGCAACCCAATAAATCTAAAACGCAAGGAAAATATATGGCTATCGAACGCACACTCTCCATCATCAAGCCCGACGCAGTCGCAAAAAACGTCGTGGGCCAGATTTACGCACGTTTTGAAGCTGCCGGCCTGAAAGTTGTCGCTGCAAAAATGGTGCACCTGTCGCAAGGTGAAGCAGAAGCTTTCTACGCAGTTCACAAAGAGCGTCCTTTCTTCAAGGACCTCGTCTCTTTCATGATCTCAGGCCCTGTAATGATTCAGGCGCTGGAAGGCGAAGGCGCTGTGTTGAAAAACCGCGACCTGATGGGTGCCACTGACCCGAAGAAAGCTGATGCTGGCACCATTCGTGCTGATTTTGCTGACAGCATCGATGCCAATGCGGTGCATGGCTCCGACGCTGTTGAAACGGCAAAAGAAGAAATCGCTTTCTTCTTTGCCGGCATGAACGTTTACGCACGTTAATGATGTTCGTCCCCATGCTTTGCCTCCCCGCAACCGGGTCGTCACTTGCTTGGGGCGGCGCGGCTTGCCGCGCACTGTCATGACCACCAACCTCCTTGACTATGATCTGGAGGGCTTGGTCGCGTTTTGCGAGCAGCTTGGCGAAAAACGCTTCCGCGCCACGCAGTTGTTCCGCTGGATTCATCAAAAAGGAGCGTCAGACTTTGAGCAGATGACCGATCTGGCGAAGTCCTTGCGCGAAAAACTGAAAACTTCGGCCTGCATACAGGGGCCCAAAGTGGTATCCCGCCATGAATCGACAGACGGCACCATCAAGTGGTTGTTTGACGTCGGCGCGGGGGATGTCATTGAGACGGTTTTCATTCCCGAAGCTGATCGCGGTACCTTGTGCATTTCATCACAAGCTGGTTGTGCCGTCGGATGCAGATTTTGCTCTACAGGGCACCAGGGATTTAGCCGCAACCTGACCACTGGGGAAATTGTCTCTCAGTTGTGGTTTGCCGAGCATTTTTTGCGCGAGCATCTGGCCAGGAAAAACCGGCAGGATCGGGTGATTTCCAATGTGGTCATGATGGGCATGGGAGAGCCCTTGCAGAACTATGCGCAGCTACTGCCGGCGCTAAAGGTCATGCTCGACGACCATGCGTATGGGCTGTCGCGCCGCCGGGTGACGGTGTCGACCTCTGGCGTCGTTCCCATGATGGACAGATTGGGCAAGGATTGCCCTGTCGCGCTCGCGGTATCGCTGCACGCACCCAATGATGCACTGCGCGACAACCTGGTGCCTTTGAATAAAAAATATCCTATTGAAGAGCTACTGGAGGCTTGTACTCGCTATCAGGCGGCGGCACCACGTGACTTCATTACATTTGAATATTGCATGCTTGACGGAGTCAACGACCAGCCCGAGCACGCCCGTCAACTGGTGTCCCTGATGCAAACCCACGCGGCGCGTGGCTTGTCGTGCAAGTTCAACCTTATTCCCTTCAATCCGTTTCCTGCCTCTGGCCTGAAACGCTCTGAAATGCAGCAAGTTGCCGCTTTTGCAAAAATTTTGATGGATGCCGGTATCGTGACGACCATCCGTAAAACCCGTGGTGACGATATTGACGCCGCTTGCGGGCAACTGGCTGGCGACGTTCAGGACCGAACCAGCGTAGACCGGCGTATGGCCGCGCAGCGGCAAGGTATGCTTGGAGGCATCAAAGTGGTAGTGCTCAAGGGGCTAAGTCAATGAAGTCTGTCTTCACGGTGTTCTGGATTCCAGTTTGTTGGGTAGTTTTTTTGCTGGTGGGTTGCGCGAACCAGCTTGGCGCCCCGGGGGCTTCCGGCGTTCAAAGTGACATGGTGACCGAGTCTGATGAACCTGATCAGCGCAAGCGTGCGCGGTTGCGGCTTGAATTGGCGACAGGGTATTTCCAGGAAGGGCAGACCAAGGTCGCGCTCGATGAGATTAAGCAATCGATCGCCATAGATCCAGGCTACGCGAATGCATTTAATTTGCGCGGGCTGGTGTACATGCGGCTGAATGACATTCCCTTGGCGGAAGATAGTTTTCGCCGTGCCTTCGTGTTGAATCCGCATGATGCGGATGTCGCTCACAACTATGGCTGGCTGCTTTGCCAGCAGGCGCGCTACCCTGAATCGTTCAAGTTGTTTGCACAGGCTGCCGCGAATCCAACCTACACAGGAAAAGCCAAGACCTTGATGGCCCAAGGGGTGTGCCAGGTTCGCGCAGGGCGGCTTGATGACGCAGAGAAGAGCCTTAAACAGTCTTACGAGTTTGATGCAGGCAACCCGGTGACCGCCTATAACCTGGCCAACCTTCTTTATATGCAAGGTGAACTGACCCGTGCGCAGTT
>NZ_JADMJK010000029.1:0-41098 GCF_018780625.1 Polaromonas sp. | reverse complement strand
GCGATGTCTGCAGGGCCCACGGCCGGTGCATTGCTCCGCGCGGCGAGAGAAGCTGCAGGCATTCACATTGCTGCCTTGGCGGCGCTGCTCAAGGTTCCCGAGACGAAGCTTCAAGCGCTGGAGCATGACCGCCTGGACTTGTTACTCGACGCCGTTTTCGCGCGCGCGCTGGCCTCCAGCGTGTGCCGTACTCTTAAAATTGATGCGCGGCCAGTGCTTGAGCGGCTGCCTCCAACCAGTGCCTGTCAGCTCAAACGATCTGGTGGCGAGATCAATGCACCGTTTCGCTCGTCAGTTGCCGGCCCGGTATTGTCAGCCCGTTCACGCATTTCGCGGCCCGTAGTTCTTGCGGGGATTGCACTACTGCTTGGGGCAATGGTTCTGATCGTTTTACCCACCATCGAGCAGTACGGTGAGCAGGAACAACGCGATCCAGACGGTGCGCCTGGCAGTGCTGGTCTTGTATTGCTGCCGCTTGCAAGCGCGAGGGCTGGTTCAGGCGATGACTTGCCTGTGCCCGTGGCTGAAATCCCTGGCGCGGGTGTCGCTGACGGCCCTGCTACGGTGGATGCTCCGCTTTCCGGGTCTTCGAATTCACCTGCATTGGTATCTCAAGACACGTTGGTTGCCGTTCAAGCGCCAGTGCCTCCATCAGGCAATTCAGCAATACCAGCCGCCCCCGCAGCTTCAACTGCTGGCCCAGTGGCGCAGGTCGCTTCCCCGGGGAATGTGTCGTTTCGCGCAAGCGGCCAGTCCTGGGTCAAGGTGACGGATGCGAACGGCATGGTTGTGTTGACCCGAACCCTTGCGAGTGGCGAGGCTGCCGAGGCTTCCGGCGCGCTACCGCTTTCGGTTGTTGTGGGCAGGTCTGACCTGACACAGGTTCAAGTACGTGGGAAAGCTTTTGATTTGTCCGCAGTCTCCAGAGATAACGTAGCCCGATTCGAGGTGAAATAGTGCAGGTTTGTCTCCCTATAGAGTCGGCATTTCCAAAGGCCAAACGCTCTACCCAAGTACAGGTCGTCTGGGCTTCCCGCATCGTGACGGTGGGCGGCGACGCGCCGGTCCGAATTCAGTCCATGACCAATACGGACACTGTAGATGCCATAGGCACTGCCATTCAGGTCAAAGAACTGGCTGTGGCTGGATCCGAAATGGTCCGTATCACGGTCAATACGCCTGAGGCGGCCGAGGCCGTACCCTACGTGCGTGAGCAACTGGATCGAATGGGTATTGACGTCCCCTTGATTGGCGATTTCCATTACAACGGCCACCGCTTGTTAACCGACTATCCCGCCTGCGCTGAGGCCTTGTCCAAATACCGGATCAATCCCGGCAATGTGGGCAAGGGCAACAAGCGAGACAGACAGTATGGGCAGATGATCGACGTCGCCATGCGCTGGAACAAACCGGTGCGTATTGGGGTGAACTGGGGTAGCCTTGATCAGGAATTGCTGGCCAGCCTGATGGACGACAACAGCGCACGCGCCGCGCCTTGGGACGCCAGGCAGGTCATGTACGAAGCGCTGATCACTTCGGCGATTGACTCCGCCCGGCGCGCCGAGGAAATGGGTATGCAGCGCAACAAAATTATTTTGTCGTGCAAGGTAAGCGGTGTTCAGGATTTGTTATCGGTCTACCGTGAATTGGCCAGGCGCGGCGATTATGCCCTTCACCTTGGTCTGACCGAAGCCGGCATGGGAACCAAGGGGACCGTGGCATCTGCAACGGCGCTGTCCATCTTGCTGCAAGAAGGCATTGGCGACACCATTCGGGTATCGCTGACGCCTCAGCCCGGTGAGGCCCGCACGCAGGAAGTCGTGGTTGCGTCCGAAATTCTCCAGGCGCTGGGATTGCGCAACTTTGTGCCCAGCGTGACCGCATGCCCCGGATGCGGGCGCACGACAAGCACCACTTTTCAGGAACTGGCCAAGCAGATCGACGACTTTTTGCGTGCCCAGATGCCAGTCTGGCGCCTGCGATACCCGGGCGTTGAAGGTCTTAAAGTTGCAGTGATGGGTTGCATTGTCAATGGCCCCGGTGAAAGCAAGCACGCGGACATCGGCATCAGCTTGCCTGGTTCCGGTGAAGTGCCGGTTGCCCCAGTGTTTATCGATGGCGAAAAAAGACTGACCTTGCGTGGTGAAAATATTTCGCAGGAGTTCCAGGCCATTGTTGAAAACTACATAGAAAAACGCTTTGGCACGCAGCCCGCTGTTGCTGAAGTCGCATAGTACTGACGAATCCATGCTTGAAAATATGACTGCCAACCCGGCAGGGAAACCGCCTTTTCCAAAGGCCGAGAAACTGACTGCTGTCAAAGGCATGAACGACATTTTGCCGCCGGACTCAGCTCGCTGGGAGTGGCTTGAGGGCAAGGTGCGTACCTTGATGGAGTGTTACGCCTACCGCAACATCCGTACGCCCATTCTGGAACATACCCAGCTGTTTGTGCGGGGCATCGGCGAGGTGACGGACATCGTCGAAAAAGAGATGTATTCGTTCGAAGACCGTTCTGACAAACACGGCGACCACGATCACCTGACCATGCGGCCTGAAAATACTGCCAGTGTGGTGCGTGCGGTCACGGAACACAATTTGCTCTATGACGGCGGCAAGCGTCTCTATTACATGGGGCCGATGTTTCGGCGTGAACGGCCGCAACGTGGCCGCTACCGCCAGTTCCACCAAATAGGCGCAGAAGCGCTTGGCTTTGCTGGGCCCGAGGTCGATGCTGAATTGATTTTGCTCGCGGCCGCGCTGTGGAAGGAATTGGGTCTCACGGATTGGCGCCTGGAAATCAATAGCCTGGGTCAGCCCGAAGAGCGCGCACAGCATCGCGCGCAACTGATTGCCCATTTCGAATTGCATGCAGATGCGCTTGATGAAGAAGCGCGCAGGCGGCTTCACAGCAATCCGCTGCGTATTCTGGATTCCAAGAATCCTGCCATGAAGGCGGTGATTGAAAGCGCTCCCCGTCTTATCGACTTTTTGGGGACCGAGTCGCTGGCGCATTTTGACGAGCTTAAAGCCATTCTCGATGCCAATCGAATTTCCTGGACGCTCAATCACCGCCTGGTACGCGGCCTGGACTATTACAACCTCACCGTATTCGAATTTGTGACCGATCGACTGGGGGCACAGGGCACCATTTGCGCCGGTGGTCGCTATGACTACCTGATTGAACAAATTGGCGGTAAAGCGGCACCTGCCGTGGGTTGGGCGCTGGGGGTGGAACGTGTACTGGAGCTTATCAAGGAGCAGGGCAAGCAGGTCCCCGTCCTGGTGCCAGATGCCTATGCGGTGATTCCGGATGCGTCTGCCTTACCCGTCGTTTTGAGGACGCTGCAGGCTTTGCGCGCAGCAGGCGTGCGTGTGCAAATGCATGCGGGCGCCAGCGTCGACGGCATGGGGAGCATGAAATCGCAATTCAAGAAGGCTGATGGCAGCGGTGCAAAGTACGCATTGATTTTTGGTGCCACCGAACTCTCGGAAGGCTTCGTTGCCGTCAAACCTTTGCGAGGCGAGAAATCGGAGGGTGAACAGGTACAGACGCATCAGTCGCTGGACGATGTCCATGCATGGGCTCAGATGCTGCGCGCTTAAGCCGGGATCAGAGCAACCACTTAAGCGCGCGTTAGCGCCCTTTACAATCGACCTCACGCATTTCGCGCCGTTATCGGGCAGAACCAGCAGAATTTTTATGGCAAAACACCTCGATTTGGAAGAACAGGAACAGCTTGACGAGCTTAAGCATTTCTGGAAACAGTATGGCAACCTCATTACGTGGTCCCTTATTGCAGTATTAAGCGCCTTTGCTGTCTGGAACGGCTACCAGTATTGGCAGCGGAATCAGGCCGCGCAGGCGGCAGTGATGTACGACGAGGTCGAACGCGCCTTGAAGTCGGGCGACCTGGCAAGGGTAGACCGCTCATTTGCCGACATGAAAGACCGTTTCAGCCGCACCACCTATGCACAGCAAGCGGGTCTCCTGGCAGCCCGGGCACACTACGACAAAGGCAATGTCGACGCCTCCCGCGCTGCATTGACTTGGGTCGCAGAGAAGTCTTCGGATGAAGGTTATCAGGCCATTGCCAAGTTGCGCCTTGCCGGGCTCTTGCTCGACAAGAAGTCATATGACGAGGCTTTGCAGCAACTCTCCGGCAACTTCCCCAAGGATTTCGCGGCGCTGGCAGCCGACCGGCGCGGTGACATCCTGGTAGCGCAAGGGAAAAAGACTGAAGCCAGAGCGGAATATGAAAAGGCCTACAGCGGCCTTGAGGACCGTGTCGAGTACCGTCGGCTCGTCGAGGTCAAGCTCAATGCGTTGGGCGTTGACCCGACTGCAAACCAAGCCAAGTTGGCTGAAGCAGCATCCACCTCTGGGGTCAATAAATGAGTCGTCAGTCCTTTGCCTCTCTAACCCTCTCTGTGCGGGCTCCTGTTGCTATTTTGCTGGTAGCTGCGCTGAGCGGCTGTTTCGGTGGCGTGAAGAAGCCCCAACCTGCAGAGCTTCAGCCGGTGGTTGCCCTGGTGTCCGCCAGTCAAAGCTGGAGTACGCGTATTGGAACTGTACGCTTTCCGCTCGAGGTGGCAGTTTCTGGTAACACCGTGGCGCTTGCGAGCGGTGATGGTACCGTCGCCTTGCTGGAGGCCACTACGGGCCGGGATGTTTGGCGAATGGCGCTCAACACGCCTATCGCCGCAGGCGCCGGGAGTGACGGAAAAGTGGTGGCGGTGGTGACGAAAGCCAACGATGTCGTCGCCCTGCAGGATGGCCGTGAAATCTGGCGCCAGAAGCTTGGTGCGCAGGTCTTTACCGCGCCTCTGGTTGCAGGGGCCCGGGTGTTTGTGCTGGCAGCTGATCGCTCCGTCAATGCTTTCGACGGGCAGACGGGCCGCAAGTTGTGGTCTCAGCAGCGCCCCACCGAACCCTTGGTATTGCGTCAGTCCGGCGTGCTGCGTGCTGTGGGCGATACCCTCGTCGCTGGCTTGTCGGGTCGGCTGGCAGGGCTCAATCCCTCCAACGGAAGTATTCAATGGGAGGCGCCAATTGCCTCGCCACGCGGCATCAATGACGTGGAGCGCCTGGTCGATCTGGTCGGCCGGGTCAGCCGGGTCGGGGATACGGTGTGCGCGCGGGCTTTCCAGGCCAGCATCGGATGCGTGAATGCGGTGCGCGGCAGCTTGCTCTGGACCAAGCCCGCCAGCGGCGCGCAGGGTATAGACGGTGATGAGCGCTTTCTGTTTGGCACCGAATCGGACGGGACGGTCATGGCTTGGCGACGTAACGACGGCGAGCGCGTATGGTCGACAGATCGCTTGCGCTACCGTGGCCTGACGGCGCCGCTGATGGCCGGGCGCTCGATCGCTATCGGCGATTCGAGCGGGTTTGTTCACCTGTTGTCGCGGGAAGACGGTTCACTGTTCAACCGCTTGCCGACCGATGGATCTGCCATCGTTGCATCTCCTGTACTCGCGGGCAATACGCTTATTGCGGTGACCCAAAACGGCGGCGTTTACGGCTTCAAGCCTGAATAAACACGCCTTACCAGAAACCTTATTGATGAAACCTGTAATTGCATTAGTTGGTCGCCCGAATGTGGGTAAATCGACAATTTTCAACCGGCTGACCAAGACGCGGGATGCGATCGTGGCCGATTTCGCCGGGCTGACACGGGACCGTCATTACGGCAATGGTGACTTGGGGGACCACGAATATATCGTCATCGATACCGGTGGTTTCGAGCCTGATGCCATCACCGGAATTTACAAGGAAATGGCCAAGCAAACCCGGCAGGCGGTAGCTGAAGCTGACGTCGTTGTCTTTGTGGTGGATGCCCGCGCTGGCATTAGCGCCCAAGACCACGACATCGCCAAGTACCTGCGCAAGCTAGGCAAGCCGACGGTCCTGACGGCGAACAAGGCCGAAGGCATGACGGAGGGCGGCCGCTTCTCCGAGTTTTTTGAGCTTGGATTGGGGGAGGTGTTGCCGGTCTCCGCTTCCCATGGGCAGGGCATGCGCATGTTGGTGGACATGGCACTGGCGCCGCTGCATTTGCCAGAAGTCGACGAAGACGTTGAACCGCAGGATCCTTCGGTGATCAAGCTGGCGGTTGCGGGCCGTCCCAACGTGGGCAAGTCCACGCTGATCAATGCCTGGCTTGGAGAAGAGCGGCTGGTTGCATTTGATTTGCCTGGTACAACCCGGGATGCGATTTCGGTTCCGTTTGAGCACGCCGGCCAAAAATTTGAGTTGATTGATACGGCTGGTTTGCGGCGCAAGGGTAAGGTTTTCGAGGCGATCGAGAAGTTCTCGGTGGTCAAGACCTTGCAGGCGATTGAAAGCGCGAACGTGGTGCTACTGCTGCTGGATGCCACGCAAGGCGTGACCGATCAGGATGCGCACATCGCGGGTTACATTCTTGAAAGCGGACGGGCGGTGGTGCTGGCCATCAACAAGTCCGATGCAGTTGATTCTTACCAGCGCGAGCTTCTTGAGCGGTCGATTGAAACCCGTTTGGGTTTCCTGAAATTCGCGGCAATTCACCGGATATCGGCTACCAAGCGCCAGGGTTTGGGCCCGGTCTGGAAGTCGATCATCCAGGCCCATGCATCGGCCAACCGCAAGATGTCCACGCCGGTGCTGACGCGCCTGTTGCTGGAAGCCGTGCAGTTTCAGCAGCCCCAGCGCTCTGGCGTCTTTCGGCCCAAGATGCGTTATGCGCATCAGGGCGGGATGAATCCACCGATCATCATCATTCACGGAAATTCCCTGGAGCATGTCACCGAGTCCTACAAACGCTTCCTGGAAGGCCGGTTTCGAAAAGAGTTTGACCTGGTCGGCACCCCGCTGCGCATCCAGATGAAAACCTCTCAGAATCCGTTTTCCGGTAAGGATTAGACGGGGCGCCGCAGGGTACAAAGATGCGCTGTGGTAAGGTCAAGGTCTCTTAACTTTTGAACACGGAAAATATCGTGAGCACAAATAAAAGCCAGCTATTGCAGGATCCATTTCTCAACACATTACGTCGCGAGCATGTTCCTGTTTCCATTTATCTTGTCAACGGCATTAAATTGCAGGGCCAGATCGAGTCTTTCGACCAGTATGTGGTCTTGCTTCGCAATACGGTAACCCAAATGGTTTACAAGCACGCGATCTCGACGATTGTGCCGGGTCGCGCTGTTACCTTTTCAACGGGCGAGACTGAAGAAAGTCCCTCCAACTGAGCCCGAACGATACACCCCTGAAATCACGCCCTCTGGCCTTGCTGGTGGGTGTGGATCTGGGGTTTCCCAATTTTGATGGCGATCTGCATGAGCTGGGCTTGCTGGCGCAGACTGCAGGCCTGGAGCCTGTCGCTCGCGTGACCTGCAAGCGCAAAGCGCCTGACGCCGCGCTGTTTATTGGCACTGGAAAAGCCGACGAGATCAAAATGTTGGCCCTTGAGACTGGGGCGACCGAGGTGATTTTCGACCAGTCGCTCAGTCCGGCGCAGCAACGCAACCTGGAGCGTCATCTTGACCTCCCTGTCAATGACCGGACCTTGCTGATCCTGGAGATTTTCGGTCAGCGGGCGCGCAGTCACGAAGGCAAACTACAGGTTGAATTAGCCCGACTTCAGTATATGTCCACCCGGCTGGTGCGCCGATGGTCTCACCTTGAACGTCAAACAGGGGGCGCAGGTGTGCGTGGCGGGCCAGGCGAGAAGCAGATTGAACTCGACAAACGCATGATTGGCGAAGCCATCAAGCGGACCAAGGAGCGTCTGGTAAAAGTCAAGAAGCAGCGCCAGACGCAGCGCAAACAGAGGGAGCGGCGTAACTCCTTCACGATCTCGCTGGTTGGCTACACCAACGCCGGAAAATCGACGTTGTTCAATGCATTGGTCAAGGCCCGGGCCTATGCGGCCGATCAGCTTTTTGCAACGCTTGACACCACGACGAGGCAACTCTACCTCGGTGAGTCGGCCCGTTCAGTATCGCTTTCTGACACTGTAGGTTTTATTCGGGATTTGCCCCACGGCCTGGTCGATGCATTTGCAGCCACGCTGCAGGAGGCCGTTGACGCGGACCTGTTGCTGCATGTCGTTGATGGCTCGAACCCTGACTATCTTGAGCAAATTGAGCAAGTGCAGCGGGTCCTGTCCGAAATTGGGGCCGCTGAAGTTCCGCAGATTCTGGTATTCAATAAACTTGATGCCATTGACCAGGACAGCCTGCCACTACAACTGCGGGACATGTTTGAATTGAAGGATGCGTTTGATGGTTCAGGCAAAAGCGTGGACCGGGTATTTGTGAGCGCCAAGACGGGTGAGGGATTGCCGCAATTGCGTGAACTTCTGTCCGCCAGAGCAACCAGTTTGCCGCCAGGATAAATCCACAAACAACTGAGGGCGTTGCCCGGTGCTACAAGTTCATTAGGCACAATGGTGCGGTAGTAAAAAAAATGTATCAAAAAAGTGAGTTTGATCCCATGAATCTGAATCCCGTGCTGCAGACGTTGACGGCTTTGCCAGGCCAGCTGAAACAACGCGCCCAAGGCATGTTCAACCTCAATGACCCGCGCTGGGGTCGGGATGACGACAAGGCGTCTTCTGGAGAACCCAGGCCGGAACAGCCACGCGAGGAAAAACAGCCACCAAAGCCGACCAACCGTCCCCAAGGCCAGGGGCCAAACCAGGGTCCGCCTGATCTGGATGAACTCTGGCGTGATTTCAATCGCAAACTCGGCGGTCTCTTCGGCGGTGGAAAAAAGGGTGGCAGTCAAGGTCCCAATTGGGGTGGCGCCGGAGGAGGCGGCAGCGGGGGGTTTCAGCCCGACATGAAAAGCGCGGGTATCGGCGTTGGCTTGATTGCCGGCGTGGTGGGCCTGATCTGGTTGGGCACGGGCTTTTTCATTGTCCAGGAGGGTCAGCAGGCCGTGATTACCCAGTTCGGGAAGTATCAGTCCACTGTAGGGGCAGGTTTTAACTGGCGCCTGCCTTATCCGATACAGCGGCATGAAATTGTCGTGGTGACGCAGATTCGCTCGGTCGATGTGGGCCGTGATGTGGTGATCAAGGCGACAGGTTTGCGCGATTCAGCCATGCTGACTGAAGACGAGAACATCGTCGAGATCAAGTTTGCCGTTCAATACCGTCTGAGTGACGCGCGTGCTTACCTGTTTGAGAGCAAGGATCCTGCCAGTGCAGTGGTTCAGGCGGCTGAAACAGCCGTCCGCGAGGTAGTCGGGAAAATGAAGATGGACTTGGCACTGGCTGAGGAGCGCGACCAGATCGGTCCACGCGTTCGCGTGCTGATGCAGACCATTCTTGATCGCTACAAGGTTGGCGTGGAAGTTGTGGCCATCAATCTGCAGCAGAGCGGTGTACGTCCGCCCGAGCAAGTGCAGGCGGCCTTTGATGATGTGCTCAAGGCCGGCCAGGAGCGTGAGCGCGCCAAGAACGAAGCACAGGCTTACGCCAATGATGTGATTCCGCGTGCAGTAGGTTCGGCGTCGCGCCTGAAAGAGGAGGCTGATGCCTACAAGGCGCGTATCGCGGCGCAAGCCCAAGGCGATGCCCAACGCTTCAGTTCTGTGCTGGTCGAATACCAGAAGGCGCCCCAGGTCACCCGTGACCGCATGTACACCGACGCCATGCAGCAGGTGTACACCAACGTGACCAAGGTACTGGTGGAATCACGCCAGGGATCCAACCTGCTATACCTGCCGATTGACAAAATCATGCAGATGTCCGCACAAGGCGGCGTGGCGGGTGCCGATTCACCGGCGACCGCTGGCGCCGTTGCGCCATCATCCGGGACCGCGCCGTCCCAGCCCGCCTCTAGCGTGCCCCTTGACGCGCGTGCGCGTGATGCATCCCGTACCCGCGACCGTGAAACCCGCTAAGGAAGAAAAAAGTGAACAGAGTTGGACTAATCGTTTCTTCGTTCCTGGTAGCGCTGGCGCTGCTGGCTTCTACGCTGTTTGTGGTCGACCAACGCCAGTTTGGCGTGGTGTATGCACTGGGCCAGATCAAGGAGGTGATCACTGAGCCGGGCCTCAATTTCAAGCTTCCGCCGCCATTTCAGAACGTTTCCTATATCGACAAGCGTTTGCTGACGCTGGACAGCACGGATGCAGAACCCATGCTGACCGCTGAAAAGCAGCGCGTCGTGATTGACTGGTATGTGCGCTGGCGCATCACCAATCCGTCTGAATACATTCGCAACGTCGGCCTGGACGAGCGGGCCGGTGCCAACCAGCTTAATCGGGTGGTCCGCAACGCCTTCCAGGCAGAAATCAACAAGCGCACCGTGAAAGATTTGCTGTCGCTTGAGCGCGAAGCGCTGATGGCTGATGTGAAAAAAGAAGTGCTGCAGGTCGTCAAGGGCACCAAAGCCTGGGGTGTTGATGTCATTGACGTGCGGATCACCCGTGTCGATTACGTTGAGGCCATCACTGAATCGGTTTATCGCCGGATGGAAGCGGAGCGCAAGCGGGTTGCCAACGAGTTGCGGTCCACAGGTGCTGCTGAAGGTGAAAAAATCCGTGCAGATGCCGACAGACAGCGCGAAGTGACCATCGCCAATGCCTACCGGGACGCGCAGAAGATCAAGGGCGAGGGCGATGCCGAGGCGGCACGTACTTACGCTGAATCATTTGGCCGCGATCCGCAATTTGCGCAGTTCTATCGCAGCCTTGATGCCTACAAGGCGAGTTTTGGCAAGAAAAGCGATGTGATGGTGGTTGATCAGTCTTCAGACTTTTTCAAGGCCATGCGTGGCGCTGGCAGCAGCACGACGTCCCCTGCCAAAAAATAACTGCCCTTGCGCAAGGGCGGCAGATGTTTTAATAGAGGCTTCGCCGTTCACCACGGGGAGCCTTTTTTATGCGCTGCAGCAGCCCGTGACGCGTCCGTAGTGGACCTGATTTCACTCCGTCCGGATGCTATACAAAAGCCAAGTCTGGCGCCTCTATTTGTCGTTGACTTTCCCTTGGCTGGCGCGACGGGGAAAAAAGCGGCTCCAAGCCCGGTAAAATCTGTTCTTTAACAGCCCCCGAGAAAATCACAATGCCCGCTTGGTCATCATCATGGCAATTGCCCGATCAAATTGCCGATGTCCTTCCCTCAGAGGCGCGTCACATCGAAGAGTTGCGCCGTCTGTTTCTGGATACCGCCCGCAGCTACGGCTATGAGCTGGTCATGCCTCCCATGCTTGAGCATCTGGAGTCCTTGCTGACAGGGACGGGTGAAGCGCTGGATCTGCAGACCTTCAAACTGGTGGATCAGTTGTCGGGCCGTACTTTGGGATTGCGTGCCGACACGACGCCCCAAGTCGCCCGCATCGATGCCCACCTGCTGAACCGCAGCGGCGTGGCCCGTCTTTGCTATTGCGGGCCTGTGCTGCATACCCGCGCCGAGCGCCCGCACGCCACCCGTGAGCCTTTGCAGTTTGGCGCAGAAATTTACGGCCATGCCGGACTTGAAGCCGATCTTGAAGCCCAGTTGCTCGCCCTGGAGGGCCTTCGGGCCGCTGGTGTCACTGCGCTGTCGGTCGACATGGCGGATGTGCGCATCGTCAACAGCCTGCTGGCCGGCGCGCAGGTCGATGCGTCCACCATGGCGCTGATTCATGCCGCTTTGGCGGCCAAGGATGCCAGTGCGCTGGGCAGCCTTACCGCTCGTCTTGACGGCAGTGTTTCCCTGGCTGCGCGCGAAGGGCTGAAAGCCCTGCTGCAGCTTTACGGTGACAGCCAAGTCCTGCTTGAGGCTGAAAGAGTCCTGCCGCCCCTGCCGGGCGTGCAGGAGGCGCTGCAAAATTTGAAATGGCTGGCTTCCCACATCTCCCATGGGGATGATGTCAAGGTCAGCTTCGATCTGGCTGATTTGCGCGGCTACGCCTATTACAGCGGAACCCGCTTTGCAATCTATGGCCAGGGCGCCGAACTGGCGCGTGGCGGCCGCTACGACGAGGTGGGCGCCGTGTTTGGCCGCAACCGTCCAGCGGCAGGTTTCAGCCTGGATTTGAAGGAACTCGTTCGCGTGCTGCCACCCCGGCCTTTGCGGGCTGCCATTTGCGCGCCCTGGGGTGAAGACGCCGGGCTGCGCGCTGCCATTGCCCGGCTGCGTGCCAGTGGTGAAACCGTGGTGTGCGCACTGCCCGGGCACGAGCACGAACTCAGTGAATTTGACTGCGACCGCATGTTGACAGAAGCTGCGGGACACTGGGTACTGCAGCCCATGCCGGAATCTGCATGAATAACCGGATGAAAAGCATCCAGAAGCGCCAGACGCCAAGTCGGCTAAGTTGACTTTTTCCCACCGAACCCTAACGAGAAAATCGAAGATGATAAATAAACCAACCGCAACCGCGGGTCGCAATGTCGTGGTCGTTGGCACCCAGTGGGGCGACGAAGGCAAGGGCAAGCTGGTCGACTGGCTGACTGAAATGTCCCAGGGCGTAGTGCGCTTTCAGGGCGGTCACAACGCCGGCCATACCCTGGTGATCAATGGTGTCAAGACCGCCTTGCACCTGATACCCAGCGGCATCATGCGCCCCGGCGTCAAATGCTATATCGGCAACGGCGTGGTGCTGTCGGCCGCCAAATTGTTCGAGGAAATCGAAGGGCTGGAAAAAGCTGGTGTTGAAGTGCGTTCGCGCCTGCGCATCAGCGAAGCCTGTCCACTCATTTTGCCGTTCCACGCGGCGATTGACATTGCCCGTGAAGCCTTCCGCGAAAAGGGCGGCACCGAAAAGATCGGCACCACCGGACGCGGCATTGGCCCGGCCTACGAGGACAAGATTGCCCGCCGCGCCCTGCGCGTGCAAGACCTCAAGTACCCCGAGCGCTTTGCCACGAAGTTGCGTGAACTGCTGACATTGCACAACTTTGTGCTGACCGGCTTTTTGAACGCCCCGGCGGTTGACTTTGATACCGTGTACGACGAGGCCATGCGCCACGCCGAGCTGCTCAAGCCCATGATGGCCGATGTTTCGCGCGAGCTCAATGATGCGAACCGTGATGGCGCCAACCTGCTGTTTGAAGGCGCGCAGGGCACCTTGCTCGACGTCGACCATGGCACTTATCCGTACGTGACTTCCAGCAACTGCGTGGCCGGCAACGCCGCTGCGGGCGCGGGCGTGGGTCCGGGCATGCTGCATTACATCCTGGGCATCACCAAGGCGTACTGCACCCGCGTCGGCGGAGGCCCGTTCCCGACTGAACTTGACTGGGAAAAGCCGGGAACACCGGGTTACCACATGAGCACCGTGGGCGCTGAAAAAGGCGTGACCACTGGTCGCAGCCGCCGTTGTGGCTGGTTTGATGCGGCCTTGCTCAAGCGCTCGGCCCAGGTCAATGGCCTGTCGGGTCTTTGCATCACCAAGCTGGACGTGCTCGACGGCATTGACGAATTGAAACTGTGCACCGGCTACGAGCTGGACGGTCACATCACCGATATTTTGCCGATGGGGGCCGATGACATTTCCCGCTGCGTGCCGATTTATGAAACGATGCCAGGCTGGACCCAGAGCACGGTTGGCGTGACGCAATACGACAAACTGCCCGCCGCGGCGCAGCAGTACCTGCGGCGTATCGAGGAGATCACTGGCGTGCCCATCGACATGATTTCGACCAGCCCGGATCGGGACCACACCATCCTGCTGCGCAACCCCTACGTAGCCTGAATTCGGAATTTTTAGAGAAATAGGCCGCCAGCGCAATGAGTACCGGCGCAGGCAGCTATTAAATCAGGAGTAATTTCATGTTGACCGAAGACGGCAAGCATCTCTACGTCAGCTATGACGAATACCACAACCTGATTGAAAAACTGGCCATCAAGATTCACCAGTCCGATTGGGAGTTCGACACCATCCTGTGCCTGGCGCGCGGCGGCATGCGGCCGGGTGACATTCTTTCGCGCATTTTTGACAAGCCGCTGGCCATCATGTCGACCAGCTCCTACCGCGCTGACTCCGGCACGCTGCAGGGCAACCTCGACATCGCCCGTTTCATCACCACGCCCAAGGGTGAAATCGCAGGAAAAGTGCTGCTGGTGGACGATCTGGCCGATTCCGGAAAAACCCTGAACGCCGTGATTCACCAGTTGCGCAACAACTACAAGCCAATCACCGAGCTGCGCAGCGCGGTGATCTGGACCAAAGGCGTGTCCACGTTTCAGCCCGACTATGCGGTGGAGTTTTTGCCCACCAATCCGTGGATTCATCAGCCTTTTGAGAGCTACGATGCGCTGACGCCTGTCCAGTTGCTGGCCAAGTGGAAGATCTAGCACCGTAAAGCCGGCTGCGGCAGGGCGGGCCTGCCGTTAACATGGGCGCATGAGCGACCTATTTACCGACCCATCTCCGGACCCATCTACCCAACTGATTCACCACCCCTACGTCCCGCCCGCGGGGTTTGAAACCGTCACCACAGCGGTGCACAAGGCTTCCACCGTCATCTTTCCGAGCGTTGCGGCCTTGCGCAATCGCGACTGGAAACACAAAAGCGGCTACACCTACGGCCTGCACGGCACGCCCACCACCTTCACCCTGGAGGCACGCATCGCCACGCTGGAGGGCGGCAAGTACTGCACCCTGGTGCCTAGTGGCCTGGCTGCAGTGACGCTGGTGGACATGGCCTTGCTCAAGGCAGGCGATGAAGTCTTGATTCCCGACAATGCCTACGGCCCCAACAAGGCCTTCGCCCAGGGTGAACTCGCGGGGTGGGCCATCAGTTTGCAGTTTTATGACGCCATGAATCCGGCCGATCTGGCGGCGAAACTGAACGCCAGAACGCGCCTAGTCTGGCTCGAAGCACCCGGCTCGATCACGCTGGAGTTCCCCGACCTTACGGCACTGGTCGCCACCGTGCGGGCGCACAACCAGACCCCGGGGCAGGCGCATCCGCTGGGCGTCATCACGGCCCTCGACAACACCTGGGGCGCCGGTCTGGCGTTCAATGCCTTCACGCTGGGCGTTGACCTGTCCATGCAGGCGTTGACCAAATATCCTAGCGGCGGCGCCGACGTGCTGATGGGCTCGGTGGTGACCAATAACGAGGCGCTGCACCACCTGATCCACCTGTGCCACATGCGCGTTGGTTTTGGCATCAGCGGCAATGACGCCGAACTGGTGCTGCGTGGCCTGAACACCATGGCGCTGCGCTACGCGGCCCAAGACGCAGCAACCCGGCAGCTGGCGGCCTGGCTGGCCAACCAGCCGCAGATTGCGGTCGTGCTGCATCCGGCCTTGCCCGGCTCGCCCGGGCATGCCGAGTGGCAGCGCGATTGCACCGGCGCCGCCTGCCTGTTCAGCGCGGTGTTCAAACCTGACCTGAGCCAGACGCAGATTGACCATTTTTGCGACAGTCTGAAACTGTTCAGGCTGGGCTACAGCTGGGCCGGCCCCATGAGTCTTTGCGTCCCTTATGACGTGCCCGCCATTCGCACAACCCCATGGCCCCATCAGGGCGGACTGGTGCGCTTTTCAGTGGGGCTTGAGGCGGTTGCCGACCTCCAGGCCGACCTGGCCCAGGCGCTGATGGCAATGCAGTACAGTAAGGGCTAATTATTCAAGAAAGCACGCAGTGGCAACTCCCAATTATTCCTACGAAAAGCGCCAGAAAGAGCTTGCGAAAAAACGCAAAAAAGAAGACAAGCTCAAGCGCAAAGGCGAAGGCAGGCCAGATGACGCGCCCGATGACGGCACCGAAACGTCGGACACGCCCGCAGAGCCGCAGACGGACCTGCCATCGGCTGCGTCCTGAACTACGGGTGCTGAAGGCTACTGGTTCAGTAGGCTTCAGCCCGCAGTCAAACCCGACATCACCAAAGCGGTGGGGTCGGGTTTTTTTATGTCAGGCTGTCGCCAGCATGGTGCGCGCCAGCGCCGCCATGGCGGCCACCGAATGGCCTCTGGGCGCAATGACACGGGCGGCTTCATACTGCTCAAAATTGCGCCGCATCGACTGCAGGTAGACCGGGTCGTAGTGCTTCACCAGCAACTCGCGCACGACTGACGCCACGCCGCCGCTGCGCGCGCGCGCCTGCCAGTCCTCCACTACTGCCTTGCCACGCGCCTCGGTCAGCGCGCCCAGGCGGTCGCAGAAAAATTCGATGTCCTGGACAAAAAAATCATAGTCCTCCAGTAGCAGCGCCACACGTTCGTCTTCGGGCAAGTCCAGTTGCAGGCACGGGCTGCTGCGCATGGCGGCAATCAGGCCTTCCGGGACCGCCACGTTGCCGACTTTCTTGCTTTCGCTTTCGATGTAAACCGGGCGCGCCGGGTCAAAGCTGCGCAGGGCAGCCCAGATTCGGCTGTCGAAGGCCTTCTGGCTCGGTTGCGGCAGGCCCGGAATCAGGCCCAGCACCGAGCTGCGGTGATGCGCCAGTCCTTCCAGGTCCAGTACCTGCGCGCCTTGGGCGGCCAGGGCCTGCAGCAGCCTGGTCTTGCCCGACCCGGTGGTGCCACAAATGACCTGGTACTGGTGCCGGGCCGCCAGTTGCGGCAAGTCGGCCACCAGCGCCGCCCGAAAAGCCTTGTAGCCGCCGTCCACCAGCGTGACCTTGAAGCCGATCTGGTCCAGGATCAGCGCCAGCGAGCCGCTGCGCTTGCCGCCGCGCCAGCAATACACCAGCGGCTGCCATTCCCGGGGTTTGTCCAGCACCTCGCGCAGGATGTGCGTGGCAATGTTCTGGGCCACCAGCGCGGCACCGAGCTTTTTGGCCTCGAACTGGCTGATCTGCTTGTAGCGGGTGCCGACGATTTTTCGTTCCTCGTCATGCAGGCTGGGCCAGTTCACGGCGCCGGGCAGGTGGTCCTCAGCGTATTCGCCCTCGCTTCGGGCGTCGATGACTTCAGAGAAATGGCCTAATTGGCTGAGTGCGGCCTCAGCGGAAATGCGTTCAATGCTCACTTGATCAGCTTCTTCAGTTCGGGCCACACATTGGCCAGCATGCTGGCCTGTGACTGCTCGTTGGGGTGAATCCGGTCGGCCTGGAAGTTGGCGGTCGCGCCATCCACGTCGGCAATGCCCTTGAGGAAAAAGGGCACCAGCGCGACTTTTTCGGTCTTGGCGACCTGGGTAAACAAACCGGAAAATTCAGCGCCATAGGCCGCGCCGTAGTTGGGCGGCACCTGCATGCCCAGCAGCAGCACCTTGGCGCCGGCTTTTTTGGCGGCCTGCGTCATGGCCAGCAGGTTGCTCTGGGTCATGCTCATGGGCAGGCCGCGCAGGGCATCGTTGCCGCCCAGCTCAATCACCACCGCCGTCGGCTTGTGCTGCGCCAGCAGGGCCGGCAGGCGCGAACGTCCGCCCGAGGTGGTGTCGCCGCTGACGCTGGCATTGACCACTTTCACAGCATTTTTTTGTTTGGCAGCCAGTTGCTGTTCCAGCAACGCGACCCAGCCGGTGCCGCGCTTCAGACCATATTCGGCGCTCAGCGAATCTCCCAGCACCAAAATGACCGTGGCAGTGGGGGCCGTGGTTTTGGCGGCGGCGTTGGCGATCTGTCCATGCGCCAGCCAGGGCGTGCCCAGCAGCGCCGCGACCAGCAGCGCGCCAAAAGGTTTTAGCCCGCGCATCCGCTTTGCAAGGCCAGGCTTGGGACATACTGGCAGCGTGAATTTCAAGTTTTCTGATAAGGCTGACATGTTTGAACCTGTGGTTTCTGTTTCTGGCGACGTTGCGGCAACGTCCGCCCTCTCTTCAATTATTTCCGTTGAGCATGTTTTCAAGTCGGTGACGGACTCAACGGGCACGTTGACCATTTTGCGCGATATTGACTTTGCCCTGGCGCCGCGCGAAACCGCCGCCATTGTCGGCGCCTCCGGCTCGGGTAAAAGCACGCTGCTGTCCATCATCGCCGGCCTCGATACCCCTACAAAAGGGACGGTGCGACTGGCCGGCCAGGATATTTTTGCTCTCAGTGAAGACGACCGTGCCGCCTTGCGCGCCCAGCAGGTCGGCTTTGTTTTTCAGAGCTTTCAGCTCATGGGCAACTTGACTGCGCTTGAAAACGTCATGCTGCCGCTGGAGCTGTCGGGCACCAAAGGCGCGCGGCAACTGGCCACTGAAATGCTCAAGCGCGTCGGCCTGGGCCAGCGGCTGGGGCATTACCCCAAGGTGCTGTCGGGCGGCGAGCAGCAGCGCGTGGCGCTGGCGCGGGCGTTTGTGGTGGCGCCAGCGGTGCTGCTGGCCGATGAGCCGACTGGTAGCCTGGACTTTGCCACTGGCGACACCGTGATGAAGCTGATGTTTGAACTCAACCAGGAACTGGGCACCACGCTGGTGTTGGTCACGCACGACCCGGCGATTGCCGCGCGCTGCCAGCGGCGCATCACGATCGAGGCCGGTAAGATCATCAATTCTTGAGGGAAATACGGCTCCGGCGCCAATGGCGCTGAGCCGTATCGGCGCGCTGGCACAGTGCTGCCGCCGCGCCAGCAGCGATAATCCCGGCATGTCTTCATCCTCTAAAGTTCTTTTTGGCTTTCATGCCGTCGGTGTCCGCCTTAAAACCGCACCCAAGTCGGTGCTGGAAGTTTTTTACGATGTGTCGCGTCGCGACGCCCGCATGCGCCAGTTCACCGACCGCGCCCGCGAAGCCGGCGTGCGGCTGGTCGAGTCCGACGGCCTGCGCCTGGCCAAAATGTGCGGCAGCCACGGCCACCAGGGCGTGGTGGCTCGGGTGGACGCGGTGGCGCAGGTCACCTCGCTCGACGAGTTGCTGGAGCAGCTGGAGGCCGCCGGCACCGCCCAGCCCCTGCTGCTGGTGCTCGACGGCGTGACCGACCCGCACAACCTGGGCGCCTGCCTGCGGGTGGCCGATGGCGCGGGGGCGCAGGCCGTGATTGCGCCCAAGGACCACGCGGCAGGCATCAACGCCACCGTGTCCAAGGTCGCCAGCGGCGCGGCTGAAACCGTACCGTATTTCATGGTGACCAACCTGGCGCGCACGCTGGGTGAACTCAAGGAGCGCAACATCTGGTGCATTGGCACCAGCGACGACGCGACCAAGACGATTTACGACGTGGACCTGACCGGCCCGGTGGCGCTGATTTTGGGCGCCGAAGGCGAAGGCATGCGCCAGCTCACGCGCAAAACCTGTGACGAGCTGGTCCGCATCCCGATGCAGGGCGCGGTCGAAAGCCTGAACGTGTCGGTGGCCAGCGGCGTTTGCCTGTACGAAGCGCTGCGCCAGCGCCGCCCGGCAGCCGCCTAAATCAGGCCGTACCAGCCCAGCAGGGCGCCGGCGCCCAGCAGCCAGAGCAGGTGGGTCCGGGTGCGCCAGACGATGAGCGCCGTCGCGACCGTGACCAGCCACACTGGCCAGTCGTTCAGCGAACTTCCGTTGGCGCTGGCCAGAATCCAGCCGGTGGCCATCAGCAGCGCCACCACGATGGGCGCCATACCCTGCTTGAATGCACGCACAGCCCGTAATTCACGGTTGCGGTGTCCCCACCGGGAAGCAACATAGGTCAGCACGGTGCTGGGTATCAGGATGCCCAGGAGAGACAGTAGAACCCCTAGTAATCCGGTCAGCATGCCGCCCGCGTTAAGGCCCACATTCCAGCCCAGCAGCGCAACAAACAGCACATTCGGGCCGGGCGCGGCTTGTGCGATGGCAATGGAGGCATTGAACTGCGCGTCGGTCAGCCAGTGCTGCTGGTCCACCAGAAAGCGGTGCATGTCGGGCGCCGTGGTGATGGCGCCGCCTATCGAGAGCAGGGAAAGCGTCAGGTAATGCAGGAACAGGGTAAACCAGTCCTGCAGTGTGAAAATGAGCGCGAGCGGCTCGGTCATGGCTTGAGCTTTTTGTACGCCAGCACGCAGGCCACGCTGCCCAGGCCAGACAACACATAAAACAGCGGCCAGCGCAGCAGCGCGATAGCCACAAAGCACACCGCGCCAAGGGCCAGGCACTGGCGCATGCCCAGCACGTTATTGAGCAGGGCGCCAGAAAGTCTCAGGCCGGTTGCGGCAATCAGTCCGGCGGCCACCGCGCCCATGCCGCGCAGTGCGCCCGCTACGCCGGGCAGATCCGCAAACTGTGCGTACACCAGCGCCAGCAGCAACACCAGAATGAGCGGCACGGTCAGCATGCCGGCCAGCGCCACCATGGCGCCCTTCAGGCCAAAGTAGCGCCCGCCTATCATCAACGACAGGTTCACCACGTTGGGCCCCGGCATGACCTGCGCCACCGCCCAGTCTTCAATGAACTCGTCGCGCGTCATCCAGCGTTTTTTTTCGACGAGTTCGCGCTGCACCACGGCCAGCACCCCGCCAAAGCCCTGAAGCGCCAGCCAGGTGAAGGAAAAAAACAGATCGGTTAGCGACTGGGGGTGCGGGTGGTCGGGCGCGAGCAGTGAATTCATGGCCAGATTATCGCCGTTCACCCCAACTTCACAGGCGCCGTACAGGCATTTCTGCGACTTTTTTGCTATTTAAAATATAGCTATATATTGCCGTCGATATTGGGCTGGAGTCTTGAAATGCTTAAAAATAGAAAAGGTGTCCCATCAGACGGTCATGCCGCCCGACACCTCGATCACCGCGCCATTGACGTAACTGGCCTCTTCGCTGGCCAGGAAGGCGTACACGTTGGCAATTTCCCCGGGCTGGCCCAGCCGCTTGAGCGGCACGCGGGTTTCCATTTCCTTTAAAACGTTCTCGGGAATGGTGGCCAGGATGGGCGTGGCAATAAAGCCGGGCGCTACTGCGTTCACGCGCACGCCCTTGGGCCCGAGTTCGCGGCTCCAGGTCTTGGTAAAACCGATCACGCCGAACTTGGTGGCGGCATAGTTGGTCTGGCCAAAGTTGCCGTAAATGCCCACCACCGAACTGGCGTTCAGGATCACGCCCTGTCCCTGCGCGATCATGGTGTCAGCCACGGCCTGCGCGCAATGAAACACGCCGCGCAGGTTGACATCAATCACGCGGTCGAACTGCTCCAGCGTCATCTTGACCAGCCGCGCATCCTGCGTGATGCCGGCGTTGTTGACCAACACGTCGATGCGGCCAAACTGCGCCTTGACCTGGGCCACCACGGCGTCCACGGCGGGCCGCTGCGTCACGTCCATGACATAGCCGACCGCCTGCGCGCCGAGCGCCTGGCACTGTTTCACAGCCTCGTCAACGGCGGCCTGCTTCAGGTCGCAGACGATGACGATGGCGCCTTCCTGTGCAAACTTGAGGGCGGTGGCCAGGCCTATGCCTTGCGCCGCGCCGGTGATGAGGCTGACCTTGTTCTGGAGTCTTGGCATGAGGGGACCTTTTTTGGAGTGAGAAAAGATGAATCAGTACACCGGCTGGTGCTGGCGGATGGGCGCTTTTACCGCGTCCGTCAGCAGGAATCCCGCACCGAACCGGGCCGCCAGCGCATCGCAGCGCGCAACAAAGGCGTCCACGCCCATGCCATAGATGAACTGCATCGCGCCGCCAGTCCAGGCCGGAAAGCCAATGCCAAAGAGCGAGCCGATGTTGGCCTCGTGCACGCTGGTCAGCACACCTTCGGCCAGGCAGCGGGCGGTTTCCACCGCCTGGCGGTAGAGCAGGCGGTCCTTCAGGTCCTGGATGTCCCAGGCAAGCTCCGGTTTTTCAAACAGCGGTTTGAGTCCGGTCCACAGCGTCTTTTTGCCGCCTTTTTCAGGTGGGTAGTCATAAAACCCGCCACCTGCCGCGCGGCCGCTGCGCTTGAACTCCTTGACCATGCGTTCCACCAGCAACTCGCCCGGCGTCGCGCTGTAGGTCTGGCCCTGGGCGCTGAAGTCGGCGCGCGTCTGGTCCAGCACCAGCACGCTCAGCGACAGCGCGGTTTCATCCAGCACGGCCAGCGGCCCGACCGGCATGCCCGCCTGCATGCCGGCGTTCTCAATCGCGGCGGCCGGGATGCCTTCGCCGAGCATGGCCGCGCCTTCCATCACAAACGTGCCAAAGGTGCGGCTGGTGTAAAAACCGCGCGCGTCGTTGACGACGATCGGGATCTTGCCCAGCGCCTGCACGTAGTCGAAGGCGCGCGCCACGGTGTCATCGTCGGTGTGTTGGCCGCGAATGATCTCGACCAGCTTCATCTTGTCGACCGGGCTGAAGAAGTGGAGGCCGATGAATTTCTCGGGCCGCGCGCTGGCCGTGGCCAGGCCGCTGATGGGCAGCGTGGAGGTGTTGGATGCAAAAAAGCCGCCTGGCGCCAGCCAGGGTTCTGCTTCCCGCGTGACCTGGGCTTTCAGCGCGCGGTTTTCAAACACCGCTTCGATGATCAGGTCGCAACCGGCCAGGTCTGCCGCCTCGCCGGTGGCCGTGATGCGGGACAGCAGGGCGGTCTGCTCGTCCGGCGTCATCCTGCCTTTGTCAACGCGCTGCTGGGTCAGCCTGGCGCTCCAGGCCTTGCCCGCATCGGCCTTGGCCTGGTTCACATCCTTGAGCACCGTGGCGATTCCCCGGTTGGCCTGGGCGTAGGCGATGCCCGCGCCCATCATGCCGGCCCCCAGAACGCCGACTTTTTGCGGCTTGAACGCAGGAAATCCCCGGGGCCGCGACTGGCTGGACTTGATCGCGTTCAGGTCAAAAAAGAAGGCGCTGATCATCGCCTTGGCGTTGGTGCCGATCAGCAGCGGCGCCAGGTAGCGGCTTTCAATGCGCAAGGCGGTGTCCATGTCGACCAGCGTGCCTTCCACCATGCAGGCCAGGATGGCTTCAGGGGCGGGGTAAAGCCCGCGCGTCTGCTTCTTGAGCAGGGCGGGCGCCACGCTGAGCGCAGCGGCTACTTGCGGGTCGGCCGGCGTGCCGCCCGGGATCTTGTAGCCCTTGGCATCCCAGGGGTGTTGCGCGCTCGGGTGGGCGGCAATCCAGGCCAGCGCCCTGGCGCGCAATTGCGACGCGTCGGCCACCAGTTCATGCACCAGGCCCAGCGCCAGTGCCTCGCGCGGGCCAAACAGCTGGCCTTGCAGCAAGTAAGGCTGGGCCGCCGTCAGGCCGAGGTGGCGCGTCATTTTGGTCACGCCGCCGGCCCCTGGCAGCAGGCCCAGCGTGACTTCGGGCAGGCCGAACTCGATTTTCGGGTCATCGACCGCGAGCCGGTGGTGGCCCACCAGCGCCACTTCCCAGCCGCCGCCCAGCGCCGTGCCGTTCAGGCAACTGACGACCGGTATGCCCAGCGTTTCGAGTGCGCGGAAATGGTGTTTCAGTCGCTCGACTTCGGCATAGGCCTGCGGCGCGTCGGAAGGCTGCAGCCGCATCACGGCTTTGAGGTCGGCGCCGGCAAAAAAAGTGCTTTTGGCCGAGGCCAGGATGATGCCCTTGATCGCGTCCCGGTTTTTAAGCACCAGCGCCGTGACGTCGCCCAGGTCGTTTTGCCACTGCTGGCACATCGTGTTGACCGGCGAGCCGGGCTCGTCAAAGGTCAGGGTGGCCACGCCGTCGTTGTTCAGTGCGTACTGGATGGTTTTCATCAGATTCTTTCCACGATGGTGGCAATGCCCATGCCGCCGCCCACGCACAGCGTGGCCATGCCGTAGCGCAGCTGGCGCCGGTGCAGCTCGTCCACCAGCGTGCCCAGAATCATCGCGCCGGTCGCGCCCAGCGGGTGGCCCATGGCAATCGCGCCGCCGTTCGCGTTGACCTTGTCGGGCAACACCTTCATCTCCCGCATGAAGCGCATCACCACGGCGGCAAAGGCTTCGTTGACCTCAAACAGGTCGATCTGGTCCACCGTCATGCCGGCCTTGACCAGCGCCTTGCGCGCCGCCGGCATGGGGCCGGTCAGCATGATGGTCGGGTCGGCGCCACTCAGTGCGGCAGCCACAATGCGCGCCCGGGGCGTCAGACCGTGGGTTTTTCCGGCGGCTTCGGAGCCGATCAGGACCGCTGCCGCACCATCGACAATGCCCGACGAGTTGCCCGCATGGTGCACATGGTGGATGCGCTCGATGTGCGGGTAGCGCTGCAGCGCGACGCTGTCAAAGCCCATCGCGCCGAGCTGCTCGAACGCGGGTTTGAGTTGCGCCAGGCCTTCGCGCGTGGTGTGGGGTTTGATGAATTCGTCGTGGTCCAGGATGATCTGGCCGATGGCGTCCCGGACCGGCACCACAGAGCCCGCAAAGTAACCGGCCGCCTGCGCCTTGGTGGCGCGGCGCTGGCTTTCCAGCGCATAGTCGTCCACGTCGGTGCGGCTGAAGCCTTCTATCGTGGCGATCAGGTCGGCGCCTATGCCCTGCGGCACAAAAAGGGTCGCACTGTTGGTTTCCGGATCTTGCGCCCAGGCACCGCCGTCAGCGCCCAGCGGCACGCGGCTCATGCTTTCCACGCCGCCGGCCACCACCAGGTCTTCCCAGCCCGAGCGCACCTTTTGCGCCGCCAGGTTCACCGCTTCCAGGCCCGAGGCGCAAAAGCGGTTGATCTGCACGCCCGAGGCGCGAAAGTCCCAGCCGGCTTTCAGCGCCGCCACCTTGGCAATCACCGCGCCTTGCTCGCCTACCGGCGACACCACGCCCATCACCACGTCGTCGACGGCCGCCGTGTCAAAGCCATTGCGGCGTTGCAGTTCGGTCAACACGCCAGCCAGCAGGTTGACCGGCTTGACCTCGTGCAGGCTGCCGTCCTTTTTACCCTTGCCGCGTGGCGTGCGGATGGCGTCGTAGATGAATGCTTCGGTCATGCGGGCTTTCCTGGGAGCGGCACGGGGCCGGTAAGAAAAAATACTTTAAAAGTATAGGCACGAGACGTTGCATTTGCCTGACGCGAAGGCGCCATGTGGGCTGCGGCGGACTGCGCAACTGCTATTTTTTTAGTAGCTAATTATTCCCGTATTCATTGGGCATCAGGCATTAATGCTCGATGGAAAAGCTCAGGAGGCGTCTTTGCTGCGCGTGCGGCCTACCGCGCTGAAAATACCGATGCCCAGCACGATCAGAGAGCCGATGCCGATGTAGAGGTGCGGCACGCCCGCCACCACGGCACCCCAGACCACGCCGCCCAAAAACATCAAGAACCCGACCATGTAAATTGCGAAAGACATTTATTTTCTCCAAAGTTGTGGGCTGACTATGCGGCTGAGCGGAGTTTTCGGCCATCGGGGACAGGCGCTGTTTGCTGTCAGCGGCGGCCTACCCGCCACCGGCCAGGCCGATGAAGAGTCCCCGCATCCAGACAAGATGACGGTTTCTGCCGCAAAATCCGGGCTTGCGCGCATCAACAAAGGCTCCCATGACCACTTCCCTCAAAATTGATTTTGTGTCCGACATTTCCTGCCCTTGGTGCGTGGTCGGCCTGAAGGCGCTGGACCAGGCGCTGGCGCGCGTGGCCGGTGACATCAGCGCCGAACTGCATTTCCAGCCCTTCGAGCTCAATCCGAACATGGCCGCCGAGGGCCAGGAAATCACCGAGCACATCACGCAAAAGTACGGCATCACGCCCGAGCAGGCCCAAGCCAACCGCGAAAACATTCGCCAGCGCGGCGCGCAGCTGGGCTTCAAGTTCAGCGCTGCCGATGAGCCCGGCGGCGGGCGCCATCGCATCTACAACACTTTTGATGCGCACCGGCTGCTGCACTGGGCCGAGCTGCAGGGCGCAGGCCCGCAGCGGGCGCTCAAGGAAGCGCTGTTTGCAGCCTATTTCACCGACGGCGAAAGCCCGGCCTCGCACGAGGTGCTGGCGCGCGTGGCGGGCGAGGTGGGCCTGGATGCGGCGGGTGCGCGCGAGGTGCTGGCCTCCAACGCCTACGCCGACGAGGTGCGCGAGCGCGCGCAGTTCTACCTGAGCCAGGGCATTCACTCGGTGCCGGCCGTCATCATCAATGACCGCCACCTGATCTCGGGCGGCCAGCCGGTCGAGGTGTTCGAGCAGGCCCTGCGCCAGATCGCGGCAGCGGGCTGAGGCGGCCATGCGCTACGAACTGCACTATTGGCCGACGATTCAGGGCCGTGGCGAATTTGTCCGGCTGGCCCTGGAAGCGGCAGGCGCCGACTACCTGGACGTGGCGCGCGGCCCCGAGGGCGAAGGGCAGGGCGTGCCGGCCATGCTGCGCTTCCTGGAGGGCCCTGACGTGCCGCACCCGCCGTTTGCGCCGCCTTTTCTGGTCCATGGCCAGCTCGTCGTTGGCCAGACTGCGGCCATCCTGCTTTACCTGGGTCCGCGCCTGGGCCTGGTAGCCAAAAACGAGGCCCAGCGCCTGTGGACGCACCAGCTACAGCTGACCATCGCCGACGCGGTGGCCGAAGCGCACGACACGCACCACCCGATTGCCGGCAGCCTGTACTACGAAGACCAGAAACCCGAGGCCGCCAGGCGGGCTCAGGAGTTCCGCGAGTTTCGCGTGCCCAAGTACCTGGCCTGGTTTGAAAGCGTGCTGCAGCGCAACCCCAGGGGCAGCGCGCATCTGGTGGGGGCGCGGCTCAGCTACGCCGACCTGTCGCTGTTCCAGTTGGTCGAAGGCCTGCTGTACGCCTTTCCCAAAGCGGGCCGGCGCGCGCTGGCCCAGGCTCCGCGGGTTCAGGCCCTGCATGACCTCGTCGCGCTGCACCCGCGCGTGACGGACTACCTGGCCAGCGAACGGCGCCTGCCTTTCAGTGAGGACGGCATTTTCAGACGCTATCCGGAACTGGACGCCTGAGCGCTGCGCCAGGCAGGCAGGCGAAAAAAAGCTGGCGACCGCCAGCTTTTTTCGTTTTCACCAGAAAATCAATACTGTGTCAGTCCCTGTTTCCGTGTCCCTTGCCGTTGCCTTTGCCATTACCGTGGCCTTTGTTCCCGTGTTCGTCATGGCCCCGATCTTCCTTGTGCTTGTCCTTTTTGAACTTTTGCTGCTGCACCGGAACGTACTGAACTTCGCGCACCCAGCTGCCAGGTTGCCGGTAGTAGCCACCACTTTTTTGCTCCCAACGGTCGGGGGCCCAGCGGTAGCCATCGCGCTTCATGATGGAGTGACCGCGCACCCAGACGTGGCGATCGCCGTTCCAGGCCCAGTAACCGGGTGCCCAGACGCGGTTGGGGGCGAGCACCGGAACCACTTCATATTGCGGCTGGGGTGGGGCCAGGTTGATGTTGATGCTGACTTGCGCCAGTGCCGGCGCGGCTGCCGCACCTGCGAGCAGGGCAGCGAGCAGGATTTTTTTGAGCGGGTTGCTGAGGGTCATAAAAGTTTCCTTCGGTGTTTGATGGGAGTGTCTGCCCCGGCGGGATACGGCGTTGCGCATGCCGCGTAAAGTTCTTTGTGGCGCCGGGCTTGATCTGTAAAGCGGTTGGGCCGGATGCTACTGCATGGAGGCGCCCTGGCGGTCAAGCTTGCTGCCGCAATCGACCTGGGCATCGAGTTGCAGGCCCTGGCGTGACCAGTCGCTGTCGGTCACTTTGCAACCCGATGCTTTTGCGATCGCGTCCAGCAGCGCGCTCCGGCTGGACTGCGTGATGGCAAACGGCTTGCCGATCCCGCTGGGCGTGGCGATCCAGGTGCTGTTGGTCAGCTGCCCGATCTGGTAGGTCCGGCCATCAATGCTGACCGGATGTTCAGCGGTGCCCGTGGCCGACGGCAGCGCGCAGGCACTGAGGCAGACGGCGCTGGCCGCGATCAGGATTTTCATGCGCTCACCCAGCCAGACCCTGGCAGCGGGGTTGCGGGATCGGCCGGGCCGGCGGGCTTGTGCAGCGCGCTGCCAGCGGCTTTGGGTACAGGCACATTCGGCGGCGGCGTGGGCAGTTTGGCGTCAGGACAGCCGCTGAGCAGCAAGCCCAGCAAGGCGATCAGGGTTAATGGCAAAAGGTGTTTCATGATGTCTCCAGACGTAATCAGTCTGCGTTTTGGCGAATCATAGGCTGCAGCTCGGCGCCAGACCAGTACCGCACGCCAACTCGCGGCAAACGCCTACAAACCCGAATGCTTGTGTCGGGTTTGTCCTAGGGCGGGCCGCTGATGCGCCCATGACAATCATTTTTAAACTTGAAAAGGAAGCCCGCCATGTCTACACGTCGCCACGTCACCCGTCTTTCCCTGGCCGCCATTTTGGTGGCTGCCGCCGCGTTGTCAGGCTGCAGCATGATGGAGCGCCAGTCCAACCTGGTGGCCTTTACCACCCAGCTGCGCGCTGGCAACGAAGTACCGCCCAACACCAGCCAGGGCAGCGGCTCGGTCGACGCGGTGCTCAACAAGGACACCAATCTGTTTCGCTGGAAGGTCAACTACACCGGTTTGACCGGCCCCGCTACCGCCGCCCACTTTCATGGCCCGGCGGCCGTGGGCGCCAACGCTGGCGTGGCCCTGGCATGGCCCAGCCCGGTTCGCAGCCCCCTGGAAGGCCGCGCCACGCTGACGCCAGCGCAAGCGGCCGATCTGCTGGCGGGCCGCTGGTACGCCAACATCCACACGGCAGCCTATCCGGCGGGCGAAGTGCGCGGCCAGATGACACCGCGCTACTGAGCCAGATTCGGGCGTCAGGTCGGGCATTCAGCGCGCCAAGAGTCCCTTGCCGGTGCGTGGCCCGGCTTAAAACCTTAAAATCGCGGGTTAACTTTCAACTGCTGGCGCATCCACACGGTGATTTTGCGCAGTTACAACCGATCGCCCCATGAACGCCCCCGTCGACGTCTCCTTTTTCACGCGCTCCGCCAAGCCGCTGACCAGTTACCGCAAGTACTGGGCAGCCCGCTTTGGCACGGCCAGGTTTTTGCCCACCAGCCGGGCTGAAATGGACGCACTGGGCTGGGACAGTTGCGACGTCATCATCGTGACCGGCGACGCCTATGTCGACCACCCGAGCTTTGGCATGGCGGTGATTGGCCGCATGCTTGAAGCGCAGGGCTTTCGCGTCGGCATCATTGCGCAGCCCGACTGGCAAAGCGCCGAGCCCTTCAAGGTGCTGGGCAAGCCCAACCTGTTTTATGGCGTGGCGGCCGGCAACATGGACTCGATGATCAACCGCTACACGGCGGACCGCAAGATCCGCAGCGACGACGCCTACACCCCCGGCGACATCGGTGGCAAGCGCCCCGACCGCGCCGCGCTGGTGTATTCGCAGCGCTGCCGCGAAGCCTACAAGGAAGTTCCCATCATTCTGGGCGGCATCGAAGGCTCGCTGCGCCGCATTGCCCATTACGACTACTGGTCCGACAAGGTCCGCCGTAGCGTGGTGATCGACTCCAAGTGCGACCTGCTGCTCTACGGCAACGCCGAGCGCGCCGTGGTCGAGGTGGCGCACCGCCTGGCCGCCAGGGAACCCATCGAGAACATGACCGACATTCGCGGCACGGCGTTTGTTCGCCGTAGCGGCGACGAAACCGCGCAGGGCTGGTTCGAGATTGATTCGACCAGCGTGGATGCGCCCGGCCGGGTCGAGGCGCACGTCAATCCTTACCTGATGATTTCGGAGCAGGCCAAGGAGCAGGGCGCCACCTGCGCCCGCGAAGACGAAGCCGCCGAGGTGGCCGTGAACGCCGAGTCGGCCGGCTCGCCCGCGCTGAAAAAGATGCAGCAGGCCAACCCCGCCATCAAGCCGCTGACCTTTGTGCCCAACCCCAGCCTGCCGTCCATGCAGGGCAAAATCCGGGTGCCGCCGCGCGACCGCTCGGTGATTCGCCTGCCGTCCTACGAGCAGGTCAAGAGCGACGCCGTGCTGTATGCCCACGCCAACCGCGTGCTGCACCTGGAAACCAACCCCGGCAATGCGCGTGCCCTGGTGCAGGCGCACGGCGAAGGCGCCACGGCCCGGGACGTGTGGATCACGCCACCGCCCATCCCGCTGACCACGGCCGAGATGGACTTTGTGTTTGACCTGCCGTACGCGCGCAGCCCGCACCCCCGCTACGCCGACGAAAACGGCAGCCATGACCACGCCACCAAGATTCCGGCCTGGGAAATGATCCGCTTCAGCGTCAACATCATGCGCGGCTGCTTTGGCGGCTGCACCTTCTGCTCGATCACCGAGCACGAAGGCCGCATCATCCAGAGCCGCTCCGAAGACTCGGTGATCCGTGAGATCGAGGCGATCCGCGACACCGTCAAGGGCTTTACCGGCGCGATTTCCGACCTGGGCGGTCCCACGGCCAATATGTACCGCATCGGCTGCAAAAGCCCCGAGATTGAGGCCGCCTGCCGCAAGCCGTCCTGCGTGTACCCGGGCATTTGCTCCAACCTGAACACCGACCACAACCCGCTGATCAAGATGTATCGCCGCGCGCGGGCGCTCAAGGGTGTGAAAAAGATCCTGATCAGCTCCGGCGTGCGTTACGACCTGGCGGTGCAAAGCCCCGAGTACGTCAAGGAACTGGTGACCCACCATGTGGGCGGCTACCTCAAGATCGCGCCCGAGCACACCGAGCAGGGGCCGCTGACCAAGATGATGAAGCCGGGCATCGGCAGCTACGACAAGTTCAAGCAGCTGTTTGAAAAGTTCACGCTTGAAGCCGGCAAGAAGCAGTTTTTGATTCCGTACTTCATCGCTGCCCACCCCGGCACCAGCGACGAAGACATGATGAACCTGGCGATCTGGCTCAAAAAGAGCGGTTTCCGGGCCGACCAGGTGCAGACGTTCTACCCGAGCCCGATGGCCACGGCCACGACGATGTACCACACCAGCCGCAACCCGCTGCGCAAGATCACGCGCGACAGCGAGACCGTGGACATTGTGCGGGGCGACAAACGCCGCCGCCTGCACAAAGCCTTTTTGCGCTACCACGACGCCAACAACTGGCCGCTGCTGCGCGAAGCGCTCAAGGCCATGGGCCGCGCCGACCTGATCGGCAACGGCAAGCACCACCTGATCCCGACCTATCAGCCGCTGACCGACGGCGGCTACACCAGCGCGCGCAAGAAGAACTCGACGACCGTGGCCTTGAAGCCGGCCGCACCCGTCAAGGGCCGCTTGCTGACGCAGCACACCGGCCTGCCGCCGCGGGACAACGGCGCGGCCAAGCCGCCGGGCGTGAAGTCTTCGCGTAAACCGCGCTGATTCGCAGTCTGCGCCAGGCGCAGGCGCCCACCAGGCCAGGCTCTATTTGTAACTAAAATAGAGCCTGGCCTTTATGTTTAGGGCGTCGTTAGCTATTTTACTTATAGCAAGATCCGCCCGCCCCAATAGCACCTCAAACCACATGGCGACTCTGCCACTGACCACCTTCCTGTCCCACCATGAACATCACCGTCAACGAAGAACTTCTTGCCTACATCGACCCGCTGACCCCCGACGAGCACGAGGCGCTGGAGCGCAGCCTGCTGGCCGAGGGCTGCCGCGACGCGCTGGTGCTGTGGGGTGAGGTGCTGGTCGACGGCCACAACCGCTATGGCATTTGCAGCAAGCACGGGATTGCCTTCAACACCGTGCAAAACACCCAGTTCAAGTCGATGGACGACGTTCACCTGTGGATGATCGACCAGCACTTGGGCCGACGCAGCCTGTCGGACTTCCAGCGCGGCGTGCTGGCGCTACGCAAAAAAGACATTCTGGCCGCGAGCGTGCCGCCAGCGCCGGCCGAGCCGTCAGCAGGAGCGCCCATCAAGCCCGAAGTGACCACCCGCGACGCCATTGCCAAGTCCGCGCGCATCAGCAGCAACACCGTCAGCCAGATTGAAAAAATCCAGAAGTCCGCCGCGCCTGAGCTGGTGGCCGCCGTCAAGTCGGGCGCGATTTCCATCAACGCCGCAGCCACCGTGGCCTCGCTGCCCGTTGAAGCGCAGGTGGCAGCCGTGGCCGGCGGCAAAAAAGAGCTGCAGCAAGCCGCCCGCCAGGTGCGCGAAAGCAAGGCTGTGGCCCGCACGGAGCCTGAATCACCTGAAGGCCTGATTGCCCGGCTGAAGCAAACCATCTCCGAACTCAGCGCGGAGAATGCAGCGCTTAAAGCGAAGCTGGCCGAATTTACCGCCTGATCGCCTGACAGTGTGCGGATCATGAGCCGCTACCGACCGGGCGGCTGTTGTCCCTGAAAAAAGGCTAATTCATGGGTTTAATGCACAAAAAATGGCATTAGATCACTTTCGTGGCTGTAAGGTAGTGCTTTTCGAGTAAATTTAAAAAGATACCAAAAAAACTGTTTTTCCCTGCGCGCAGGAGAGTCGCCAGTTTTAATTGCTAATAATGTGCGCCTGCTTGGATCGGGCGTGTTCCCGCGCGATGCAGAAGGCGACCCATGAAAGCCCCCGCTCCATGACCCCCCACGGCCAGATTCAGCGTGTAAGCGATGCGCAGTGCCGCCTGCTCATGGACGCAATGCCTCAGATTGTCTGGATCATGCATGCGGATGGCTCGCACACCTACTTTAATCAGCGGTGGGTTGATTACACCGGACTGTCAATGGAGGAAAGCCTCGGCCAGGACTGGACCCGTCTCATTCATCCGGATGACAGCCTGCGCGTGTCCAGGCTTTGGGAGCAGGCGTGCGGCAGCGCGCCCTGTGAGCGCGAATACCGGCTGCGCCGGGCTGACGGCGCCTATCGCTGGATGCTGGACCGATCGATTGCGCAACGCGATGAGGCGGGCCAGACGACCCAATGGCTTTGTACGCTGACCGATATTGACGACCTGAAACAGGCCACGGCGCATCTGGAGAAAAACCTCTCCATGAACCGGATCGCTGGCAGGGTGGCGCGGCTGGGGGGCTGGACCATTGAACTGCCGGACCGCACGCTGAACTGGTCGGACGAAAACTGCGTGATTCATGACGTAGCGCCGGGGTATCAGCCAACCCTTAAAGAGGGGATTAGCTACTTTTTTCCAGAGCATCAGGCCACAGTGATCCAGCTTGTGGAAGCTTGCGCGCAACATGGCACGCCTTATGACTTTGTGCTTCCCAAGTTCACCGCCAAGGGCCGGCAGATCTGGGTGCGCTCGATCGGTGAAGCGCAGCGCGATGCAGCAGGAAACATCGTTCGGCTTCAAGGTGCTTTTCAGGACATCACCGCGCAAAAGGAGGCCGAGGCGCGCGCGCTTGCGCTGGAAACGCAGCTCATCACCACCCTGGAAAGCATCACGGACGGCTTTTGCCTGATCGACAAAGCCTGGAAGTTCACGTTCGTAAACGGTCAGGCAGAGCGCATGCTCAAGCGCCGCCGAAAAGACATCCTGGGCAAAACCTTGTGGCAGGAATTCCCGGAGGCCGTGGGCACCTGGATGGAGCGCAATTACCGCGCGGCAGTTGACGAGCAGCGCACAAGCCGCTTTGAGGCGTTTTATCAGTCTCTGGACAAGTGGTTTGATGTTCACGTCTATCCCACCGAAGCGGGGCTTGCCGTCTATTTCCAGGACATCACCCAAAGGCGCCTGGAGCAGGCGCAGTTGCACCTGCTGGAAACGGCGGTGTCGCGCTTGAATGACATCGTGGTCATTACCGAGGCCGAAGCCTTCGATGATGCGGGTCCGCGCATTGTTTTTGTGAATGACGCTTTCGAGCGCCACACGGGCTACAGCCGCGAGGAGGCGCTGGGAAATACCTCCAGGCTTTTATGGGGACCGAAGACCCAGCGAGCCGAACTGGACCGGATCCGCGGCGCCATGGAAAAGTGGCAGGCAGTGCGGGCGGAAATTGTCATTTACACCAAGGCTGGCGAAGAGCGCTGGCTGGAAACAGATATTGCGCCCATCGCCGACGAGACTGGCAGATTCACCCACTGGGTGGCTGTGGAGCGCGACATTACGGAGCGCAGGCAGCAGCGCGAAGAGATCCTCAGCCTCAATGGCGAACTCGAAGAACGGGTGCTGCTGCGCACGGCCCAACTGGCTAGGGCCAACCAGGAACTGGAATCTTTTGCCTATTCCGTGTCGCATGACCTGCGCTCGCCGCTCAACACCATTCATGGATTCAGTCAGTTGCTGCTGAAAATTGAAGCAGACAAGGTCAGTGAAAAGGGCAAGCATTACCTGGACCGAATCCGCGCCGGGGTCGAGCAGATGAGCAATCTGATTGAAGGCTTGCTGACGCTTGCGCACCTGTCCCGTGAGCAGATCAAGTCAGACCACGTCGATCTGTCTGCCATCGCCCGGCTGATCGCGCTGGACTGGCGCGAGCGGGAGCCTCAGCGCCAGGCACAAGTGCATATTCAGGACGGCCTGAGCGCCCAGGGCGACCCGCGCCTGCTGTTGGCCGTGTTTCAGAATTTGCTGGGAAACGCGTGGAAATTCACGTCCAGGCAGGCGCAGGCACGGATCGAGGTGGGCAGGCAGCCGGACACAGGCGGTGAGAGCATCTTTTTTGTCAAAGACAACGGCGCAGGGTTCGACATGGCTTTCGCCCACAAACTCTTTGGCACTTTCGAGCGTCTTCATTCGCCCGGGGATTTCTCCGGAACCGGCATCGGGCTGGCTACGGTGAAGCGCGTCATTGAGCGTCACGGCGGCCGCGTCTGGGCTGAAAGCAAATTGAACGAAGGCGCTACGTTCTACTTCACGTTGCCTCAAACGTCTTGCGGCATGCGGCGGTGACCGCTTCGGGTAAATGGTAAACCCTGGTTCAAAACCCCCGGCCATAGGTCACAAACCACCGAACAAAATCCAGACAAGTTACAGGGAGAACATGAATGAGATGCGATCAATGCCAGTATTGGCGGCGTTTTAATTTGGAGTCTGTGCCAGACCTGCAAAAGGGCCATTGCCACAGGTACCCTCCCGCGGCGGTTGGCACATGGCACGACGCAGCCAGTGCCGATGCGTGGTCTTTTCCTGTGGTTTACGCATCGGTGTGGTGTGGGGAATTCAAGGCCGCCGCATAGCGGGTCAATAGCAGCTTGGCCAGCAGGCCAAATCAGCGGGCCAACGTATGCAGCGGAATGTCTTTGGCCTGCGCCAGCTGGTCCAGTTGCTTGCGCGTTCGTGTGCTCAGAAAGGCGGCGACAGCCTCGTGCGTGGCGGCCGTAAACATGGCCTGCATGCTGGCCGCTTCAACGCCCGCCGCCGCGCACAGACGGGCGGCGAAATGGGGCTCCAGCGCGGCCAGCGCCACGCGGCCGTCCTTGCACGGATAGACGCGGTAGCCCGCGTGGCCGCCACCAACGGCTGCGCCCGGCTGGGTCAGGCCCCAGGTGCGCGGCAGCGCAAGATAGGCCGCCGCGCCGGAGAGGGCGATTTCGAGGTAAACGCCCTTGCCCTTGCCCTTGCTGCGCTGGTGCATCACCGCCTGCAGCACCGCTTCGCTGGTCATCAGCGAGCCGCCCATGTCGGCATACAGCGTGGCGGGCAAGTCAAGACCGGTGACCAGGCCGTTTTCTGCCAGGTAGGTGAGGTCGTGGCCGGGTTCTTCGGCGCGTTCACCGGGGGCGCCGACAATCGCGATCTGGCTCAGTTGCGGGTGCTGCTGGTGAAGCGCCTTCCTGGTCAGGCCCAGCTTGACCAGCGCCGACGGCCGGAACGAAGTGAGCAGCACGTCGGACTTGGCCAGTTCGCGGTGCAGCAGCGCCTGGCCAGCATCGGTTTTCAGGTCGCCGCTGAGCATCTTCACTCCGGCGTGCATTTCGGCGTAGGCCAGCGCGTTGTATTGGCGCATCGGGTCGCCCGCCGGTGGTTCGAGCTTGCGGCAGGTGGCGCCCATCTGGCGGCAGCGCATCAACGCGGCCGGGCCGGGCAGGTTGAGCGCCAGGCTCAGGATGCGAACGCCTTTGAGCGACTGCAGTGGTTTGATGGGCTTTGGCGCTGGCGAGGAGGGGAGTGTCATTTGCTCTTTTATTAGTAGCGGCTTGCAAAGTATTTGCATGGGCTGCAGGCCAAAATAACCACTAATTTAACGCAAAAACTGCCCCGCCATGCAAAACGGGCGACACCGTAGCCCGCAAGATGCCGCTTATGCCTTATTCGCCGAAGTCGAGCGGCAGGCCGACGTAGTTTTCGGCCACCGAGCGTGCGCCGGCCTCGGAATGGATCAGGTAGTCAAGTTCGGCTTCCTGAAACTTCTGGCCGATTTCGCCGTTTTCAGGAAAGCGGTGCATCAGGCCGGTGAACCACCACGAAAAGCGCTCGGCGCGCCAGATGCGGCGCAGGCAGCGCTCCGAATAGTTGTCAATGCCGGCTTCGGTCTTGTCCTGGTAGAACTCGATGAGGGCGTTGGACAGGTATTTCACGTCGGTGGCCGCCAGGTTCAGGCCCTTGGCGCCGGTGGGCGGCACGATGTGCGCGGCGTCGCCGGCCAAGAACATGCGGCCAAAGCGCATTGGTTCGGTCACAAAGCTGCGCAGCGGGGCAATGCTTTTTTCAATCGACGGGCCAGTCACCAGCTTGGCACGCGCTTCGGGGTCCAACCGCAGGCGCAACTCCTGCCAGAAGGCTTCGTCGGACCAGTCTTCGACCTTGTCGGTCAGCGGAACCTGCAGGTAGTAGCGGCTGCGGGTATGGCTGCGCTGCGAGCAAAGTGCAAAGCCGCGCGGGCTGTTGGCGTAAATCAGTTCGTGATGCACCGGCGGCGTGTCCGACAAAATGCCGAGCCAGCCGAAGGGGTAGATTTTTTCGTATTCGCGGATCGCGCTGCGCGGCGCGCTGGCCCGGCACACGCCATGAAAGCCGTCGCAACCGGCAATGAAATCGCACTCGATTTCATGCACTTCCTTGCCGTTCGGGCCGTCTTTTTCGTAGCGCACGCGGGGTTTGTCGGTGTCAAAGTCATGCACCGTCACGTTGCTGGCTTCGTAAATCGTGGTCAGCCCCGCCGCCTGGCGCGCGTCCATCAGGTCGCGCGTCACTTCCGTCTGGCCATAGACCATGACGTTTTTGCCGCCTGTGAGGCGATTCATGTCGATGCGGTGGCGTTCGCCCTTGAACAGCATGTCAAAACCGCCATGCACCAGTCCTTCTGCGTGCATGCGCTGGCCCACGCCAGCCTCGTCCATCAGGTCGATGCAGACTTGCTCCAGCACGCCCGCGCGAATGCGCCCCAGCACATAGTCGCGCGTCTGGCGCTCGATGATGACGGCGTCGATGCCGGCCTTGTAAAGCAGTTGCCCCAGCAAATGCCCGGCTGGCCCGCCGCCCACAATGGCTACTTGTACTCGCATGTTGGTCTCCGTTGATCGTTGGTTGGTGATGTGCTGCAAGCGTACGCGGCGGGGCATCTTGTGGCCAGTGCCAACGGCTGGCTTTGCACGGTGGTCAGCAGATTTGTGCGATGATCGCGCAATGGCCATTCACAGAATCGATAGCGCCGCCGGCGCCTTTCCTATCGCCAAGCCCGACCTGATTGAAGGCATGGCCAAGGGCATGGCGGTGCTGGAGAGCTTTGACACCCAGCGCCAGCGGCTCAATGCCACGCTGGCGGCCGAGCGGGCCGGAATTACCCGGGCCGCTGCGCGCCGCCACCTGCTCACGCTGGCGCATCTGGGCTATCTTGAAACCGACGGCAGCTACTTCTGGCTGGCCGCCAAGGTGCTGCGGTTTTCGGGCAGTTACCTGGCCACCGCCCGCCTGCCGCGCGCCGTGCAGCCCACGCTGAACCGGCTGGCGGCCCAGGCGCAGGCCTCGTTTTCGGCGGCGGTGCTGGACGGCGACGAGGTGGTGATCATTGCGCGCAGTGGTTTTGAGTGGAAGATCCTGGGTGAAGGGCAAACAGCGCCAGCCCGCGTGCTGGCCCATGGCCTGCATCTTGGGGCGCGCCTGCCGGCCCACGCCACGTCCACCGGCCGTGTGCTGCTGGCCGCCAAGCCAAAGGCGGAGGTCAGCGCCTGGCTCAAGGCCCGGGCCGAGGCCGGCCCCTTGCCCCGGCTGACGCTGCACACCACCACCGATGCGCGCAAGCTCAAAAGCCTGATCGACCAGGTGCGGCTGGACGACTTCTGTGTGGCCAGCGAAGAACACGAACTCGGCGTGACTGCCCTGGCGGTTCCGCTGCGCGACCTGCAGGGGCGCACGGTGGCCGCGATCAATGTGGTGAGTTCGTCGCAGCGGCTGATGCCGCAGGCTCTGCAGCGCGAGTTGCTGCCGCTGCTGCTGGACGCAACGCGCGAGTTGCGCCCGCTGCTGTAAGGCTTTTTTAAACGCTTAAACGCTTAAACGCCCAGATACTGCTGCAGCAGTTCGGGCTGGGCGTGCAGTTCGGCCGAGCTGCCTTCAAACACCACCTCGCCCTTGAGCAGAATCACGTTGCGGTCGGTGATTTGCGTGACGTGTTTCCAGTTTTTGTCGACGATGATGCTGCTGATGCCGGTGCCCTTGACCAACTGGCAGATGCGCCAGATTTCGCGGGCCACCAGCGGCGCCAGGCCTTCGGTGGCTTCGTCCAGAATCAGCACATCGGGGTTGGTCATGAGGGCGCGGCCTATGGTGAGCATTTGCTGCTCGCCGCCGCTCAGTTGCTGACCGCCGTGGCCCAGGCGCTCCTTCAGGCGCGGAAAGGTGTCGAGCACGCGCTCGCAGGTCCAGTCGCGCTGGCCGCGCGTGCCGGCCCGCGCCGCCATGTTGAGGTTTTCGAGCACGCTGAGGTTGCCGAAAATGCCCCGGCCTTCGGGCACATAGGCGATGCCCAGCCGGGCAATTTCATAGGGCGCTCGCCCCATCATGGGCCGGCCGGCAATGTCAATCGCGCCGGAACGCGGCTTGACCAGCCCCATGATGCTTTTGAGCAGGGTGCTTTTGCCCATGCCGTTGCGTCCCATGAGGCCAATGGTTTCGCCGCGCGCGACTGAAAAGTTGAGGTTGCGCAGAATGTGGCTGGCGCCGTAATAGGTGTTGATTTTTTGGGCGTTGATCAGCAGGTCGTTGTTCATGGGTGCTCCACGCCAATGTCTTCACCCAGATAGGCCGCCTGCACGCCCGCGTCGGCGCGGATGTGGGCCGGTGTGCCGCTGGCAATGACCTGGCCGTTGACCATCACCGTCAGCTGGTCGGCCAGCGCAAACACTGCGTCCATGTCGTGCTCGACCAGCAGGATGCCGTGGTTTTTTTTCAGCGCAAGCAGCAGCGCCACCATGCGTTCGGCCTCTTGCGCGCCCATACCGGCCAGGGGTTCATCGAGCAGCAGCACCTGCGGCTCGGTCGCCAGGGTCATGGCAATTTCAAGCTGGCGCTGCTCGCCATGGCTGATGGTGCCAGCGATGGCGAACTTCCTGTCTTTTAAGCCGGAAAGCTCTATGGCGCTTTCAGCGCGCGCATTGACGGCACTAAAACTGGCAGCAGGCCGAAGCCAGCGTGCGGCATGGGGTTCGCGCGACTGGGCCGCCAGCCGCACGTTTTCCCAGACGTTGAAAGGCAGGAAGATGTTGGTTTTCTGGTAGCTGCGGCCCAGGCCCTGGCGGGAAATGCGCTCGGGGCGCCAGCCCGTGACGTCGTGCTGGCCCAGCAGCACGGTGCCCGAGGTGGGCAGCAAGTCGCCCGACAGCAGGTGGGTCAGCGTGGATTTTCCCGCGCCGTTCGGGCCAATCACCGCGTGGATGCAGTTGCGGTGCAGGTCCAGCGACACCCCGTTGACCGCGGCCAGCCCGCCAAAGCGTTTGGTGAGGTTCTTGGCGCTGAGCAAGATGTCATTCATGGGGCGACTCCCCGCCTTTCCTGCCCTTGCCAAAGCGCTCCACCAGCCCCAGCAGGCCGCGCGGCGCAAACGTCACCAGCAGCACAATGAACAGGCCCATCCAGAGCTGCCAGTGCTTGCCCAGGTTCACGCTGCCCAGTTGCGGCAGGTCCTTGAACACATGCAGCAAATACTCAAACGCAAACGCGCCGACGATGGCGCCGGCAAAGTTGCCCATGCCGCCCAGAATCACCATCATGATGGCGTGCGCGCTCATCTGAAAACCCATCAACTCGGGGTTGATGTACCCGGTTTGCGTGCCCCACAAATAGCCCGCCAGCCCGGCCAGGCTGCCTGCCAGCGTGAAGGCGGCCAGTTTGTAGCCAAAGGTGCCAAAGCCCATGGCCCGCATGCGGTGCTCGTTAACGCGGATACCGGCCAGCGCGCGGCCAAACGGGCTCCAGAGCAGGCGCCGCAAAAAGACATAGACCGCCAGCATCGCGCCCAGCGTGAAGAAGTACATGGTGCGCTTGCTGTCCAGGTCAAACGGCACCCAGCCGGCCACCGACGCATCGGGCTTGAAGTTGATGTAAAGCCCGTCCGATCCGCCCAGCGCCCGGTTGTCAAAAAACAGGTAAAACACCATCTGCGCAAAAGCCATGGTGACCATGATGAAGTAGATGCCGTGCGTGCGCACCACAAAAAAGCCGATGATCAAGGCCGCCAGGCCCGAGGCCAGCACAGCGGCGGGCAAGGTCCACCACAGGCTGGCCGGCTCGCCTTGCGGCATCAGAAAGGCCAGCGCATAACCGGCCAGCCCAAAATAAGCCGCGTGGCCCAGCGACACCAGGCCGGTGACGCCCTGCAGCAGGTCCAGGCTCATGGCAAAAATCGCCATGATCATCATGCGCGTGAGCATCTGGATGTAGTAGTCGGTGCCGGTAAAAGGAAAGGCGAGCAGCGCCACCAGTCCCAGGGCCAGCGTGACCTGCACGCCGCGCGGCAGGATTTCAAGGTTTGCTTTTGCCGTGCTCATTGCTTGAACAGCCCTTCGGGTTTCCAGAGCAGCACTGCCGCCATCAGCATGTAAATCAGCATGCCGGCCATTTGCGGCAGCAGCACCTTGCCAAAGGTGTCGACCAGCCCGACCAGCAAGGCCGCGATCAGCGCGCCGCGCACCGACCCGATGCCGCCAATCACCACCACCACAAAGCACATGATCAGCACCTGCGCACCCATGTTCGGGTAGACGCTGGCAATCGGCGCGGCGATCATGCCGGCCACAGCGGCCAGGCCGACGCCCAGCGCAAACACCACGGCGTGAATCAGCTTGATGTTGATGCCCAGCGACTCGGCCATGTCGCGGTTGAAGGCGCCAGCGCGAATCTTCATGCCCAGGCGGGTTTTGGAAATCAGCCCATAAAGGCCCAGCGCCAGCGCAATGCACACGCCGGACATGAACAGGCGGTAGACCGGGTAGGCCAGGGTCTCGGTCAGCGGAATCGACGCGCTGAGCAGCTCGGGAATCGGCACGCCATGCACGTCGTCGCCCCAGACGATGGAGCGCAACTCTTCAAAAATATAGATCAGGCCAAACGTGAGCAACACCTGGTCCAGATGGTCGCGCTTGTAAAAGTGGCGAAACAGCAGCCATTCGAGCGCAAAGCCGAACGCCACCGCCAGCAGGGCGCCCACGATGATGGCCAGGCTCAGGCT
>NZ_JADMJK010000120.1:14178-17530 GCF_018780625.1 Polaromonas sp. | reverse complement strand
TTGAAATGCGCAATGCGCCGTGGGTCATGTGGATCACCGACTTGTCGTCGCCCGACCCCTACTACATCCTGCCCATCGTGATGGCCTTGACCACCATGCTGCAGACCGCGCTCAATCCGGCGCCGCCAGATCCGATGCAGGCCAAGCTGATGTGGTTCATGCCGCTGATTTTCAGTGTGATGTTCTTCTTCTTCCCGGCCGGTCTGGTGTTGTACTGGATTACCAACAACATTCTGTCGATTGCCCAGCAGTGGGTCATCAATACCCGAATGGGTGTACCGCCGCAGTTCAATCTGCCGAAGTTCAAGTAACAAAAAAGGGCCGCTTTAGCGGCCCTTTAACATTGAGGCTTCATGCTGGCCCGTCATTACCATCCTATCGTTGCCATCGCCACCGCACCCGGACGCGGCGCGGTGGGCATTGTTCGCGTTTCCGGAAAGGAAATTGCGCCGCTCATCAGCGCTATTTGTGGTCGCACGCTGCTGCCCCGCCAGGCGACTTACCTGCCGTTCCAGGATGCCATGGGGCAGGTGATTGACCAGGGCTTGGCTCTTTATTTTCCCGCACCTCACTCCTATACCGGCGAGGACGTGCTGGAACTGCAGGCGCATGGCGGACCTGTCGTGCTGCAACTGCTGCTGGCGCGTTGCCTGGAGGCGGGTGCCACGATCAATCCTTCGACCGGCCAACCGGGCTTGTCCGAGCTTCGTGTTGCCCAGCCGGGCGAGTTTACCGAGCGTGCTTTTCTCAATGACAAGATCGACCTGGCGCAGGCCGAAGCGATTGCGGACCTGATTGATGCCAGCACCGAAACGGCGGCGCGCTCAGCCGCGCGGTCCATGTCGGGCGAATTTTCGATAGCCGTCAACACCCTGCTGGAGCAGCTGATTCACTTGCGCATGCTGGTCGAAGCCACGCTGGATTTCCCGGAGGAAGACATCGACTTTCTGCAAAAGGCCGACGCCCAGGGCCAGTTGCTGCGCCTGCGGGCCACGCTGGCCAGCGTGATGCAGCGCGCCACCCAGGGGGCAATTCTGCGTGAAGGCATCAAGGTGGTGATTGCCGGCCAGCCCAATGCCGGCAAGAGCTCGCTGCTCAATGCCCTGGCGGGTGCCGAGCTCGCCATCGTCACGCCGATCGCCGGTACCACGCGCGACAAGGTGTCGCAGCTGATCCAGATCGAAGGTGTGCCGCTGCACGTGGTGGACACGGCTGGTTTGCGGGATGCGCTCGACGAGGTCGAGAAAATTGGCGTTGCGCGGGCCTGGGCTGAAATTGAAAGCGCAGACGCGGTGCTTTTCCTGCACGATCTGACCCGGCAGGATGCTGCGGACGCTTCGCAAGATGCTGAAAATTACGCAGCAGATGACGCTCGAATAGCGGACGTATTGCGTCAAAAGCTCCCGAAAACGACGGCGATCATTGATGTCTGGAACAAGTCGGACAGCGCCAGCGCTGCTGTGCTCAGCCAGCTCAGCGGCGGCGTCCTGATTTCAGCCAAAACCGGCGCCGGTTTGCCGGCCCTGCGCCAGCAGCTGCTGCAGGTAGTCGGTTGGCAGGCTGCGCCCGAGGGCGTGTTCATGGCGCGCGAACGCCATGTGCGGGCGCTGCACAGCGTGCAGGCCGATCTCGAAACTGCCGCTGCGCAACTGGGTGCCGCCTGTCCCGCGCTCGATTTGCTGGCAGAGGATTTGCGCCAGGCCCAGCTGCACCTGAGCGCCATTACGGGCGCATTCACGGCCGATGACTTGTTGGGTGAGATTTTTTCAAGCTTCTGCATAGGCAAGTAGCCGTTTCACGAACGGCGCTGGATGGTTTCAGTTCTGATAAATAAAAAAATTAGAAGCTTATGGGGTTGAAATAAACTCAGCTTGTTGAATTAAAGAACGCCCATCAACGGGCGCTGTACATCCATCTTGAGAGCATTGAATATGTCTTTTTTAAACTGGTTTTCCGAAAAGCCTGCGACGGACTCACTGCCACCAGCCGGCGATGCAGCAACTTCGGGTGATGGCAGCAGGCTCAAACGCCATGCTCGCCGAGAGCAGTTGTATGTGGTTATTCGCGATGCCATGACGCGGGCCGGCGTATTGTCTTCCAGCTACAAATTCAAGGTGCTTTCACTGGATCAGCCCGGTGAAAACTTTATGGTCATGATGGAATTTTCCAGGAGTCTTGACGGCTCACCCGGGAAGCTGGCGGTCATGGAAGGGCTGATTATCAGGAATGCCAAAGCCCTTTTTGAAATTACCGTGCCTGCGGTCTACTGGCGCTTCGAGCAGGTCGCTGCTGATACACAGGTGGCATTGCCCGCTTCGAGGCAGGGCGCGCTGCACCCGCAGCTTGCCAGTTTTGACGACATCGACCTGCCGCATTTGCCAACCGTGCCATCGCTGAGCAACACGCAATACGGCGATCTGAATTAGGCGCCACGTTCCAGGCATAAAAAATGATTTCAGCCTGGTGAAAGCGAGCATCAATTGCTATTGAATGTATAGCAATTGATACCCTTCTCAATCCCCCGAAAAATCAATCAGGGTGAACAGGGGCAGGCCCGCCGCCCGCAGCGCCGCTGAACCGCCCAGCTCCGGCAAGTCCACAATGGCCGCGCCCTCCGTCACGCTTGCACCCAGTTTTTCGAGCAGTTTCTTGCCCGCCATCATGGTGCCGCCGGTAGCGATCAGGTCGTCAATCAGCAGTACCCGGTCGCCGGGTTTGACTGCGTCAGTGTGGAGTTCCACGGTGGCGCTGCCATATTCCAGTTCGTAGGTTTCCTGAACGGTGGAGAAAGGCAGCTTGCCCTTTTTTCGGATCGGCACAAAGCCCACATTCAACTCATAGGCGACCACCGCACCCAGAATGAAGCCGCGTGCGTCAAGCCCGGCCACCACATCCGGCCGCAGGGCCGGGTCCATATAGCGGTGCACAAAGGCGTCAATCAGCACGCGGAAAACTTTTGGGTTTTGCAGCAGCGGCGTGATGTCGCGAAACTGCACGCCAGGCGCCGGCCAGTCAGGTACGGTGCGAATATGGCGGCGCAGGTAGGGGCCGTAGTTGAACGTGTCTTGCGTAGTCGGCATGGAAGGTCAGACAAAAGGAATGCGGGCGATCATTTTGCCCTGTGCGTTGACCAGCAGGCCCTCGCCCATGGCCATGCCTTGCCCTGTGAGCGCGCTCATGTTGACCTGGTGCGTGACCCAGACATCAAACCGGCCGGCGCGCAGGCGTCCCAGCGCCGCGCGCAATTGCGCCGTTTGCACCGCTTCGCTGCCCTGTCCGTCGAAAAAAGAATTCAGTGCGGGCCAGACCTCGTGGCGGCCGAATGCGAGTTCTGCCGTGTCCTGGCAGCGGC
>NZ_JADMJK010000120.1:0-14078 GCF_018780625.1 Polaromonas sp. | reverse complement strand
GCAGCAGCGCACAGGCACCCGCACGCAGATGCGCTTCGAGGGGTTCGCTGTTTGCCCTGGCCAGCCAGGGCGCCGCCAGCAGCGCGGCGGTCACCATACGTCTGTTCATGCCTGTGTGAGCTTTCAGCCACCCAAAAGTTTCTGCTCGGCGATGGCCAGCGCGGCCGGCTTGCCCGATAGCACCAGGGTGTCGCCGCCTTCGAGCAGCGTTTCGTCCAGGGCCTCCAGCGCTTTTCCGCTGCTGCGCCGCAGGCTGACGACGCGCACGCCTGCCGCTGGCAGCGCCAGCCGGCCCAGCGGCTTGCCCACGCATTTGATGCCCAGTGGCAGGGTCACCGTGGAAAGGCGATCTTGCTCGATGTCGTTGATGGTGTCGTCGTCTGCGCCACGGAAGTAGCCGCGCAGCAGGTTGTAGCGGGCATCGCGCTGGTCCTGCACCATACGGATCACGCGGCGCATGGGCACGCCCACCAGCGCCAGCGCATGGCTGGCCAGCATCAGGCTGCCCTCAATCGCCTCGGGCACGACTTCTGTGGCGCCAGCGGTCCGCAGTTTTTCAAGGTCATGGTCATCCACCGTGCGCACGATCACGGGCACCGTGGGCGCATGGGCACGCGTATTGGCCAGTACCTTGAGAGCGCTGGCCGTGTCCAGATAGGTCACCACCACGGCGCTGGCGCGCGCGAGGCCCGCTGCAATCAGGGACTGCAGCCGCACCGCATCGCCAAACACCACTGAATCGCCAGCGGCTGCAGCCTGGCGCACCCGGTCGGGGTCAAGATCCAGCGCCATGTAGGGAATGCCTTCGCTTTCCAGCATGCGGCCCAGGTTCTGACCGCAGCGGCCGTAGCCACAAATGATCACATGCTTGTCGACGTTGATGGACTTGCGCGCAATCGTGGTCATTTGCAATGACTGCTGCAGCCATTCACTGGAAACCAGCTTCATCACAATCTGGTTGCTGTACATGATGATGAAGGGCGTCGCCAGCATCGACAGCACCATGCTGGCCAGAATGGGATTGAGCAGCGCCGGTGGAACAAGGTTGTTGCCCTGCGCCAGCGTCAGCAACACAAAGCCGAACTCGCCGGCCTGCGCCAGGTACAGACCGGTGCGCAAGGACACGCCGCCGGTGCCCCCCAGCGCGCGCGCCAGCAACGCGACCATCACCAGTTTGAACAGAACCGGCAGCGTCACCAGCAGCATCACCATCGGCCAGTGCCGCGCCACTTCGCGCCAGTCCAGCATCATGCCGATGCTGATGAAAAACAGGCCCAGCAGGACATCGTGAAAAGGCCGGATGTCGGTTTCAACCTGGTGCTTGAATTCGGTTTCTGAAATCAGCATGCCGGCAATGAAAGCGCCAAGCGCCAGACTCAGTCCGGCCCGCTCGGTCAGCCAGGCCAGCGCCAGCGTCACCAGCAGCAGGTTCAATACAAAAAGTTCTTCGCTTTTGCGCCGTGCCACCAGGGTGAGCCACCAGCGCATGACGCGCTGCCCGCCCGTGAGCAGCAGGCCCACCAGCAGGGTCGCCTTGAGCCCGGCAATTCCCAGTGCCATGAAAAGCTGGTCTGGCGGCGAACCGAGCGCCGGGATCAGCACCAGCAGCGGCACCACGGCCAGGTCCTGGAACAGCAGCACGCCCATCACGCGTTTGCCGTGTTCGGACTCCAGCTCCAGCCGCTCTGACAGCAGTTTGACCACAATCGCCGTGCTGCTCATGGCCATGGCACCGGACAGGGCCAACGTGGTTTGCCAGCCCATCTTCCACAGCGTGGGGGCCAGGCTGGCCAGAAACAGCGAGCCTACCGTGGCCAGCGTCACGGTCAGCACCACCTGGAGCATGCCCAGCCCGAAGACGTGGCGACGCATGGAGCGCAGCTTGGGCAGATTGAATTCGAGCCCGATCACAAACATCAGAAACACCACGCCGAACTCGCCCAGATGGCGCACACCGTCGGAGTTTTGCGACAAAGCCAGCGCATGCGGTCCAATCACCACGCCGACGGCCAGGTAACCCAGCATGGGCGGCAATTTGAGCGAGCGGCAGGCCACCACGCCCAGCACGGCGGCCAGCAGATACAGCAGTGTCAGTTCGAGCGCGCTCATGCGTTGATGGTAGCTGATGGGATTGCGCATTCCGCCCGCATTCTGCCGCCCTTCGCCTCTATAGAATGCAGGCATGAGCTTTGACGCCACCCCCTTTAATGCCGATCAGGCGCTGACGCTTGCACGCAAGACCTTTGAAATAGAAGCCGCTGCTGTGCTGGGACTGGCTGGCCGTGTCGGCGCCGAGTTTGCCGAGGCGGTACGGCTGATGCTGGCATGCCGGGGCCGCGTGGTGGTCATGGGGATGGGTAAAAGCGGGCATATAGGTCGCAAGATTGCCGCCACGCTGGCCTCCACGGGCACGCCGGCCCTGTTTGTGCACCCGGCCGAAGCCAGCCATGGCGATCTGGGCATGATCACCAGCCTGGATCTGGTGCTGGCCATTTCCAACAGTGGCGAGAGCGGGGAACTGACCGCGATTTTGCCGGTGCTGAGCCGGCTTGGGGTGCCGCTCGTTGCCATCACGGGCGGCGCGCAATCGGCGTTGGCCAGACAGGCCCGCGTCACGCTCGACAGCAGCGTGGCCCAAGAGGCCTGTCCCCTGAACCTGGCGCCTACGGCCAGCACCACGGCGCAACTGGCGCTGGGCGATGCGCTGGCCGTGGCGCTGCTCGATGCGCGCGGTTTCAAGGAGGAAGACTTTGCGCGCTCGCACCCGGGCGGTGCGCTGGGCCGCAAGTTGCTGACCCATGTCAGTGACGTGATGCGCAGCGGCGACGCCGTTCCGCAGGTTGGGCTGGAAACCCCTTTTACCGGCATCATGCGCGAGATGAGCGCCAAGGGCCTGGGCGCCACCGCCGTGGTGGATGACCAGCAGCGGGTGCTGGGCATCTTCACGGATGGCGACTTGCGCCGTCTGGTGGAGCAGGGCGTGGACTTGCGCAGCAGCACGGCAGCCGATGTGATGCATGCGCAGCCGCACACCGTGCGTGCTGATTCCCTGGCCGTCGCGGCCGTCGCATTGATGGAGCAGTACAGCATTACCAGCGTGCTGGTGGTTGACGAGGCTGGCGTGCTGTGTGGCGCGCTCAATACCAATGATCTGATGCGGGCCAAGGTGATATGACCCCCACGCTTTTCACGGCGTGTAATGCGCTGCCCCCCGAGGGGGCTGAACTTGCTCGGGGCGGCCCGCCGCTGCGTTCGGAGACCTCCACGCTCTCCACTTCATGTGTTTCGCAGCCGGTGCCGGCGCTGAAACCGTCCTTGAATTTCCCGCCCGAAATGCTGCTGCGCGCGCAAGGCGTGAAAGTGGCATTTTTCGACGTGGATGGCGTGCTGACGGACGGCGGTCTTTACATGTCTGGGGACGGTGAGCAGATCAAGCGTTTCAATACGCTGGACGGCCATGGTCTGAAACTGCTGCAACAAGCGGGCATCACGCCAGCAGTCATCACCGGCCGCGACAGTCCTGCGCTGCGCGCCAGGCTGCGCGCGCTGGGCATCACGCACGCACACTTTGGTACCGAAGACAAGCGCCCCGCCGCCGAGATCACCCTGCAGGCACTGGGACTGGACTGGAGCGAAGCGGCGGCCATGGGCGATGACTGGCCTGACCTGGCGGTGATGCGCCGGGTGGCGATCAGTTGCGCACCGGTCAACGCGCATGTGGAAGTCAGGGCGCAAGCCCATTTCATCACGCAGGCGTCCGGTGGACAGGGCGCCGCGCGCGAGTTCTGCGACTTGCTGCTGGTGGCCAGCGGCAGCTACGCCCGCCTGCTCCACGCCTGCGCGCAATGACCAATGCGCCATCGATTGCCCCGGGCCGCGGCAGCTTGCCATCGCAGCTACAAAACGCCTGGTCCTCGCTCTTGCGCGTATGGGACAGCACGGCCATTTACATGCCATTGCTGATGATGGGCGTGCTGGCGCTGGGGACATACTGGCTGGTGCGCAACACGCCGGTCTTCAATGCACCCGAGGCGGCGACAGAGGCCCGCCACGAGGTGGACTATTTCATGCGAAAGTTCACGGTTAAAAACTATGACGAGGGCGGGCGGCTCAAAACCGAAATCTATGGCGTCGAGGGGCGCCATTTTCCGGATACCGACATTCTTGAAATTGATCAGGTGCGCATCCGAAGCACCAATCCTGAAGGGCATGTCACCGTGGCCACGGCCAATCGGGCTTATGTCAATAGCGATGGCTCGGAGGTCCAGTTGACGGGAAACGCGCGCGTGGTACGCGAGCCCAGCCGGAATGCCGCCGGCAAGGAAACGCCGCGGCTCGAATTTCGCGGGGACTTTCTTCATGCGTTTTTGAACGAGGAGCGTGTCACGTCCCATAAACCCGTGGTGTTGATCCGGGGCAATGACCAGTTCACCGGCGACAGCTTCGCCTATGACAACCTGGACCAGGTGGCTAACCTGAAAGGGCGCGTTCGGGGCGTACTGATGCCGAAATCTGCTGGCGCTGCGAACGGGGCGTTGCCTTCCGCACCGCCAGCCCGTTAGCATGGGTGCTGGTGTGCCGCCCGAACCAAAAGCAGTTTCAGCGCAGCGCCAAAGCCCGGATCCAGCGAGGCGTCTGGTGTTTATCACCGGTGCTTCGAGCGGCATCGGCCAGGCGCTGGCCCTGCGCTACCATGCGGCCGGCTTCAGGCTGGCAATGCTTGCGCGACGAACCGAAGAAGTCCACTTGTGGGCTGACGAAAACGCCATCAGCCCCAGCCGTTATGCAGTCTATAGCGCTGATGTGTCGCATGCCGACAGTATGGTGGCCGCCGGGCAGGCGTGCATCCTGGCCCAGGGCGTACCCGATGTCGTGATTGCCAGCGCCGGTATCAGCATAGGCATGGATACCGCCATCCGGGAGGATGTTGATGTCATGGCCCGGCTATTTGCTGTCAACAACATTGGCATGGCGGCTACGTTTCATCCCTTTGTGGCGGCCATGGTGGCGCGGGGATGCGGTACGCTGGTCGGCATAGGAAGCGTCGCCGGCATACGCGGTCTGCCCGGCCATGGGGCGTATTGTTCCAGCAAGGCTGCGGTGATCAGCTACTGCGAAAGCCTGCGCGGCGAGCTTCGCTCCAGCGGCGTGAAAGTGGTGACGATTTGTCCGGGGTATGTCGACACAGCGCTGACACGGCAAAACCGCTATGCGATGCCGTTTTTGATGCCTGTTGAAACCTTTGCCGACAGGGCTTTTGCGGTCATTCAGGCCGGCCGCAGTTATTGCGTTATTCCGTGGCAAATGGGCGTGGTGGCCAAGTTGCTTCGCCTGCTGCCCAACGGGGTGTTCGACCGTGCCCTGGCAGGCCGCGCCCGCAAGCACCGGCAAGGCCAGCGCTGATTCAGTTCCACCATTTCCAATCGTGTGTGCCTGGCGTTGGCACAGCGGCTGCACAGGCCCACATCACACCAAAAAGCAAAAAGGCTTCAAGAAGTTAATCTTGAAGCCTTTTTTGCACTCCTCAACGTGAAGTTGAAGAAGCTATTTGCACTGGCTGGTCAGCCAGTAGCGAGGGTTTCGCAGGGCTTAGTAGCCGCCGCGTCCACCACCGCCGCCGCCACCGGAACGGCCGCCGCCAGCACCGCCGCCGCCGTACGGGCTACGGAAACCGCCGTCACCGCCGCCGCCACCAGAACGGCCGCCGCCACCGCCACCGCCGTAACCGCCGCCGCCAGAGCGATCGCCACCGCCGCCGTAGCCGCCACCACCGCCGCCGAAGCCGCCGGTACGTGGAGGACGTGCCTCCATCGGACGGGCTTCGTTCACAACAACGCTACGGCCGCCCAAAGGCTGGCCGTTCATGCCGTTAATCGCAGCTTGTGCTTCTGCATCGCTGGCCATTTCGACAAAGCCGAAGCCTTTTGAACGGCCGGTGTCACGCTCCATCATCACTTTGGCGCTGGTCACAGCACCAAATTGACCGAAAGACTGTTGCAGATCTTCGTCGCGCACTGAGTAAGGCAGGTTGCCGACGTATAGTTTGTTGCCCATGAAGGGACTCCTCTAAAACACAATAACAAAAGCGATGGGGTCCCGAAAGCTCAACAAATGTTTAACGTACCGCTGTAGCGCGCGAAACTGACCGATCACCTAACTTGTGCAAGCATGAAAGCTTGCACCCCAATATTATGCGTCAGTTATTGAAAATACAAGTGGCCTTCCTGGCTCTCCAGGCACTGCCAACCCGCATGCGTAACCATTTGGCCACGCTTGATGGTTTTGTTGTTGCGTCGCCTTGAGTGTTGACCGGCAAGCGTCTAAAGGCTGCCAACTAGCCGGCTTTGCATGCACCGCATCCAGACAGTGGGGCATTGGCGATCCATACGAGCACTTTCAACGACAAAAAATCAGGCTTTATCGGGATAAAAGCCAAACTTTAGTGAACGGATAAGAAAAGTTATCGTATTTACGACCACAGGTCAGCTGTGAAGCAAGCGGCCTGGCCGAAATGTCCGCCCAAGCGCCCGGCTTGGGCAGCGTGCCGCGCCCGTCGACTGGTTTTCGGCTGTTCAGCGCGAGGGGCCCCGCGCGTATCGCTTTGAGTAGGTTACAAAAAGTTTCAAATAAGCTGTGCGCATCGGGTCGGGCGGCAACTTGCTACCAGTTGACCTCGCGGTCAGGGGTGGCACCAATGCGATGTATCGATAAATCCGCGCCGTCAAATTCTTCTTCCTGGCTCAAGCGCAGTCCCATGGTGGCCTTGAGCGTGCCATACACGGCAAAACCGGCCAGCAGCGCCCAGCCCACGCCCATGGCGGTACCCATGACTTGCGCGCCCAGGCTCACGCCGCCCAGCCCGCCCAGCGCCTTGCTGCCAAAAATGCCTGCGGCGATGCCGCCCCAGGCGCCGCACAGGCCGTGCAGTGGCCAGACGCCCAAGACATCGTCAATCTTCCACTTGTTCTGCGTCAGTGTGAACATCACGACAAACACCGCGCCCGCCACCCCGCCGGTGACCAGTGCGCCCAGCGGGTGCATCAGGTCTGAACCGGCGCACACGGCGACCAGCCCGGCCAGCGGCCCGTTGTGGACAAAGCCGGGGTCGTTTTTGCCAGCAGCCAGCGCGGCCAGCGTGCCCCCCACCATGGCCATCAGTGAATTAACGGCGACCAGTCCGGAAATCTTGTCTATGGTTTGCGCGCTCATGACGTTGAAGCCAAACCAGCCGATCACCAAAATCCAGGCGCCCAGCGCCAGAAACGGAATGTTGGACGGCGGGTGCGCGGACACGGCACCGTCCTTGCGGTAGCGGTTGCTGCGGGCACCCAGCAAGATCACCGCCGGCAGCGCGAGCCAGCCACCCATCGCATGCACCACCACCGAACCGGCGAAATCATGGAATTCTGCGCCAGTGAGCGACTTGATCCAGGCCTGCACGCCAAAGTGCTGGTTCCAGGCAATGCCCTCGAAAAATGGATAAACAAAACCGACGATGACCGCCGTTGCGATCAATTGAGGATAAAAACGCGCCCGTTCTGCAATGCCGCCTGAAATAATCGCCGGTATCGCCGCCGCAAAGGTCAGCAGGAAAAAGAACCTGACCAGCTCGTAGCCGTTTTTGGCGGCCAATTCCTCGGCGCCCACGAAGAAATGGGTGCCATAGGCCACGCCGTAGCCCACTGCAAAATACACCACGGTCGACACCGAGAAGTCCACGAGTATCTTGACCAGCGCATTGACCTGGTTCTTTTTGCGAACCGTGCCGAGTTCCAGGAAGGCAAATCCGGCGTGCATGGCCAGCACCATGATGCCGCCCAACAGAATGAACAAGGCGTTCGAGCCCTGTTGTAGTGCTTGCATATTGTCCTCTTTGAATGAAATGTGTTGTCTTGGTGCGTTTTTTGGGAAACACGCAGAATGGCACCAAATACAAGCAAGAAATGCGCCGCAAGCGTGCAAGTTGGCATTGACCTTCGCCCGCCGGGGTTGTTGAACGGGCACGAGCCGTTATACTGCAGCCTGTCATTGGGGAGTAGCCTCCCTCCTTCCTGCTCTGGCAGGATTTGAGAGGGGTTTGCGTCAACACACTTGTCTGGCTTTGGGAATATCCCGGGTCAACATGGCGCAAACGGTTTTGACTTGGCGAGACTTTTGACTGCACAGCCTCCGTTCAGGCCGGGGATGTCGTGCAGTCACGGGTTTAATCCGGCCGGAGTCATTGGTTTCATGGAAGCTTTCCTTATCTCTACCGGCATCGTCGCCCTCGCCGAAATGGGCGACAAGACGCAACTGCTTGCGCTCGTGCTGGCCGCGCGGTTTCGAAAACCCTGGCCCATCGTCTTTGGCATCCTGGTGGCCACCATTGCCAACCATGCCATGGCCGGCGCCCTGGGGGCCTGGGTCAATACACTGATCAGCCCGCAAGCCATGCGCTGGATTCTGGGCATCTCCTTCATTGCCATGGCGGTGTGGATGCTGATTCCGGACAAGCTTGACGACGATGACACTGACAACAAGCCGCCCCGCTTTGGCGTGTTCGGCACCACCGTGTTCGTGTTTTTCCTGGCCGAAATGGGCGACAAGACCCAGATTGCAACGGTGATGCTGGCCGCCCGCTACGACGCCTACCTGTGGGTCGTGGCCGGCACCACGCTGGGCATGATGCTGGCCAACGCGCCGGTAGTCTGGCTCGGCAGCCGCGTCACCAAGCTGGTTCCACTGCGGGTGGTGCATATCGTGTCGGCCCTGATCTTCGTCGTGCTGGGCGGGCTGGCGCTGCTGCTGCCAGCCTAGATTGCTATACTGATCGAGCGCCGATTTGTTCAGCTTGCGGGCGCGTAAAAAGTACCGCTAAAGACGATGCACCACGAACCCGGACTCGCCTTTCAGCGATGCCGGGTTTTCTTTTTGCCGCTTTGCTTTTTGTAGTCAGGGTCTTGCCATCGTGTCTTTTGCCTCCGTTCTTGTCGCCACGCCACAGTCCATGCACTTCAGGGACGCGCTGCCCTTGCAGAGCGGCGCCTCGATTCGTGCCTACGACCTGAGCTATGAAACCTACGGCCAGCTCAACGCCGACAAATCCAATGCGGTGCTGATCTGCCACGCGCTCAACGCCTCGCACCATGTGGCCGGCGTCTATCTGGACGAGGCTGGCCAGGTCAAGGACAAGTCCGAAGGCTGGTGGGACACCATGATCGGCCCCGGCAAACCGGTGGACACCAACCAGTTTTTTGTCATCGGCGTGAACAACCTCGGTTCGTGTTTTGGCTCCACCGGGCCGATGCAGATCAACCCCGACACGGGCGAGGTCTACGGCGCTGATTTCCCGGTCGTCACGGTACAGGACTGGGTCAGCGCCCAGGCGCGCTTGCTCGATGCACTGGGCATCCAGACGCTGGCGGCCGTGATGGGCGGCAGCCTGGGCGGCATGCAGGCGCTGGCCTGGACGCTGCAATACCCGGACCGTGTGCGCCACGCCGTGGTGGTGGCCAGCGCGCCCAACCTGACGGCCGAAAACATTGCCTTCAACGAAGTCGCGCGCCGCGCCATCGTGACCGACCCCGACTTTCACGCCGGGCATTTTTACCGGCACGGCGTGTTGCCCAAGCGCGGCCTGCGCATTGCCCGCATGATTGGCCACATCACGTACTTGAGCGATGACGTGATGAACGAAAAGTTTGGCCGCCAGTTGCGCCGCAACGTGGAGGTCGAAGCGGGCGCCAGCGCATTGCACACAGTGAAAAGCGTGGGGGCCTATAAATATTCAACGCAGGACGTCGAGTTCCAGATTGAAAGTTACCTGCGCTACCAGGGCGACAAGTTTGCCGAGTACTTTGACGCCAACACCTACCTGCTGATCACCCGCGCGCTCGACTACTTTGACCCCGCCAGTGAATTCGGCGGCGACCTGAGCCGCGCGCTGGCCCAGGCCACGGCCAAGTTCTTGCTGGTCAGCTTCACCACCGACTGGCGCTTTGCTCCGGCGCGCAGCCGCGAGATCGTCAAGGCGCTGCTCGACAACCAGCGCGATGTCAGTTACGCCGAAATCGACGCGCCGCACGGTCATGATGCCTTTTTGCTAGATGACCCTCGCTACATGGGCGTAGTACGCTCCTATTTCAAGAGCAAGGTGGCGGTATGACCGAACAACCTGAAGTGCACCAGCCTTCACCCGATATGCTGTCGATTGCCCGGTTGGTGCCGCGCGGTGCCCGCGTGCTGGACCTGGGCTGCGGCACTGGCGAGCTGCTCGCCCATTTGATCCGGGACCGCGGCTGCTCGGGCTACGGCGTGGAACTGAATGACGCCAATGTGCAGGCCTGCGTGGCGCGCGGCGTCAACGTGCTGCAACTCAACCTGGAAGAAGGGCTGACGGTGTTTGGCGACCACTCGTTTGACGTGGTGCTGCAGATCGACACGCTGCAGCATCTGCGCAATGCCGAAGTCATGTTGCGCGAAACCGCCCGCGTCGGCCGCATCGGCATCGTCGCCTTTCCCAACTTTGGCCACTGGCCGAACCGGCTGGCGGTGCTGCGCGGCCGCATGCCGGTGACCAAGGTGCTGCCCTACCAGTGGTATGACACACCCAACATCCGCGTCGGCACGCTGCAGGACTTTGAAGCCCTGGCCGTGAAGAACCAACTGCAGGTGCTGGACCGCTTTGGCCTGCAGGACGGCCGGGAAATCCGTTTCATGCCCAACGCGCGTGCCAGCCGCGCGGTGTTCAAGGTCCAGCGGGCGTGAATCCAGGGACTGAAGCCAAGCCGCCGCCCGCCATTCCCTTCGGGGCGGCGTTGCGCTTCTGGCTGCAGCTGGGCTTTATCAGCTTTGGCGGGCCGGCCGGGCAAATCGCCATCATGCACCGCGAGCTGGTCGAAAAGCGCCGCTGGGTGTCTGAAAAGCGCTTTCTGCATGCGCTCAACTTTTGCATGGTGCTGCCCGGCCCCGAGGCGCAGCAGCTTGCCACTTATTTAGGCTGGCTGATGCACCGCAGCTGGGGCGGCGTGGTGGCGGGCAGCCTGTTTTTTCTGCCATCGCTGGCGCTGCTGATAGCGCTGAGCTGGATCTACATGGCCTTTGGCGAGCAGCCGCTGGTGGCCGGGATTTTCTACGGCATCAAGCCGGCGGTGGCGGCGATTGTGCTGCATGCGCTGCACCGCATGGCCAGCAAGTCATTAGGAAATCCGATGCTGGCCCCGGTGCCGTGGGCGATTGCCACTATGAGTTTCATAGCGATCTGGGCGTTCCGGCTGCCTTTTCCGCTGGTCGTACTGGGCGCGATGCTGCTGGGCGCGGTGCTGTCGCGCGTGGCGCCTGGCAGCTTGCTGCATGGCCGTGGCCATGCAACGGGGCTGAGCACCGTGCGCGACGCGGCGCTGATCGACGACGACACGCCCACGCCGCCGCACGCGCAGTTCAAGCGCTCGCGGCTGGCCACGGTGCTGCTGGCGGGCGCGGCGCTCTGGCTGCTGCCCATGGCGGCGCTGTTTTTCAGCGTCGGCTGGAACGGCACGCTGACGCAGATCGGCTGGTTTTTCACCAAGGCCGCGCTGCTGACCTTTGGCGGCGCCTATGCCGTGCTGCCCTATGTCAACCAGGCGGCGGTCGAGCAGTACCAGTGGCTTAGCACCGGGCAGATGATGGACGGCCTGGCGCTGGGCGAAACAACGCCCGGCCCGCTGATCATGGTGGTCGCATTTGTCGGTTTTGTCGCCGGCTGGGTCAAGCAGGTGGCGGGGCCTGACGCGCTGTTTTTAGGGGCTGCGCTGGCCGCCTGCGTGGCGACCTGGTTCACCTTCTTGCCGTCCTTCATCTTCATCCTGGCGGGCGGGCCGTGGGTCGAATCCACGCGTGGCAACCTCAAACTGACCGCGCCGCTCGCGGCGGTAACGGCCGCCGTGGTCGGCGTGATCGCCAATCTTGCGCTGTTTTTTATGGCGGCTGTCGCTTATCCGGCGGGCGCCAAAGGCCTATTTGATGCACAAATAGACGGGGTGGCGCTGGCGTTGGTGGTGGCCGCTGCGCTGGCCTTGTGGCGGCTCAAGTGGGGCGTGATCCAGGTGATTGCCGCGTCGGCCGCCGCCGGGCTGCTGCTGCGCTGGCTGGCCCTGGCGTGACGCGCCACCGGGCGATGCACGTTATGCTGGCGTTGCGATGAATTCCCCAGACGCTACGGCCCTTTCCCTCAAGACCCTGCCGGCACGCGTGGCCGAACGGCTGTTTGGCCCGTGGGTGCGCTGGGTGACCCCGGCCACGCTGCGCGCGGACGCGCTGGCCGGGCTGCTGGGCGCCGTGCTGGTGCTGCCGCAGGGCATTGCCTTTGCCACGCTGGCCGGCCTGCCGCCTGAATACGGCCTGTACACCGCGATTGTTCCGTGCATCATTGCCGCGCTGTTCGGCTCCAGCTGGCATGTCATGTCGGGCCCGACCAACGCCAATTCGCTGGCGCTGTTTGCCATGCTGTCGCCGCTGGCCATCGCCTTCAGCCCAGCCTACATCCAGCTGGCGCTGGCCGTCACCGTGATGGTGGGTTTGTTGCAGTGGCTGATTGGCGCGCTGCGCCTGGGCGTGCTGGCCAATTTCATCTCGCCCGCCGTGCTGTTTGGTTTCACCTCGGGCGCGGCGCTGCTGATTGCCGTGCATGCGCTGCCCGACCTGCTGGGGCTGGCCGCCTCGCCCGGGCACGGTGCGGGCGCCGTGCTGGTGCATGTGCTGACGCAGCTGCCCAACGCGCAGCCGGCGGCGCTGGCCGTGGGCGCCATCACGCTGGGCGTGGCGCTGCTGCTGCGCCGCTTTCGCCGCGACTGGCCCTACATGCTGATCGGGCTGGTGGTGGCCACCGCGCTGGCGTGGTTGTGGAGCCAGTGGGCGGCGGGCGGCACCACGCCGTCATCGGCGCTGCGCACCGTGGGCCACATCGCCACGCCCTGGCCGCGTTTTGAAATGCCGGACATCAGCTGGGCGCAGGCGTCCGAGCTGGTCGGGCTGGCGTTTGCGCTGACCATCGTGGCGCTGGGGCAAGCCATCTCGATTGCCAAGACCGTGGCGCTGCGCTCGGGCCAGCGGATTGACGCCAACCGCGAGTTCCGCGGCCAGGGCCTGTCCAACATCGTGGGCGGTTTTTTCTCATGCTATGTGTCGTGCGGCTCCATGAACCGCTCCATGCCCAACCTGCAAGCCGGTGCACGCACACCGCTGGCCTCGGTGTTTTCAGCGCTGCTGCTGCTGGGGCTGGTGGCTGTCAGCGCGCAGCTGCTGGCGCAAATTCCGATGGCCGCGCTGTCGGCGCTGCTGGTGCTGGTGGCCTTGAGCCTGCTCGACCTGGCGCGCTGGCGCCAGCTGTTCGGCTTGAGCCGCACCGATTTTGGCGTGGCGCTGGCTACTATGGTGGCCACGGTCACGATCCGGCTGGAGATTGCGATCTTGCTGGGCATGCTGCTGTCGCTGATGTCGTTTTTGTACCGTACCTCGCGCCCCGCCATGCGCAGCATGGGCTTTGACGGCCGGGGCCTGGACCGGCAGTTTGTGGTGATCGACACCCCGGACGATCCCGAAGAGCCGCCGCATCAAACCCTGCCTGAATGCCCGCAACTCAAGCTGCTGCGCATGGAGGGCGAGGTCTATTTCGGCGCCACCCAGCATGTGGCCGACATCCTGCACGCGCTGCGCAGCCAGCCCAATCCGCAAAAGCATTTGCTGGTCATGGCCAAGAGCATGAACTTCATCGACCTGGCCGGCGCAGAACTGTGGGCCGCCGAGCTGGCCGCGCGCCGCGCCATGGGCGGCAACCTGTACTTCCACCGGCCCCGGCCCGAGGTGATCCGCATGTGGCGCAAGACCGGCTTTACCGCCTTGCTCGGCACCGAGCACCAGTTTCCCGACAAGTTCACCGCCATTTCCACCATTTTCGGCAAGCTCGATCCCGAAATTTGCCGGCATTGCACTGCCCGCATTTTCTGGGAATGCAAGACGGCACCGGGCGCCGACGACCCCGCAAACCAGCCCACAGCCTGAGTCACCCCGCGCGGCGAAAGGTCAGGTTGATGCGCTGCCGCCCGAGCCGGGCGTGATCGCCG
>NZ_JADMJK010000024.1 GCF_018780625.1 Polaromonas sp. | reverse complement strand
TGCCCACGCCCTTGGTGCCGCGCACCGCAATCGCCTTGAGGTTCTTGCTGCCCATCACGGTGCCCACGCCCGAGCGGCCCGCCGCGCGGTGCAGGTCGTTGACCACGGCGGCATACAGCACGCCGTTTTCACCGGCCTTGCCAATGCTGGAGACGCGCATCAGCGGGTCCTGCAGGCCTTTTTTGAGCATCTCCTCGGTTTCCCAGACGCTCTTGCCCCAGAGCCAGTCGGCGTCGCGCAACTCGGCCGTGTCGTCGTTGATGTAGAGGTAGACCGGCTTGGCCGATTTGCCCTCGAAGATCACCATGTCCCAGCCCGCCATCTTGAGCTCGGCGCCCCAGTAGCCGCCCGAGTTGGAGCAGGCGATGGCGCCCGTCAGCGGGCTTTTGGTGATGACGGTGTAGCGCCCGCCAGTGGACGCCATGGTGCCGGTCAGCGGGCCGGTGGCCCAGATGATCTTGTTACCTTCCGACAGCGGGTCCACCTTGGGGTCGACTTCGGACACCAGGTATTTGCTGCCCAGCCCGCGCGAGCCCAGGTAGGTTTCGGCCCAGGCCATGTTGAGGGATTCAGATTTGACGACGCCAGCGGTCAAGTCAACGCGAAGAATTTTTCCTGCCCAAGACATTTTTATGACTCCTTAAATCGCGGAAGGCTGGTTGCCAAGCTTGTCAGCCCACTGCTGCATCTTGGTCAGGCCGGTCCAGTTGGCGTCGATGAAGGTGATGGCCTGCGTGGGGCAGGCCTCGACGCAGGCGGGGTCGCCGCCGCACAGGTCGCACTTTTGCACCTTGCCGGTTTCCTGCACGTAATTGATGGTGCCAAACGGGCAGGCGATCGTGCAGACCTTGCAGCCGACGCAGGTGGTTTCGTTGACGACCTTGGCGCCGGTGGCCTTGTCGACGGTAATGGCTTCCACCGGGCAGGCATGCAGGCACCAGGCTTCGTCGCACTGGGTGCAGGTGTAGGGCACCTTCTTGCCGGTGTCGTGAAAGTCAAAAACCTTGATGCGCGACTTGGCGGGGGCGAAAACACCGTAGTTCTCAAAGGAACAGGCCATTTCGCACTGCAGACAGCCAGTGCATTTTTCCGGGTTGATGTGCAACACCTTTTGCATGGGGAACTCTCCTTGGGGTAGCCGCCATTGAACGGCTTTGCTATGAATGAAGCTGCATAGGCATTGTTCAAGTCAGTCGGGCAAACCCACCTAGGACAAACCCTGAGCCGGCACGCGCCAGGGCCGAAATTCTCAATATGCGACAGCCGGGCCGCGCATGGGGCCGTCAGGTGCTGGCCCGCACCACCACTTCATAGCCCAGGTCCACGCACGGCGATGCCACGGCTTCCCCGCTCATCAGCGACAGCAGCATGCGCGCCGCGGCCGTGCCGATTTCAGCGCGCGGGGTGCGCACCGTGGTCAGCGGCGGCAGCATCTGGTCGCTGCCCGTGAGATCATTAAAGCCCGCCACCGCGACCCGGCCCGGCACCGCCACGCCCAGCCGCAGGGCGGCCAGCAGGGCGCCTTGCGCCAGGTCGTCATTGCAAAAAAACACCGCGTCCACATCGGGCTGCGCCTGGATGATCTGCTCGAACATGCGCGCGCCCAGTGCAATCGACGAAGGCGCCGGGTCCAGCCATTCAAGCCTGGCGTCGTACAAACCAGCCGCGCCCAACTCCCGGCGCCAGCCGTCCCGCCGCTGCAGCGTGCGCGCATCAAGCTGGGCTGCCGCAAAGGCGATGCGCCGGCGGCCGCGGCCGAGCAGGTGCCGGGTCATCTCTGCCCCGGCATCCGCCTGCGAAAAGCCGACGCTGTACACGCCTGGCGCGCCCGACACCTCCATCAAATGCACGCAAGGCACGCCACTTTGGGTAATCAGGGCGCGGGCCGCGTCGCTGCGCTCCATGCCGGTCACCAGCAGGCCGGCCGGGCGCTGCAGCAGTTGCTCGCGCAGCAGTTGCTCCTCTTCCTCGGCGTTGTAGTGCGTCACGCCCATCAGCGTCTGGTAGCCGGCCGGCCGCAGGCATCGTTGCACGGCTTCAAGCACATCCACGAACAGCGCGTTCGAGAGCATGGGCACCAGCACCGTGACGTGCGCGCTGCGTTGCGACGCCAGCGCGCGGGCGGCCGGATCGGGCACATAGCCCAGCGTGCGCGCCGCCGCCTGCACACGCTCGACCAGCACCGGATCGACCGCGCGCTCGCCGCGCAGGGCACGCGACACGGTGATCGGGCTGACACCGGCGGCGCGCGCCACGTCGGCCAGGGTAACGCGGCCGGTGGCGCGGGGACGAAGGGAGGCTGGAGTCATGAATCCTAGGGAAACTACTGATTTGTGAGGGGCTGATGCTCGCATAGGATAGCGCTATCCCAAGGTGAGCGCCAGCCGGACATTCCCTAGGTCGCCCTCGCAGGCGCCCTGCAAAAAGCAAAAAGGGAAATCCAGGCCGCCACCCTTTATTTTGGCCTTTTCGGATAGCGCTATCCAAGATTTAAGAACATGACAGATTCCCTTGTGATCATGGGTGTGGCCGGTTGCGGCAAGTCCAGCCTGGGCGCGGCGCTCGCGCAGGCCACCGGCTTGCCGCTAGTGGAAGGCGATGACTTTCACAGCCCGGCCAGCCGCGCCAAGATGAGCCAGGGCATTGCCCTGGACGACGCCGACCGCGACGGCTGGCTGGCGACACTGAGCGGGCAGCTGCGCGCCCACCCCGAAGGCTTGGTGCTGACCTGCTCGGCCCTCAAGCGGGCCTACCGCGAGCGCCTGCGCCAGGCCGCGCCCGGCCTTCGCTTCGTGTTCCTGGACATCGGCCGCGAACAGGCGCAGGCGCGGGTCGCGGCGCGCGCGGCGCAGCATTTTTTCTCGACCACGCTGGTCGACAGCCAGTTCGCCACGCTCGAAGCGCCGACCGGCGAGCCGGGCGTGCTGCGCGTCGACGCGCTCAAGCCGCTGGCACAGCTGCAGGCCGAAGTCACGGCGTGGCTCAACCCCCACAAGGAGCAGGCATGAGTACCGAACCCCTGATCGAAGCGCCGAAAAGCCGCTTCCAGCGCATCAGCAACATGCTGCTGGCCGGCTGCCTGGGCGTCATGGCCGTGGCGGTGTTCGTCAACATCGTGCTGCGCTACGGCTTTGGCAGCGGCCTGCCGGCCAGCGAGGAACTGTCGCGCCTGCTGTTCGTCTGGATGGTGTTCATAGGCGCCACCGCCGCCTACCCGGCGGGCGAGCACATGGCCTTCACCAGCCTGGTGGCCATGCTGAACAAAAAGCCGCGCCTGATGCTGGCCATGACGGTTTTCATCCGCCTGCTGGTGCTGATGGCTTGCGTGCTGATCGGCTGGGGCGCCTGGCAGCAGGTGGTGGTCGGCTTTGGCAGCC
>NZ_JADMJK010000107.1 GCF_018780625.1 Polaromonas sp. | reverse complement strand
CGCCAGCCATGACCGCTTGCCTGCGGTCAATATGGGTTCACCGCGCGCTTACGGTTTTCTGCCTACAAAATAGCCTGATTGTGTAGCTCCATGACTCAATATTTTGCTTGAGTGAAATTTGAACGGGTCATGGGCTGCGCCGGCACTTAGGTCACAAGCCTAAGTGTTTTTTTCGTTTCTGGAACAGGCCTCGATAGCAACTCTTTGGGTGTCGCATGGGTTCGGTGGGCTGCAGGGTGCTTAAGCCCGCGTGATTTGCCAACGTTCAAGCGCTTCGCCATCCCGTCACCATCCAAACAAGACCAAGGGTGATATCGACCACTGCACCACTCCGCTAAACTAAAACACATGCAATTACCGAAAGAAAAAAATGGTTGATAAAAATGCGCAACGGGCCCACCTTGAAACCTTCGATGATTTTGACAATGGCCTGTCCGACCTGATTGATCTCTGGTCCAGTTCCCCGAAGACGGCAACCCAGGCTGCCAAGGAATCAGCACTCGCTCATTTCAAGGAAGACCTCGAAGCTGCGGCGCTCAAGTGGATCGACAACAAAGCCAAGTCCAAAAAATACGCGGCCATTGGGCAAGAGTTGGCTGAGTTTGAAGAAGTACTGAAGGAAGGCTCAGACGTGGCCCCTGAAGCCGACAACACCGACTCTGCTGCATCTGCCAAGGCCAGGAAGAAGGACTGAGCCTCCCTGGTTCTGGCCCGGGTTGACGAGTACAAAATGAAAAAGCCCGTTTTCCGAAAGGTCAGCGGGCTTTTTTGTGGGCCACTGGTCCCCGCGCAGCCCGCGCCACACCACGGTCCCATGACAAGGAAATAATGATCCCCCATCTTTGTGCTGCAGATTTCTGGGCTGACGTGGCGGCTGAAAAGGTGCAAGCGCGCGGCTTGGGGGTTGGCCGCCTGGCCGTCAGTCTCCTGGATGCGCTGCAGCTGCTTGATCGGGTCACATTTGAAAACCGGCTCAGGCTGGAAGTGTCAACATGGCCCGGCTAAGACCCGGTTGTGCGCGCGCTGTGTGCGGCCGATGACCCCTGCGCTGCGGCCTTGCGCCTGCGGACAATGTGTGACGACGCTTTAAACGCACGAGAATAGACCCATGACCGACGAAATGTTTGAATTTGAATACCCCCGCGTGCTGTCTATTGCGGGCTCTGACAGCGGGGGCGGCGCCGGCATTCAGGCCGACCTGAAAACCTTTGCCGCCCTGGGTTGCTACGGCATGACAGCCATCACCGCCCTGACCGCTCAAAACACGCAAGGTGTGCGGGCGATTCATGGGGTGCCGCCCGACATGCTGCGCCAGCAGATTGATGCGGTGGTTGAAGACATCGGCCTGCATGCGGTAAAAATTGGCATGCTGCACGCGCCCGAGATTGTGCACACCGTGGCAGAGGCGATTGACCGGCACGCGCTGGTCAATGTGGTGCTTGACCCGGTGATGGTCGCGACCAGTGGCGCGGTGCTGATCGAGAATCCGGCGATTGCAGCGCTGGTGCGCGAGCTGTTTCCGCGTGCCGATCTGGTCACGCCCAACCTGGATGAAGCCGCCTTGCTGGTGGGCCGGCCTTTGAACGATGAGCGCGACATGGAGGCAGCTGCGCACGACTTGCTGGCCATGGGCGCGCGGGCGGTGCTGCTCAAGGGCGGACACCTGCAAGGCGAGGTGGTCAGCGACTTGCTGCTGATGCCAGGCGGCGCGCTGACCTGGATGCGCGCGCCGCGTATTCACAGTGCCAACACGCATGGCACGGGCTGCACGCTGTCGTCGGCCATTGCCGCGCGCCTGGCCCTGGGGGCGAGCTTGCTGGACGCGGTGCAGGCCGCGCGCGCTTTTGTGCGGGCGGCGCTGGAGGCGGGCGCCAAGGTGCGCACGGGGGCCGGCAGCGGGCCGCTGAACCATGGCCATGCACCCCGGGCGATGCAGCTCCTGCCGCTGCGGTAAGCCGCAAGGCGCAGACGCCCGCAAAAAAGCCCGCGCTCGGGCGGGCTGGCAGGTGGGTTTTAAGGCTTCAGGGCCTGGGCCGGCGTCAGTCAAATACCGGTGATTCAACCCCCAGCACCTTGTGCAGCTTGGGGCTGGTGGTGGTGTACTGCAGGTGGATTTTCTTGTCCGGAAAGATGAACGGCGCGGCGCCAAACGCGGCCAGTGCGCATTCGTGAAAGCCGCTCAAAATCAGCTTCTTCTTGCCGGGGTAGGTGTTGATGTCACCCACCGCAAAAATGCCCGGCACATTGGTCGAGAATTTTTCGGTGTCCACCTTGAGCTGCTTGCGCTCGATGTCCAGGCCCCAATGGGCGATGGGCCCCAGCTTGGGTGACAGGCCAAAAAAGACCAGCAGCACGTCCAGTGGCACCACGCGGGTGATGCCGTCAGCGCCGGTGACCTTGGCGCCCGTCAGCTTGCCGTCTTTTTCATCGTAGCCCGTGACCTGGCCGACGAGGAACTGCATCTCGTAGGCATCGCAAAGCTCCCGCATCTTGGCGACGCTGGCCGGCGCGGCCTTGAAGCCGTCGCGGCGGTGAACCAGGATGACGCTTTCGGCCTTGTTCGGACCGTCCTTGACGAAATTCAGCGCCCAATCCAGCGCGGAATCGCCGCCGCCCACGATCACCAGGTTTTTGCCGGCAAAGTCGGCCGGGTTTTTGACCCGGTAGAACAACTGGCTGTCGTCGAATTTTTCCAGTCCATCAACCCGCAACAGCTTGGGCTGAAAAGCGCCCACGCCAGCCGCAATGAAAATGGTCTTGGTCAGGAACTGCGTGCCCTTGGAGGTTTCGACAAAGAAACGCCCGTCTTCCTGCTTTTCAACCACGCTGACTTCCTGCCCGAAGTGAAAGGTCGCGCCAAACGGCTCGATTTGCTTGAGCAGGTTGTCGGTCAGTTCCTTGCCGGTGCAGACCGGAACGGCCGGAATGTCGTAAATTGGCTTGTCGGGGTAGAGCTCAATGCACTGGCCACCGGGGTAGGCCAGCGAATCGATCACATGCGCCTTGATCTCAAGCAGGCCCAGTTCAAACACCTGGAACAGGCCCACCGGGCCCGCGCCCACAATGACGGCATCGGTTTCGATTGGACCGTCATGCTCGGCGGCGGTGTTGATCACTTCTTGATTCAATTGGGGTTCCATGGGGTCTCGGCTTGCTTGCATTAAAACGGCGCGTGGTAATGGGTATTAGGTAATGTGAAGGACTGTGCGCGACTCAGCGCACCAGTTCGGACAGCTTGCCTGTCTTGTCTTTCCAGTCATCGGCATCGGGCAGGGCGTCCTTGCGCTTGGTGATGCTTTTCCAGCCTGGGGCGCGGCTCAGGTCTGCATTGATTTTGATGAATTGCAGCTGGTCGGCCGGCGTGTCTTCTTCGGCATAAATGGCATTGACCGGGCATT
>NZ_JADMJK010000206.1 GCF_018780625.1 Polaromonas sp. | reverse complement strand
CGCTGATCCGGGCCAACGACAACCGGGCGCACAAGGCCCATGTGGTGGTGTTCTTCATCTTCATCGTCTCCAACGCCGGCGGCTCGCTGACGCCGCTGGGCGATCCGCCGCTGTTCCTGGGATTCCTGAAGGGCGTGGATTTTTTCTGGACCGTACGCCACATCTTTCCGGAGACGCTGTTTCTGGTGGGCTCCTTGCTGGCTATTTTTTACGCGCTGGACCTGTGGTTCTACCGCCAGCGCAAAGAAGTCGCGCCGCTGGACCCGACACCCGACACCGGGCGCATCGGCTTTGACGGCGCCGCGAACTTCTGGCTGCTGGGCGCGATTGCCGGGCTGGTGTTGCTCAGCGGTTTCTGGAAGTCGGCCGTGGTGTTCAATATTGCTGGCACCGATGTCGGCCTGCCGGGCCTGGTGCGCGATGCCGGGCTGGTTGCCATCACCTTGCTGTCGCTGAAAATCACGGCGGCCAAGGTGCATGCCGACAACCAGTTCTCCTGGGGGCCGATGGCCGAGGTGGCCAAGTTGTTTGCGGGCATTTTTCTGACCATCATTCCTGTCATTGCCATGCTCAAGGCCGGCACCAGTGGCCCGTTTGGGGCGGTGGTGTCGGCCGTGACCCGGCCCGACGGTTCGCCCGATCCGGCCATGTATTTCTGGGCCACCGGCGCGCTCAGCTCCTTTCTTGACAACGCGCCCACCTACCTGGTGTTTTTCAACACCGCTGGCGGCGACCCGCAGGCGATGATGACCACCTTTGCGTCCACGCTGGCGGCCATTTCAGCCGGCGCCGTGTTCATGGGCGCCAACACCTACATCGGCAATGCGCCCAACCTGATGGTCAAGGCCATTGCCGAAGACCGCAACGTGAAAATGCCAAGCTTTTTTGGCTACATGCTGTGGTCGGGCGGGGTGTTGATCCCGCTCTTCATCATCATGACCTTCATCTGGTTCAAATAAAGAAAGCCAACTTCTCCATGAGCAAGCCCAAAATCCTGATCGCCCGCGCTGTTTTCCCCGAAGTGGTGGCCCGTCTTGAAGAATATTTCGAGGTCGAGTCCAACCAGGCCGACGAGACCTGGTCCAAGGCCGAGCTGGCGGCGCGGCTGCGTGACAAAGCGGGCGCATTCACCACGGGGGGTGACCGCATTGATGCCGGGGTGCTCGCTGTCTGCCCCGGCTTGAAAATCTGCGCCAACATGGCCGTGGGCTACAACAATTTTGACCTTGACGCCATGACGGCAGCCGGTGTGCTGGCCACCAATGCGCCCGACGTGCTGACCGAGACCACCGCTGATTTCGGCTTTGCCTTGATGATGGCGACCGCCCGCCGCATCACCGAGAGCGAGCATTATTTGCGCGCCGGCCAGTGGACCAAGTGGCGCTACGACATGTTTTCGGGCTCCGACATCCATGGCGCGACGCTGGGGATTCTGGGCATGGGACGCATCGGCCAGGGCATTGCCAAACGTGGCGCGCTGGGCTTTGGCATGAAGGTGATCTACCACAACCGTTCCCGCCTGGACGCGGCCCTGGAGGCCGAATGCCAGGCCAGCTATGTCAGCAAGGAAGAACTGCTCAAGACCGCTGACCACCTGGTGCTGGTGCTGCCGTATTCGCCAGCGTCCCACCACGCGATCGGTGCGGCCGAACTGGCGCTGATGAAGCCGACCGCCACGCTGGTCAACATTGCGCGCGGCGGAATCGTGGACGACGCTGCGCTGGCCGCGGCGCTGAAGGACAAGCGCATTGCAGCCGCCGGGCTGGACGTGTTTGAAGGCGAACCGCTGGTGCACCCGGACTTGCTGGACGTGCCGAATGTGGTGCTGACGCCGCATATCGCCAGCGCCACGATTCCGACGCGCCTGGCCATGGCCAACCTGGCCGCCGACAACCTGATTGCCTTTTTTACAGGAAAAAAGCCTTTAACCCCGCTGAATCCTGCGGTGTTGGCTATCAAATAAAGAGTGACACAAGCCATGGAATTCTGGCTGACGGCGGCTTTGCTGCTGGCCAATCTGCTGCTGCTGGTCTGGCTGCTGGTGCGCAAGCCGGCACAAGTTGCGGGCGAAAGCCAGGCCGAACTGCTCAATGGGTTTGCCGAGATCAACGACCGGCTGGAGCGCGAACTGCGGCGCGAGATCAGCGAGAGCGCGCGCGGCAGCCGCCAGGAACTGGCTTCGACGCTGGCCACCTTCCAGCAAACGCTGGTGCAGCAAAGCGCCGAAGCCACGCGCACCCAGAACACCCAGATTGATGCGTTTTCCCGCCAGCTCAGCCTGCTGCAGCAAAGCCTGTCGGACACGCTGACGACCCAGCTGCAGTCGGTCAGCGAATCGAATGCCCGGCGCATGGGCGAGGTGCGTGAAACGCTGGAGAACCAGCTGGCGCAGCTGCAGCAGACCAATTCGGCCAAGCTCGACGAAATGCGCCGCACCGTCGACGAAAAGCTGCAGACCACGCTGGAAACGCGCTTGGGGCAAAGCTTCAAGCAGGTGGCCGACCGGCTGGAGCAGGTGCACAAGGGCCTGGGCGAAATGCAGACGCTGGCGCAGGGCGTGGGCGACCTCAAGCATTTGCTGACCAATGTGAAGACGCGCGGCATCTTTGGCGAAGCCCAGCTGGCGGGCCTGCTGGAGCAAGTGTTTACCGTCGACCAGTACGCGGCCCAGGTCGTGACGCGGCGCGGCGGCAAGAACCCGGTGGATTTCGCTATCAAGTTGCCGGGCCGGTCGGATGCGGGCGAGCCGCTGTGGCTGCCGATTGACGCGAAATTCCCCAACGAAGACTACGAGCGCCTGCTCGATGCGCAGCAGCGCGCCGATGCGCCGGGCGCCGAGATCGCAGGCAAGGCGCTGGAGGTCCGGATCCGGTTTGAGGCCAAATCGATCTCCGAAAAATACATCGAGCCGCCTTACACCACCGACTTCGCCATTTTGTTTTTGCCCACCGAGGGCCTGTACGCTGAAGTGCTGCGCCGACCCGGCCTGATGGAGAGCCTGCAGCGCGACCACCGTATCACGCTGGCCGGTCCGACCACGCTGCTGGCCATGCTCAGTTCGCTGCAGATGGGCTTTCGGACGCTGGCGCTGGAGAAACGATCAAGCGAGGTGTGGCAGGTGCTGGGCGCCGTCAAGACCGAGTTTGGCAAGTTCGGCGACGTGCTGGCCAAGGTCAAGTCACAGACTGAAACGGTGCTCAATACCCTGAGCAGTGCCGAGCAGCGCAGCCGCGTCATGGGCAAGGCCTTGCGCAATGTCGAGGCCTTGCCCGAACTGGAGTCCGCCCGGCTGATTCCCATGAACAAGGACCTGGACCTGGACGAAAACTGAGACGCGTTTCATGACCCGTGCGCTGGCCCGCCTGATTCTTGCGCAGATCTGTCTGCACGCCTGCATGGCGGGCACGCGGCTGGCCGCGCCGCTGC
>NZ_JADMJK010000116.1 GCF_018780625.1 Polaromonas sp. | reverse complement strand
GTTGCCGTGCGACAGCATCGCGCCCTTGCTGCGGCCGGTGGTGCCGCTGGTGTACAAAATGGCGGCCAGGTCGTCCTCATGCATCACGGCGGCCTCGTGCTGGTCGCTGCAATGCGCGCTGCGGTCCAGCAGCGAGCCGGTGCGGTCGTCGTCGAGCGTGAAGACGTTTTGCGTGCCGGCCTTGAAGGCGATCTTGCTGACCCAGCCCAGGTTGCGGCTGGAACACACGACCACGGCAGGTTCGGCGTTGCCGATGAAGTATTCGATCTCGGTGCTCTGGTAGGCGGTGTTGAGCGGCAAAAACACGTAGCCGGCGCGCAGCGTGGCCAGGTAGAGCACCACGGCTTCCACCGACTTTTCAACCTGCACCGCGACGCGGGAACCTTGGGGCAGGTTGAGCGACTGCAGCAAATTGGCCATCATGGCTGTGCTGCGCTCCAAGTCAGCCCATGAGTAGGTCAGGCCGTTGTCGGTTTCGATGGCGACCGCGTCCAGATCGGCCGGAAAAGCGGCCCGCAGCGCGGCAAACAGGTTTTGGTTTTTCATAGGAATCAGACGGCCAGTAAATTAAAAATGAAAGCGCCCGCTTCAGTCCGAAAACTGCGGCGAACGCTTTTCGATGAATGCGGTGACGCCCTCGCGGTGCTCGGCAGAGGGCGCGTAGTCATAGGCAGTTGCTACTAAATCAGAAGCTACTTCATGAACCAGGACGGGGGCTAGTGCCCTGAATGCCTGTTTATTCAGACGCGCTGCCTGCGGTGCCAGCGGGCGAATACGGTCCAGGCAGGCCAGCGCCGCGGTCTGGACCTCAGTCGCGGGCACCACCTGGTTCAAAAAGCCGCGCTGCTTCATCTCGGCCGCGCCCAGCACGGCGGCCGACAGCAGCATTTCGCGCGCGGTCAACTCGCCCACAGCGCGCATCACCAGCGCGGCTTCGCGCGGGGCCATGGGAAAGCCGAGCCGGGCAATTGGCGCGCCAAAGCGGGCGGCATCGCTGGCCAGCCGGAGGTCGCAGCAACTGGCAATCTCGACGCCCGCGCCCATGCAGTTGCCCTCGATCTGGGCCACGATCGGCAGGTCGCAGGCCAGCATGGCCTGCAGGCCGCCCCACACTTCGCGCTCATGAAAGTCGCGCAGGCTGGCTTCGTCAAAGCGAAAGGCTGCGTATTCAGAGATGTCGCCTCCGGCGCAGAAATGCCCGCCCTCGCCCCGGACCAGCACGGCCCGCAGCGCGCAGTCTTGCTGCACCGACTCAAAAACAGCGCGCAGTTCGCGCCACATCGCGCGCGACATGGCGTTGAACTTGCCCGGATGGGACAACGTGACAAAGGCCACCGCGCCGGAGATGTCGAGTGAAACGGCGCCGCTCACAGACCGCTCCAAGGCGAAACCGCCCCCTCGGAGGGCAGCGACGACACCCAGCGCGCAAAACCGCGGCCTGTCCCGCTGCGTTTCGCCGCCGGGCCGCCCCAAGGCGAAACCGCCCCCTTGGGGGGCAGCGACGACACGCAGTGCGGGAGCGTGGGGGCCATATTCACTCGAGCTTGGCGCCTGAGGCCTTGACCACCGTGGCCCAGCGCTTGACTTCGCTGCTGACAAAAGCGCCAAACTGCGGCGGCGTGAGGTTGCCGAAGTCTGCGCCGTTGCTGGCCCAGATGGCTTTCAGCTCGTCGGTGGCTGCCGCCCGGCGCAGCTCTTCGGCAATGCGCGCCTGCACGTCAGCCGGTGTGCCCTTGGGCGCCCAGATGCCGTACCAGGTGGTCACGGTGTAGTCGGGCAGGCCCAGTTCGGCGGCGCACGGCACGTCCGGAAAAGCCGGGTTGCGCTTGCTGCCCGACACCATCAGCGCCTTGATGCGGCCGCCCTTGATGTGGCCGGCTGAAGAACCCAGGCCGTCAAACATCATGTCAACGTTGCCGCCAATCAGGTCCTGCAGCGCAGGGCCGGCGCCCCGGTAGGGAATGTGGGTGATGAAGGTCTTGGTCTGCTGCTTGAACAGCTCGCCGGCCAGGTGGTGCGACGTGCCGGCGCCGGCGGAGCCGTAGTTGAAGCGGCCCGGCTTGCTGTTGACCTGCGCCATAAAGGCTTTGAAGTCGCCCGGAATGTTCTTGGGGTTGACGACCAGCACCTGCGGCACGTTGGCCATCAGCGCCAGCGGGACAAAGTCTTTTTCAAGGTCGTAGTCCAGCTTGGGGTACATGGACGGCGCAATCGCGTGGTGCACCGCGCCCATGAACAGCGTGTAGCCGTCCGGCGCGGCGCGGGCCGCAATGCCGGCGCCCAGCGTGCCGCCGGCGCCGCCGCGGTTGTCGATGATGAGCTGCTTGCCGGTCAGCTTGGCAAACTGCGCGGACAGCGGGCGGGCAAACGCGTCGGTGCCGCCGCCAGCGGGAAACGGAACCACCAGCGTCACCGGTTTGCCGGGCCAGCCCGGCTGGGCATGGCTGCCCAGAGAGAGCGCCGCAAGGCCTGCCGCCGCAGCGCGCAATACGTTGCGCCGGGAACCGTTCACATCAAAATCTACTGTCATGCTTGTCTCCTGTCGTTTTAAATAAAAAGCTGGCATCGCTGCCTGAAAACACCGTCAAATATACAAATCCTCGATGCTGCCAGAGGCCGGGATCTTGCCCTGTGCAAACTGGTCGCGGTACTTGTCCAGACGCTTGAGGTCATAGAGGTAATTGACCATCAGGCCATAAGACTGCTTGAGCCCCTTGGGCGACGGGTCGGCGGCCCAGTTGAGCCGCTCGATGCGCGCGCCGTTGCCCAGATGAAAGCGCGCCACCGGGTCCACAGGCTTGCCGTCGCTGCTGGCCTGGCCCAGGTAGTGCGCGGCGCAGTGCAGCAGCATCAGGCGCACCGGCGACTTGTCGGGCAGCGCCAGCGCGCCTTCAGCCGCTGACAGGAAATGCCCGGCGCCCGGCGGCTCGTAGCCCACGGCGCGGCCCAGCGCGGTGCGCTCCTTGTCGCCGAGTTGCTCCAGCAGGCCGGCTGCATTCTTGGCCAGCCAGCTTCTGAAGCCCGGGATGGGCGAGAGCGTGGCAAAGGCCTTGAGCTTGGGGAACTCGTCCTTGAGCGTTTCCACCACGCGCTTGATCAGCGAGTCGCCAAAGCTCACCCCGCGCAGGCCCACCTGGGTATTGCTGATGGAGTAAAAAATGGCGGTGGTGGCCTTGTTCAGGTCGGACGCGTCGGCCGACTCGTCGAGCAGCGGCATGATGCTGCTGGCCATGGCGTCCACCAGCGCGACTTCGACAAAGATCAGCGGCACGTCAGGCAGGCGCGGGTGAAAAAACCCGTAGCAGCGGCGGTCGCTGTCGAGCCGGTTCTTCACGTCGGCCCAGCTCTTGATGTCATGCACCGCTTCGTACTTGATCAGCTTTTCAATCAGCGAAGCGGGTGAATCCCAGCTGATGCGCCGCAGGTCCAGAAAACCCACGTCAAACCAGGTGGAAAACATGTATTCCATTTCCACATC
>NZ_JADMJK010000192.1 GCF_018780625.1 Polaromonas sp. | reverse complement strand
GCCAGTTTTGCCGCCGCTACGGCTTCAAGGACAAGCCCCTGCGCATCCGCTTTCGCCTGCTGGACCCGCGTGTGGTGCTGTTGCCCGATGGATGTGAGCAGGACATCGGCGTGACCCAGGCCGCTTTTGAGCGGCTTGACCTCCCCGTCAGCCGGGTGTTCATCACCGAAAACGAGGTCAACTTTCTGGCCTTTCCGCCGCTGGCGGGCAGCATGGTGATCTTTGGCGCGGGTTATGGCTTCGAGGTGCTGGCAGGTGCCCAGTGGCTGCAACAGCGCAGCATTTATTACTGGGGCGACATTGACACCCACGGCTTTGCCATCCTGGACCAACTGCGTGCCCAGCTGCCCCACGCCCACTCGTTGCTGATGGACAGAGCCACCTTGCTGGCCCATGCCTCGCAATGGGGCGAGGAGCCGCAACCCCTGCTGCGTGACCTGCCACGGCTGACGGACGAAGAGCGTGCGCTGTTTGATGAACTGCGCGACAACCGGCTGCGTGCGCGCCTGCGGTTGGAGCAGGAGCGCATTGGCTTTGGCTGGCTGCAGCAGGCGCTGGCAGCCTTGCCAGCCGTTTTGTTGTTGGATGACGCGACATGAGTCCTGAATTGGATGCACTTATTTTTGCCGCGGCTATCTTGCTGGCGTTCGCCATCGACCACTATCTGGGCGAGCCCGCAGCCCGCTGGCATCCTGTTGTGTGGATGGGGAACTACCTGGGCTGGGCTGGTCGGCACCTGCAGCGCTTCACCCGCCAGGCGCTGAACCATGCCTCTGATTACAAGGCTTTTAGCCTCGGAGCCCTTGCGTGGTCTGCGGGAGCAGCTATTGTTTGTGTAGCATCCTGGGCGTTGCAAAAAGGTCTGCTGGCCCTGCCAGACGCGCTGGGGCCCATTCCGGGCGGCGTGCTCGCGGCGCTGTTGCTGGGCCTGGCGCTCAAACCGCTGCTGGCGTGGGCCATGTTGCGCAGCGAGGTGCTGGCGGTGGAAAACGCCTTGTCCCCCGCACAGGGCGGCTCGCTGGCTGCCGGACGCGAACGTCTGAGCTGGTTGGTCAGCCGCGATGTGACCCATTTGACCGAGACCCAGGTGCGCGAGAGCGCCATTGAGACGCTGGCGGAAAACCTCAACGATTCGGTGGTGGCGCCGATCTTCTGGTTTGTGTTGCTGGGTCTGCCGGGCGCGGCACTCTACCGCTTTGCCAATACCGCCGATGCCATGTGGGGCTACCGGGGAACGTACCGGGGCCAGCACTGGGAATGGGCCGGCAAATGGGCGGCCTGGGCCGACGACGCGCTGTCGTGGCTGCCCGCGCGGCTCACGGCGTTGCTGCTGGCGCTGGTGACGGGCGGTGTTTCGTTCAGGGCATTGCGTCTGGAAGCCCGCAAAACCCCGTCACCCAACAGCGGCTGGCCCATGGCGGCCATGGCGCTGGCGCTGGGCATTTCACTCGGCAAGCCCGGCGTCTACACGCTCAACGCTGCGGGCCGCGCGCCGCAGGCGGCTGACACGGGGCTGGCCCAGAAATATGCATTAAAAGCGCTTCTGGCGCTTGTTCCAATTGCGCTGGTAGCTATAGATTTAATAGCGTTTTGGGCCAGACCATGACTTGCAACCCACCCGCCAGCGCGCGAATTCACGGCGGCCCCGACCGCCACGGCGTACCGCGCCACGACTTTTCGACCAACAGCAACGCCTGCGGGCCGTGCCCCGGCGCCCAGGCCGCCGTGCGCCAGGCCGACGCCACGCAGTACCCCGACGCCAGCTACACCGCCTTGCGCCAGCAGCTGGCCGCCTTTCACGGTGTGGACGCGGCGCGCGTGGTGCTGGCCGCCAGCGCCAGCGAGTTCATTTTTCGCATCACCGCGCTGGTTGCGCAGCAGGGCGGGCGCGCTGTTGGGCTGCCGCCGCACAGCTACGGCGACTACGCGCAAGCGGCCCACGCGCACCGGCTGGCCGTGGTGGCGGACACGGGCGATGCCCCGTTGCGCTGGGCCTGCGAGCCGTCGAGCCCGCTGGGCGCGGCGCACGCAGGGCTGGCTGAATTGGTTGAGCTGATTGATTCGCATGCGGCCATCACCGTGCTGGACCGCGCCTACGAGCCGCTGCGGCTGGGCGGCGCGCCGTCGCTGACGCCCGCGCAGCTGCAAACCGTCTGGCAACTCTGGACGCCCAACAAGGCGCTGGGCCTGACCGGCGTGCGCGCCGCCTACGCGATTGCCCCCATGGGCGCGGAGGCGGCCGTGTTCCAGCTCGACCAGCTCAGCCCGTCCTGGCCGGTGGGCGCGCACGGCGTGGCGATGCTGCAGGCCTGGACCGAACCGGCCGTGCAGGCCTGGCTGGCCAGCAGCCTGGCCACGCTGCGCGCATGGAAAGCCCGGCAAATTGCGCTGTGCGAATCGTTGGGTTGGACCTGCCTGCGCAGCGACGCGAATTTCTATTGCACCAAGCCTGCGCTGCCCGACGGCCTGAGCCTGACGCAAGCACTGGATCAATTGCGCAGCCACGGCATCAAGCTGCGCGACACCGCCTCGTTTGGCTTGCCCGGCCATGTGCGCATCAGCGTGCAGCCGCCTGCCGAGCAAGACGCGCTGCGCCAGGCGTTGCAACAACTTACCAACCACAGGACAACACAATGACCGCAAAAAGCGTCATGGTGCTAGGCACTACCAGCAACGCCGGCAAGAGCTGGCTGACCACCGCGCTGTGCCGCTACTATGCCCGCCAGGGCTTGAAGGTCGCGCCCTACAAGTCGCAGAACATGAGCAACAACGCTAGAGTGGTGGCCGGCGGCGAGATCGGCAGCGCGCAGTATTTCCAGGCGCTGGCCGCACGCAGCACGCCCGATGTGCGCATGAACCCGCTGCTGCTCAAGCCCGAAAAAGACACGCAAAGCCAGGTCGTGCTGATGGGCCGGGTCAACGCCGAACTCTCGCGCATGGAATGGCGCGGCCGCAGCCTGTCGGTCTGGCCGGTGGTGGCGCAGGCGCTGGACGAGTTGCTGGCCGAGAACGACGTGGTGGTGATAGAAGGCGCGGGCTCGCCGGCCGAGATCAACCTCAAGTCCTGCGACATCGTCAACATGCGCGTGGCGTTGCATGCGAATGCGGCCTGCCTGCTGGTGACTGACATTGACCGGGGCGGGGCGTTTGCCCACCTCTACGGCACCTGGGCCATGCTGGACGAGGCTGAGCGCGCGCTGATCAAGGGCTTTGTGCTCAACAAGTTCCGGGGCGACGCCAAGCTGCTGGCGCCGGGGCCGCAGATGCTGCAGGACCTGACCGGCGTGCCGACCGTGGCCACGCTGCCGATGTGGTGGCAGCATGGTCTGCCCGAGGAGGACGGTGTCTTTGATGACCGCAGCACGGCGGCCGGCGCGGTGACCACGACCGTCGCCGTCATCGCCTACCCGCGCATCAGCAACCTGGATGAATTCCAGCCGCTCAAAAACGTGCCCGGCGTGCGCCTGAAATGGGTGCGCAGCC
>NZ_JADMJK010000217.1 GCF_018780625.1 Polaromonas sp. | reverse complement strand
TACCTCAAGTACCACGGCAAGGGCGCTTTTTTGCTGTGCCGCACCTCCAACCCGGGCGGCGACGACCTGCAAAACCAGCGCCTGGCGTCGATTGAAGGCCAGCCGCTGCTGTACGAGCATGTAGCCCGCCTGGCACAGGGTCCGTGGAACCTGAACGGCCAGCTCGGGCTGGTGGTGGGCGCGACCTACCCGGCCGAGATCGAGCGCGTGCGCGCGGTGGCGCCCACGCTGCCGCTGCTGATCCCGGGCGTTGGTGCGCAGGGCGGCGACGCCGTGGCCACGGTGCGCGCCGGCTGGCGGCCGGACGCGCCCATCATCGTGAACTCGTCGCGCGCTATTTTGTACGCCTCGTCGGGCGACGACTTTGCCGAAGCGGCGCGGCGCGAGGCCACCCGAACGCGCGACCTGCTGCAGGCCGCACGGCCCTGACCTGACCCTGGTCGCCTACTGGCTGAAAACCGGCGATGCAACTCAAGTGGCTGGAAGATTTTGTGGCGCTGGCGCACACCGGCAGCTTCAGCCGCGCCGCCGAACTGCGCCATGTCACGCACCCGGCGTTTGGTCGCCGCATCAAGGCGCTGGAGGCCTGGGCCGGCACCCCGCTGATTGAACGGGGCAGCGCGCCGCTGGCGCTGACCGCCGCAGGCGCCAGCCTGCTGGACAACGCGCAGCAAATGGTGGGCAACCTGAAGTCGGCGCACCATGAGCTGCTGAGCGCCGCCGGCCGCCAGGAAAACACCGCCACGCTGGCCACCGGGCGCACGCTGGCCCGCACCCTGGTGGCCGACCTGATGCTGCGCTTCAAGCCGCTGCTGGCCAACGGCGAGTTGCGCATCCTGACCCGCTCCCTGACCGAGACCTCGCAGCTGCTGGAGCGCGGTGAAGCCGACTTCATGGTGATCTACCACCACCCGCTGCTGGCGGTGCAGCTCAGCGCGCGGCAATACACGCACACCACGCTGGCGCAGGACAAGCTGGTGCCGGTCACCCGGGCTTCTGCCCAGGGGCAGGGCCAGCACCAGTTTGGCGGCAGCGATGCCACGCCCTACCTGGCCTATGCTGGCACGCTGGCGCTGGGCCGGCTGGTGCGGGACCATCTGGCCAACAACCCGCATGCCCCGCACTTGCGGCGGGTGATGGAATGCGACTCGGCCGATGCCGTCTACGAATATGCCCTCAAGGGCCTGGGCGTGGCGTGGCTGCCCTGGTCTATGGTGTCGGGTGCCTGCAAGGCCGGCCAGTTGCAGGTGCTGGGCGATGCGCCGCTGGAGGTGCGCTTCGAAATGCGGGCCTACCGCGCCAAGCGCCGCCTCCATCCGCTGGCCGAGCGTTTGTGGCAGGTGATGGAACAGCGCTGAGCGCGTGCCAAAACGGCCACAACCCGTGCCAAAGCAGCACAAGCGTTTAAACCGCGCTGATGACAATGAAAGAATTCATTTCCTTTTAGAACCCGCGCTGCCTGCGCTTAGGGCCGCCCGGATCCAGACGGACCTGTCCATGTTTCCGCGATGACCCCTCCACGCTTTTTGGAAAAAAACCATGAAATTCCCGTCTGCTTCCCGCCGTGCCGCATTGTGCGGTGCCCTGACCTCGTTGTCCCTGCTGGCCTGCGGCAGCGTACTGGCCCAGCCCGACAGCTACCCCAGCAAGCCGATCACCATCGTGGTGGGCTACCCGGCGGGCGGCAGCACCGACCTGAGTGGCCGCACCCTGGGTGCCGAGCTGTCCAGGAAACTGGGCGTTCCGGTCATCATCGAGAACGTGGGCGGGGCCGGCGGTGCCATTGGCGCCCAAAAGGTGGTCAACGCCGCACCAGACGGCTACACCCTGCTGGTCGGCGCCAGCAACGAGATCGCCATTTCCCGCCTGGTGTCTGCTTCGGTCAAATACGACGTCAAGGACTTCACCCCCATCGGCCTGATTGCAACCCAGCCCATGGTGCTGGTGGCGTCGCAAAAGTCAGGCGTCAAGACGGTCGAGCAGTTCATGACCCTGGCCAGGCAGAACCCCGGAAAATACAGCTTTGGCAGTTCGGGCGTCGGCACCGCCCTGCATCTGGCCGGGGAAATGGTGAAGGACCAGGGCGGTCTGTTCATGACCCACATTCCCTACCGCGGCGTGGCGCCCTTGGCCAATGACCTGCTCGGCAACAACATTGAATTCGGCGTGTTCGTGCTGTCCAGTGGCCTGCCGCACATCCGCAGCGGCAAGGTGGTTGCGCTGGGCACCACCGAAGCCCGGCGTTCGCCCATGACCCCCGACATTCCTGCGCTGGCCGAAACGCCCAAGCTCAAGGGCATCGACATCAACATCTGGTTTGCGCTGATGGGCCCGGCCGGCCTGCCTGAGCCGGTGGTGGCCAAGCTGAAAAAAGCCCTGAACGAGTCCTTGCAGACGCCTGCGCTGCGCAAGAAGCTTGAAGACTCGGGCTCCACGGTATCGCCGCTCAATGTGGACATGCCGAAGTTCCTGGCCCAGGAAACCGCCAAATACAAACGCATTGTTGACTTCGCGAAGATCAAGGAATGAACGCCACGCTTCCATTTCATTTGCCCAAGCCCGACATCACCGCCTGGCGCGCCGGCAACACCGGGGTCGAGGGCGTCTGGCAGTTTGACTCGGGCCAGCCCGGCCGCGAGGTGCTGATCACCGCGCTGATCCATGGCAACGAACTCTGCGGCGCCTGGGCGCTCAAGGGGCTGCTGGAGGCCGGCGTGCGGCCCGAGCGCGGCCGCCTGACGCTGGCGTTTGGCAACCTCGCCGCATTTGACCGGTTTGACGCCGACCACCACGACGCTTCCCGCTTCGTCGATGAGGACCTGAACCGCCAATGGGCGCCCGAGCGCATCGCGGCCGGCGGCACGCAGGAGCGCCGGCGTGCCCTGGCGCTGCAGCCATTTGTCGCCCGGGCCGACTGGCTGCTGGATCTGCACAGCATGCATGAGCGCGCCGCGCCCTTGCTGCTGACCGGCATGCAGGCGCGCAACCTGGCACTGGCGCGCGAACTGCGCACCCCGGAACACATCGTGGTGGACCCCGGCCACAAGGACGGCGTGCGCATGCGCGATTTCGGCCGTTTTGGGGAGCTGTGCGCAGATGGCCGCGACAACGGAACCCGTTCCCTGCTGATTGAATGCGGCTTTCATGGCGACCTTGGAAGCCGCACCGTGGCCCAGGACATCTGCGTGCGCTTTTTGCAGGCCTCCGGTGCGTTGCAGGCGCAGGCGCTGCAGCAGGCCCTGCCAGGCTGGCGGCAAGCCGACGCGCCGCGCCAGTGGGTGCTTGACGTCACCGGTCCGGTGGTGGCCCGCAGCGACCAGTTCCGCTTTACCGAGCCTTTTCAGGGTCTGGAAATCATTGCGCGTGCCGGCACCGTGATCGGCTGGAACGAGGGCGAGCCGGTGACCACGCCCTACGACGACTGCGTGCTGGTGATGCCCTCGACCCGCCAGGCCCAAGCCGGCGTGACCGTGGTGCGTTTTGCGCGGCGGCG
>NZ_JADMJK010000252.1 GCF_018780625.1 Polaromonas sp. | reverse complement strand
ACCAATGGAACTACGGCTCGGTGGGCAAGGGCTCGGTCGGCCACCTCGGGATGGAACTGCTCAAAAGCCGCATGCCGGGTGTGACGCCAGTGCATATTCCCTATCCCGGCAATCCGCAAATCGTCACCGCCATGCTGGGCGGCCAACTACAGATGGCGCTGATCCCGCCCGGGATCGCCATGCCGCATGTGCGGTCAGGCAAGCTCCGGGCGATTGGCCTGGTCGGCGGGCGCTCGTCGCTGGTGCCCGATGTGCCGCCACTGACCGACGCCGGTGTGCCCCCGCTCAACCTGGAGGTGTGGACGGCCCTGATCGGCCCGGCCGGCTTGTCCAAGGCAGCGCAGGCCCGCCTGGGCCAAGAGGTGCCGCGCATCCTGCGCGAAGCCGAGACGCGGCAAAAACTGTTTAACCAGGGCTGGCAGGGGGTGGGCACGTCGCCCGATGGCCTGAAGATACGCATCAAGGACGAAGCGGCCATTCTGGGCAATATCATCCAGACGCGCGGCATCAAGATCGAATAGGCCAGTGCCGGGCCACGGCCCGCCGCATGCTGCTCAGTTTTTCAAACGGCCCGGTGCATCAGGCACAGGGCAACTACACAGAAGGAAGATTGCCATGAGTTTTGTATTCGCCCCCCCCGCAACGGTTTCCGTGCCTGTTGTGGGCATGCCCGAACGCTTTCCGGTGAACCGCATTTACTGCGTGGGCCGCAACTACGAGGAGCACGCCAAGGAAATGGGTTTTACCGGCCGCGAGCCGCCTTTTTTCTTCCTGAAACCGGCTGATGCCATCGTTGCGGTTGAAGCTGGCGGCACCGGCAGCATGCCCTACCCCAGCCTGACGCAGAACCTGCACCATGAGATCGAACTGGTGGTGGCGATTGGCACCGGCGGCAAGAACATCCTGGCCGCGGACGCCCACAAGCACATCTTTGGCTACGCCGTGGGTCTGGACATGACGCGACGTGACCTGCAGGGCGAGATGAAAAAGCAGGGTCGCCCCTGGTGCATCGGCAAGGCCTTCGACCACTCCGCGCCGATTGGCCCGATCACGCCCGCCGCGCAGGCCGGCGACATCGCGCACGCCGACATCCACCTGCAGGTGAACGGCCAGGACCGCCAGCGCAGCCAGGTGTCCAAACTGATCTGGAACATCGGTGAAACCATTGAGCACCTGTCCGCCGCCTGGGAACTGCAGCCCGGCGACCTGATTTACACCGGCACGCCCGAAGGCGTGGCGGCGGTGGTGGCGGGCGACACCTTGGTGGGCGGTGTGGCGGGCCTGGAAACGCTGCGCATCAAGGTCGGCTAAATCCCGGGGCGTTGGCCTGGTCAACGCCCTGCCGGGCAAAATCCGGCAGGGTCGCAGCCCAATCGAGCAGCAGATTTTTAAATTGGGACACCGCAGGCGCGGCGTCCTCGGTGCGCCAGAGCACATAGACATCGCCATTGAGATGGCCATGTACATTGAGGTCGCTGCCAGCCACCTTTCGCGTGCGTCTTGCCGTGCCAGCGGCGCCAGCGGCCCTGGCAGGCTCAAGCAGGCTGCAAATGCCGACCGCATCGGCCCGCAGCATGGCCATGGACGCCGGCACCAAGGCCACACCCAAACCAGCGGCCACCAGGTTCAGCGCAGCGGGAACTTCCACCACCTGCTGCACAATGCGCGGCGCAAAGCCAGCCTGCACGCAGGCATCAAACAGGCGCATGGCAAAGGGCGAAGAGTCCAGCCGCAAGAACACAAAGTCTTCGTCATGCAGTTCAGCCAGACCGAGCTGGCTGCGGCTTGCCAGCCGGTGACCCGGCGGCAAGGCCACCACCACGGGGTCGCGCCAGAGCAATGCAGCGCTGATCTGCCCGTCATTGAGCGGGTTGCGCGAGACGCAAAGGTCCAGTTGCCCGTCGCGCAGCGCCTGCAAATGGTCAGACGGCTTCATCTCGTTCAGCGCCACCTCCACCTCGGGCCGCTGCAGGCGGAACTGCTGGATGAATTGGGGGAACGGCCCCAGAAAGTGGGAACCGGCCAGGCCCACCTGGACCCGCCCCTGCAGGCCGCTGGCCACGCGGGTCACATGGCTGCGCGCTTCGTCCAGCCGTGCCAGCACCGCCTGCGCGTGGGGCAAGAAGGCCTGTCCCGCCGCACTCAGGGCCACGCTGCGGCTGGTACGGTCAAACAACCTGGCGCCCAGTTCGGCCTCCAGGCTGGCGATCTGAAAACTCAAGGGCGGCTGCGAGACATGAAGCCGGCGTGCCGCGCGGGTGAAGCTGAGCTCATCGGCAAGGACCGTGAAGTATCGGATCTGGCGCAGTTCCATGGCGTGTATTTATCTTGGTTCAGTATGGATTGATCTTGATTATGTATTTGCCAGTATGAATTAAACAGCAAAGAATCGAGCCTGTCACCGCCCGCTCACCGCTCTTTCACCGCCCTCAGGAAACACACCATGCAAGCGACTGAACAACCGTCAGGCCGAAACTACCGCATCGGCCTTATCGTGCCGAGCTCCAACACCACCATGGAGACCGAGATTCCGGCCATGCTGCGGGCGCGCGAACTGATACTGCCCGAGCGCTTTACCTTTCACTCCAGCCGCATGCGCATGAAGTCCGTGACGAAGGAAGAACTGGCGGCCATGGACTGCGACTCTGATCGCTGCGCGCTGGAGCTGTCGGACGCTCGCGTGGACGCCATGGGTTACGCCTGCCTGGTGGCGATCATGAGCATGGGCAATGGCTACCACCGTGAATCCCAGCGCCGCCTGCACGACGTCACCGTGGCCAACGGCGCACCGACGCCCATCATCACCAGTGCCGGCGCGTTGGTGGAAGGCTTGCAAGCCATAGGCGCCAAACGCGTGTCCATCATTGCGCCTTATATGAAACCCCTGACCCGGCTGGTGATCGACTACATCGAAAACGAAGGCATTGAAGTGATCGACAGCATCTCGCTCGAAATTCATGACAACCTGGCCGTGGGCGCACGCGACCCGAAGGCACCCGCCGAATTGTTCAAGCAGCTCAACACCAGGGGCGCAGATGCCATCGTCGCCTCGGCCTGCGTGCAGATGCCCTCGCTGGCGTCGGTGCCCATGATCGAGGCGGTCAGCGGGCTGCCGGTGGTGTCCAGTTCGGTCTGCACCACCTACGCCCTGCTGAAAAGCCTGGGGCTTGAGCGGCGCGTGCCGGGCGCCGGCGCCTTGCTGTCCGGCCGATATTGATTGCTGATGATTCGTTGCTGATGATTAAAAAGGAGACTGACCCCATGAATACGTTGAACCAAAACACACCCTTTCGCGCCAGGCCGCTTTGCCGGCTGCTGGCAGGCGCTGCCGCCACCCTGCTGACCAGCGCGGCGCTGGCCCAAGCCTATCCCACCAAGCCGATCACGCTGATCGTGCCCAACCCACCGGGCGGTTTTGTGGACGCCTCTGCCCGCATCCTCTCCGATTCCCTGGCCAAGGTGACCAGCCAGGCGGTCGTGGTGGACAACCGGGGCGGTGGCAGCGGCAACGTGGCCTACCAGCATGTGGCCCGCGCCAACCCCGATGGCTACACCCTGCTCAACTCTTATTCGGCCTACCACGTCGGAAATCCCAACCTCACGCCCAAACTGCCGTGGGCCCAAAAAGATTTTGTGCCGGTGGCACTGATCACGGTGGCCACCAACGTCATCACGGTTCATCCCTCGGTGCCCGCCAACAATCTCGGCGAATTCATCAGCTACCTCAAGGCCAACCCCGGCAAGCTCAGCTATGCCAGCCAGGGCAATGGCTCGCTCTCCCACATCGGCACCGAAATGTTCAAGCTGCAAACCAAAACCAGCATGGTCCACATTCCGTACCGGGGCTCCGGCCCGGCGCTGCAGGACGTGCTCTCGGGTCAGGTTCAAGTGTTCATCACCACGCCCCCGTCGGTGATGGGACAGGTGCAGGTCGGCAAGCTCAAAGGCCTGGCCGTGGCCGGAAAAAGCCGCCACGTCGGCATGCCCACCGTGCCGACCACCGCAGAGGCCGGTCTGAAAGGGTTCGAACTGGAAGCCTGGGTCGGTATTTTTGCGCCGGCGGCGACACCCCCCGACGTGGTGGACAAGCTCAGCCAGCAAATCAAGGCGGCGCTCGAACTGCCGGAAACCAAGACCCGCGCCGATGGCGCCGGCGTGGAACTCCGCTATCTGCCGCCAGCAGCCCTGGACGCCCTGGTCAAGAAGGAAACCGACTTCTGGGCCAAGACCATCAAGGCAGCGGGCATCAAGGCGGAATAGGGACTGGCCAGCGCCGCCCGCGCGCGGACCCTGGTCGCGCCGGCGTGCATCGCCGCACAAAATCGCTACACTTATTTGATGCATCGCCCCCCCCTGAAACACTGCCGCGTCTGCGGGACCGCCGTGGCCTACCGTCTGCCTGACGACGGCGACACCAAAGAACGCGCGGTTTGCCCCGCCTGCCACACCGTGCATTACGAGAACCCGCTCAATGTGGTGGGCACCGTGCCGGTTTGGGGCGAAGATGGCGCGCAGGTCTTGCTGTGCAAGCGCAACATCGAGCCGCGCTGGGGCAAATGGACGCTGCCGGCCGGCTTCATGGAAATGGGCGAAACCACCGCACAAGGCGCTGCCCGCGAAACCGACGAGGAAGCCGGCGCCCAATTTGAAATGCAGGGCCTTTTTTCCATCATGAACGTGGTGCGCGTGGGGCAGGTTCATTTGTTTTACCGCGCCCAGCTGCTCAGCGCCGAATTCAACCCCGGCCATGAAACCATAGAGGCGCGTCTGTTCACCGAAGCAGAAATCCCCTGGGACGAAATCGCCTTCCATACCGTCAAGCACACGCTGGAGCGCTACTTTTCGGACCGCCGCAAAGGCAGTTTTGGCATCCACACGGTCGACATTGCCTGAGCGCCATTGCCGCGTCAATGTAAGCAAGTGCGCCAGGCACGACCAGCGTCCCTTAGAATTTGAAAAGCCCGTCGGCCGGCCCCGCAGCGCCGGCTGACCCAGCGATGGCGCCTGCAGCATCGCCTCCCGCCACCCCACACCCCGGAATTCCATGTTCAAATCCGCCTCCTTTTTCCGCATTTCCGACGACTTTGTCATGCCCCCGCTGGACGCGCTGGAGGAAGCCCTCCAGGCCGCCCGCTTCATGCCCTGCGGCGCCACCCAGCCCGAATCGAGCGGCTGGGTCCCGCCGCGCGGCAAGAAGGGCACGGTCATGGTCGAGAGCATCAACCGCCAGGTCATCCTGCAGCTGTGCACCGAGCGCCGACCGCTGCCCGCCTCCGCCGTCAAGGCCGACGTGGAGGAACGCATTGAAAAGTACAAGCAGGAAACCGGCAACGAGCGCGTACCCTCCAAAATCAAGAAAGAGTTCAAGGAAGAAGCCATCCAGAGCCTGCTGCCGCGCGCGTTCACCAAACGCTCGCAGACGACGCTGTGGATAGACCCCGTCAACAAATTTCTGGTGGTCGACTCCGGCAGCCTCTCAGGCGCCGACCGGGTGATCAGCCAGCTGGTGGAAACCCTCAGTGAAATGCCAGGCGGCGGCCCCGGCATCATGGCCAGACCGGTGCAAACCACGATGGCGGCCGGCGCTTCCATGGCGCACTGGCTGGCCAGCCGCGAAGCGCCGGTCAGCTTCACGGTCGACCGCGACTGCGAACTCAAGATGCCCGACGACCAGAAGTCGACGGTCCGCTATTCACGCCACACCCTGGAGATCGACGAAGTCGCCCAGCACATTGCGTCGGGAAAAGTGCCGACCCAGCTGGGCATGACGTGGAACGACCGCGTATCGCTGGTGCTGACCGACATGGCGCAGGTGCGCAAGATCAAGCTGCTTGACGTGGTGCTGGACGGCGTAAAGGAACGCGGCAAGGACGACGACGGCTTTGACACCGACGTGGCCATCATCACCGGCGAGTTGTCGGCGATGATTCCGGACCTGCTGGAAGCCTTGGGCGGCGAATTGGTGATCGATGGGAACGCGCCTGCGCCAACGAGCGCGCCGGTCGAGACCGTCAAGCGCAAACGCGCCGCCTGAGATCCCGGGTCAGACGCGCAGCAAGGCGTGGCCGCAACTCACACGACCATGGGCGTGGCCGCACCGTCCATGGTCAAAATCACCCCGGTGACATAGCTTGCGCAAGGAGACGCCAGGAACAAAACGGCATTGGCAATTTCTTCCGGTTGCGCCAGCCGCCCCAGGGGAATGCTCTGCGTGGCCCGGCGCAAGGCCTGCTCCACACTGATCTGCTCCAGCCTGGCCGCCGCCTCCAGCCCGGACTGCAGCCGCCCCGTGACGGTGGCGCCGGGATTCACGGCATTGACCCGAACGCCGCGCGGCCCGTAGGCGGCGGCCAGGCCCGCACTGATCAGCATGAGCGCAGCATTGGCGGCGCCCCCAGGCAAATGAATGGGGCTGGCCACCTTGCCGCCGGCACCGACCACGTTCACGATGGCGCCACGACCGCGCTGCCCCATTTTTTTGATCACCAGATCAATCATGTGGACGTAGGTGAAAAATTTGGCATTCATGGCGTCATGCCAGGCCTGCGCATTGAGTTCGTCAGGGGGCGTGCGGCGTGCCGCGCCAGCGCAATTGACCAGCACGTCGACCTCGCCGTGCAGGCGCTCGGCACCGTCAAGCGCCTGGGCGGCTTGCGCGGCGTCCTGGAGGTCGGCCGCAAACAGCCCGATGCGCCCTTGCATCCCGGGAAACTCGCTCGTCAGTTGCTGCAGGGCACCGTCCAGGTGGGCCTGACTGCGCGACACCAGGCTGACCCTGGCACCCTCCCGCAAGAAACCCGCGGCGCACGCCAGGCCGATGCCCTTGCTTCCGCCGGTGATGAGGATGTGTTGCTGCGTCAGTTGCAAGTCCATGGTCTGCCTTTACGTTCGGGGATGGCGGGGTTTAGCGGGCCTGGGGTTACTCGATGCGGATGCCGGCAGGCTTGACGACCTGTCCGTAGCGCGCCAGATCGCGCTTGATTTCGCTGCCAAACTGATCGGCGCTTCCCGGTGTTGCATCAATCCCCATCAGGCGCAGTTTCTCACGGACTGCGGGGTCATTCAGCACGGCGTTGAGCTCGGTATTGAGGCGCGTGACGATGGCCGCCGGGGTGGCGACGGGGACCAAAATTCCTACCCACGAGTTGCCGAAAAAGTCAGGAACACCACAGCCGTTCGAGCCTGGCTCGTTCATGCTGATGAAGGGGGCACCTGGACATCAACCATGAGGAGGGTATCCGGGCGGAGCTACCACAGCGCCCTCGATGTGGTGACGGCGAAGGAGTTGCGCAACGATGCCCGTCGCCTTCATTTCCTCTATGAAATCGCTCACAAACCCGAGCGCGGCAGGACTCCGTGCGGCCGGAATGCCCATGGCTTGATAGATGGTCATGAAGCTGCCCGGCAGGAGCCTGACGCCGGGAAACTGCAAGGCATCGGCCTGCAGTTGCTGCTTCACGCCGGCTGCGACTTCCAGTTGATGGTCGAGGAACGTAGGCACGACCGAAGGAGAAGTTGGTGCCCGGACGATTTGCGCATGCTTGAGCTGTCGCGTGAGGTACAAATCGTAGGCGCTACCAGCGCCAACCACCACCCTATGGGCCGCCTGGTCGACCTCTTCGTTCTTCACAATCAGCGAATGCGTAGGTACGAGATAACCCCCTTCAATCACCACGTAAGGCGGGGTAAAGCTGACCCCCTCTCCGCGCACCGGGTCAATCGCGAAAAATCCAAGGTCAGCTTGTTTTGCGCGGACAGCTTCCACAGATTTTCCGGCGCCATCGAAGTCAAGAAGTTCCGCATCGACACCCAATCGCATCGCAAGCTCCCTGGCCAAATCGACCGATATGCCGCAAAGCGCTCCCGTTGCCGGATTTTTACCGGCCAGCACGGGATTCCCGAGGTTAATGGCAACACGAAGTCTGCCCGTCGGGGCGATCTCTGACGCTATCGATGGCTTGGTCATGATGATTTTCATTAGCGACGCATTAGTTGCGTACCCGCTCAGTCTAATTGACGGCTGAATCAGCGCTTGTGCTGGTTGCCGGATGGAATTCCTGCCATATTGGCCAGCACTTCGCTGACAGAGGCGGTGTCTTGTTGGTCCAGGCCCTGCGCCATGGCGGCACTGTAAATAGGCCCACAGGCGCTAAACAGGGGCAGCGGGCAATCGACGGATTTGGCCATGTCGCCAATGACCTGCATGTCTTTTTGCCAGACCTCAACCTTCATGGTGGGCGGAGAATATTCACGGCTGATCATGAATGGCATTCGCAATCGCATCACACCGGTCCCGATCACCGGGCTATCGCCAAAAAGATCAAGAACGTCTTGCGGGTCCAGGCCCATCTTTCGTGCCAGCGTGACAGACTCGGCACACGCCACGTTGTAGATGGCCACCAAGTGATTAGCCGCAAATTTCATCTTTGTGCCATTGCCAAACACACCCACATAGGGCACGTTATCGGTAAATACCTTGAGTACGGGCTCTACCCGCTTGAACGCCTTCTTGCTGCCGCTGGCGAAGACGGTCCAGGCCCGATCCTTCAGTCGGACAGCGGTGCCACTGATCGGGCAGTCCATCACCTCGATCCCCTGCTTGTGCAAGGTCTTCATGGCATGGTGCTTATCTTCCATGGGCAGGGTACTGGTCTCAATCACAACAAGGCCGTTACCCTCCACGCGCCGTTTGGAAGCCGCAATCATCTCGACCGTTTCTATCAGGGACGCAGAAGTAGACAGGGAGACGATCAGAATGTCAGCCCCATCCGCGACGGCGGTGGCAGATTTCACCGCCTTCCCGCCTGCCGCTTTCAGGCGCAGGCGTGCAGGCGCAGATACGTCATAGCCTGTCACGCGATACCCATTCTTGATCAGCGCTTCGGCCATCGCGCCGCCCATGATTCCAAGGCCAATCACTCCTACAACGGGACTGCTCATCAAATATTTTCCTGTATTCAAAATTGGTTTCGGGAGAAACAGCAAAAATTTCCGGTCAGTCGAGCTTGATGTTGGCTGATTTCACGATGGCGCCCCATTTGGTAATTTCATCCTTGATGTAGCTCGCAAAATGCTCAGGCGTGTCAGCGACAGGAATGGCGCCCTGGTTGAGGAGCTCCTCTCCGGTATCTTTTTCCTTGAGAATTTCGACCACCTCCCGATTTAGCTTGGTCACGATTTCTTTGGACGTATTGGCTGGAGCCACGAGGCCAATCCAGGAATAAGCCTCATAACCTGGCACGCCGCTTTCTGCAATCGTAGGCACATTCGGCATTGACGAAAGTCGCTTTGCACTGCCGATTGCCAATGCATTGAGACGTCCCTGCTGAACCATTGGAAGCACGGAAGGGATGCTGCTGTATAGCATTTGCACTTGACCGGCCAGAAGGTCTGCCGTGGCGGGCCCCTGCCCTTTGTAGGGTACGTGCACCGTGTTGACCTTTGCCAGCGAGTTGAGGAGTTCGCCTGCCAGGTGCCCGGAATTTCCGTTGCCGGGTGAAGCATAGAAAAGTGTGCCTGGCTTTTCCTTCGCCAGTGCAAGCAGCTCACGCATATTTTTCGCGGGGACCGACGGGTGCGTCACAAGAAGCAGTGGGTAATTCACCATGTTGGTGATTGGCGCAAAGTCGGTGATCGGGTTATACGGAAGCTTGTCGTACAAGCTGGGATTCACGGCCATCGGCCCCGCAGCGGCAATGCCCAATGTGTATCCATCGGGGGCCGACTGTACTACTGCGGTCAGGCCAACGATGCCATTGGCACCCGCCTTGTTTTCGATGATGACCGGTTGCCCCAGGCGCACCGCCAGCTTCCTCGCCACAAAGCGCGCAATCACGTCGTTACCACCGCCTGGAGGAAAGGGCACGATCATTCGAATCGGCTTGGTGGGGTAGGCCTGCGCAAATGCATTGATCGCCACAAGACTCGTGGCAGCAACCAGGAACTTGATCGATTTGGTGAAAGCGTGCTTCGTCATACCTTGTCTCCGTTGATTTTTGGTTAATACGACCTTGCTGAAAAAACAGGCGCAGCGCAATGTCAGCAAGTCCTCTATAGGAGTATATCTATATGCCAGATGCTTTTGCTTAAGCGATAATTCCAACGCTTGAGCACCATCCTTCAATAGGCAATCCATTCGCCATGCCTACACAAACCAAACCCGCTGCATTGACGGATCGCCGACTGCCCCGCTACCTGCAGATTCGAGACGAGTTGATGCGCCGGATTTGCGCGAGGGCATGGACGACCGGACAAGCGCTCCCCTCCGAAGACAAGCTGGCGGCGGAGTTTTCCGTTTCGTTAGGGACTCTGCGAAAAGCGATGGGGGTACTCGTGGACGACGGAATGATTGAGCGTATCCACGGCCGCGGAACCTTTGTGACCCGCGCTTTCGAACGAATTTCCATGCTGCGCTTTGTCGGCTTCAGTCTTGCCACGGCACATGAGCTACCGCAGACGGCGACACTGAAAATTCAGGTTCGTCACACGCCAATTTCCGCCAGACAGAAACTCGGCCTTCAACCGCAGGACAAAATTCTCTACCTGCATAGAACCAGGTCGCTTGGTGGCGTAGTACTGCTGTCTGAACATATCTATCTGCCGCACCAAAAATTCGCCAAGCTTGAGACTTACCTGCAAAAAAACTCTCCCTCACTGCTCTATCCCGTCTACGACTCAGTTTGCGATGTGTTGATCTCGCAAGCCGCAGATGAACTTTCAGTGCGCCCGCTTCCAGATGTCGACGCCGCCCTTTTCAAGCAACCTGAAAATACTTTGGGGGTGCGAATCGAGCGCACTATGAAGGACCACAGCGGGCAGCCCATTGAATGGCGCATTTCTTACGTCACGACCGATCAATTCAAGTACGTGGTGGAAATGCGATAAACACACCACGTCACCGATTGGCGCCGGATGTCGCACGTAAAGTCCCGTCTGTATCCAGCTATAAAATTTACCCTCAAACCGAGCTTTTCACCCGCCATTACCGCAAGCCGCATGGCGAGCAGCCACATCATTGGAGCACCCTTATGACAACACTTTCCCTGGCGCAAGCCAACCTGATCATCGAATCTGCGCTCAAACGATCCAAGGAACTTGGCTATCAGCCAATGGCAGTCGTTGTTCTCGATGAAGCGGGTCACGTCAAGGCCGTACAGCGCGAAGATGGCGCCAGCATGTTCCGGGTTGACATCGCCACAGGCAAAGCTTGGGGTGCGGTCGGTATGGGTGTCTCAAGCCGGGTACTTGGCGAGCGCGCAAAGGCCAACCCAAATTTTTTCCTCTCTCTCGCTGCAACGTCCAGCGGAAAGTTCCTGCCTCAGCCCGGCGCTGTTCTGATTAAAAGTTTCGACGGGAAAATTCTGGGGTCAGTTGGCGCCAGCGGGGGCACCGGCGACGAAGATGAAGCTATTTGCGCCTATGGTGTTGAGGCTGCAGGGTTGAGCTCAAGCTAAAAGCCCGTTCACGATTTTTCCGTTCTCAACCATTGAGAGATGCGTACAAGGAGATGCGGAGCGATATCCGTGCCGGGCAGCTCGATGACTCAGAAGTGACGCCTCCTGATTCCAATACAGTGAACTGCACGGCCATGGGTGCCGGACTTATTTTTCTGCTTCATCCATTGCGCGCAAACGCCGCCACAAGGTGGCGCGGCTGATTCCAAGTTTCTCGCAGGCTTTCCGCTGATCGTCCAGCATGGAATCAAGCACGTCGCGCACGCGTTGCAGGCCTGCTGCGCGCCGCGCTTCGCGCAACAACGTCTTGCGCTGGCCGGGCGGCTGGGTACCCATAAATTCAGGAAACAACTCTGTGAACCTCGCAGGTTCAATACACGCATACCGCCCGCATCCGCAATGCGGTCGAGATACCACTGATCGTCGATGCTGACACCGGGTTTGGCAATGCAATGAACACTTACCAGGCCGTTCGCACATTAGAGCGCGCTGGCGCGGACTGCATCCAGATTGAAGACCAGGTCAGCCCAAAGCGCTGCGGCCACTTTTCAGGGAAGGAAGTCATTACGACTTCCGAAATGCTTGGCAAGATCAAGGCAGCCGTGGACGCACGCCGCGACCCTGATTTGCTCATCATGGCCCGCACTGACGCTTGCGCAGTGCATGGCTTTGAGGCGGCGATCGAGCGAGCCCAGTTGTACAGCGAAGCCGGTGCCGACATCCTGTTTGTCGAAGCCGTCACCACCGCCGAGGAAATCCGTGTGCTACCCCAGCGGCTGACTAAGCCGCAACTGATGAATATGGTGATAGGCGGCAAAAACCCCATATTTGATGCCGAAGAACTTGGCGGACTGGGTTACGGCATCGTGCTGTATGCCAACGCCGCGCTGCAGGGTGCCGTGGCGGGTATGCAGAAGGCGCTAACGGTCTTGCGGGACACGCAGCGCATCGATGAAGACTCTGGTTTGGTTGTATCGTTTGCCGAGCGCCAGCGGCTTGTCGGCAAGCCACATTGGGATGCGATTGAAAAAAATACCAGTGAGGCGCTTGTTAGGCGGCCACTGGCGCTTGGGCCCAAACTGCGTCGGCGCCGACATCGGATGTCATTCCGCTGGATTTACACCGGGAAGAAACTCAATCCCGGTGCGTCTGACCAGTTCGCCATAGCTGATAGGCCGTGAGGCCCGGGTCGCGTTGTCATTGAGATTCCAGTGCGCCCATGCCCTGTTTTTATCCTGGTCATAAACGAGCTTGAACAGATACCTGGGCACTCGCACGTGACCCGGACCGATGCCCGGGCTTTGGACGATGCTAGGCGCAAAGACAGGGCCGGTGATGACGTATACATTACCGCTCGCTCTGCCCGCGTATTTTTTGGTTGCGGCCTCGACGGAGGTTCTCCACGTGCCCTGATTGTGTTTTGGCGCCTGGGGCACCATGTTGGCAAGGGAAAAGCTCTGGGCCATCGACTGCGCCGTGGGCATGTCGCCGGCAGGGGCCAGATGCCCACGGTCAAAACCACTGCTTTTGTAATCGGCCAGTGTCGCGCGCTCGGCAGACCGCAGCCGCGCATCTGCAAAAAATCTGTCGGTTCGTTCCTCGTCGGCATCGGCGACCGAGGCCCGATTGAGCTTTTCTGCGACAAACACGGCGGTTTTACTGTCGCCGGAATGCAGGATGGCAAAGGCGTCATAGCACAGCGCACGGTTGGTAGGCCTGGGCGCGACCACAGGCGGCTTTCCGTTCACAAAGAAATTCCGGCAGGCTGAAAAATAGTCAGTGGCATAGCCCGGGCGCGACACAGACACAGACTCGGACGGGGCCGCAGTTGTACCCGAATACTCGCGCGCCGCTGTGCCCAGCCCCCTGAGCAGGGCTTCCAGGCCAATGCTGGCCGCCACCAACTCGCGACCAGCGGGGAGTTCGGTGCATGAATAACAGGACAGACCAAGGACCAGTACCAGCAGTGTGGAAATCAGGTGGGGTTTGTGACGGATGCGGGAACTCGGGGGTGATTTTCGTTTTTTCATCATTGAACGGGAGGCACAGGCATGAACGAGCCGATGCCTTCAAAAATGGGGGTTACGTGAAAGCGCTCCGGGGAGCGGGACTTTGCAGGAGACAGAAATGGCCTTACTGAACAACACCAGCGATAAGGTGAATGGCCTGTTTCAGGGCGAACTCACTGACCAATACAAGTCTGTTGATGAGCGCCAAAATTTCTGTGCGTGGAGCGCGGAAAGCCCTTGCCATGGCCACAATGAATCGGCGCCAGGATTTCGGAATGCGAACTACACGTTGACCAGTGCAGACGTTCGCACCACTTTCAAGACAGGGCCTGCATGGCTTTTCCGAACGTGATGCCCAGCCGGTATCCCAGCAAAGCATGGGCTGCCTGCTCGCGTGTGACGCCACCCATTTCAATCTGCCGGGTGTAAGCCCTAACCTCTGCCTGAAGCCGGAATTTTCGGGAAGCGAGATAAAGCAGCACCCATAACGGCGTGATCCACGCTTGTTCGCGGTAATGCACCATCTCGTGTTCGATCAAGGCGATGTTGCTGCGCTGCGCTGGCCGCACAAAAATAAACGGCCACAGTGAGAGGGCTGAGAACCCCTTTGGAACGAGGTGTGTCGCAACGATCATAGGCACGGGTAGGTATTCGATCTTGCTGAAATGGAAACCCAGCGCATGGCCAGTATTGAAAATCGCCAAGCAATTACGGCAGTGGTGTAATTTGGATATCACACCCAGACAAAAAGAAAGGACTTCATGTCTTTGACGCTGGTCCCGCTCTACAGGCAGAAATCGGAAACAAAAAAGCGCTCTGGTCAGCGACAAGAGCGCTTTAATCAATATTTGGTTGCGCGGGCAAGATTTGAACTTACGACCTTTGGGTTATGAGCCCAACGAGCTACCAGGCTGCTCCACCGCGCGTCAAGAAAGTGACTATAGCACCTGCCAAGGCACAATCATGTTTTTCGTGGCGTTGAAATGTAAGGCTTGGTCAGCAAGGCCCCGACGACAGATTGAATCGGCTGATTTCAAAATGCGCAAGGGGTGGAGATCGATGTAAATATTTTGATGAGTGCTGTCGCATGGATAGGCATGGAAAAGCATTGAAACCCGTCCCCTTCAAACCCATTTCGTTATACACAACTCCCTGCCGCCTGAAGCTCGCGTGAGAACCTGACGCCAGCGGCGAAGTCCAGAATGCGCTGCATGCCCAGCCAGATGGTTTTCACGCCCGGCTCGCCATCGCCCGTGCGCCAGAAAGCCTCCCAGCCGGGCAACCAGGCGCACCACCTCGCTGAGCGTGGGCGGCGTGTCCGGGGGGCTCCTTTGCTTCAGGATGAACGCGGCCTTCCACTCATCGGGCTCGAACATGAGCTGCGCGTTCAACTCCGGGCAGGTGCGCCCCAGGCGCATAAGGCGCGCGATGCGCCAGGCCACCACCATGGACAGCACCAGCGCCCGCTCAATCTTCTCGATGCTTCCGAGCTCCGGGTATCCGGCTTACGCCGCCATGTCACTGGCGAGGTCAGCTGTCCAGAGGCGCCAGGAAGGAATTGCGCTGCCAGCCCGGCAGCAGGCCGAGGTCCTTGCCATCGATTCCCTCCTGGCTGCTTTTGGAAGCTTGCGCCATTGCAGGGCTGTAGGTATCCGGCGTCAAGGACGTGAATTCGCCCTCGCGGAAACGGCGCTGCCGGTTCAGCGCCGTGCTCAGCTTCAGCCGGGCTTCAGCCAGCAGAGCTTCTTCAAATTCCCGATAACGGCCTTCGCGAGGCTTGATTTGCGCTGCCGGTTCGTCCAAAACGGCTTCACCCAAAAAATCGCTGCGAATCTCGGCGATTGTCGGCAGGCTGAGCGGCCTGAGGACGCGATAAGCGACGCCGCACTTGACCAACAACGCTTGCTTGAGTTGGCAGTTTGCGCTTGCCAGGCCGTTGACCCCGATCACATCCACGCAACCCACGACACGTCCGTCCGGCGCGCTGACGGTAAAAGTGCAGTACACCCCGTTCAGCAATTTGTACAGGTTCTCACGCTGCTCGCCCGCAAGAGGATGGGTAAAGCGTGTAACCGGAATTTTGATGTTGACCTGATGCATGGGAAAGGTCTGGCACATCCAGTGCCAGACTTGGGACTCCTCGGAGTTGACCAACGGGCGCCTGGCCAGCGGCCAGTTGGCGGGAATCGATTGCCGAATATGCACGGCACGGCGGGCAAGCCACGCATAGAACAATGCGCCAATGACCACCAGGCCAAGAGTACAGAGCACTGCCATCCAGATATAGCCGCTTAATGTGTTCATTTTCCGGTCCCGGCTTCAAAAATTCGATGTGCAGACCTAAAAATCTACACATCTAACTTTTAACTACAAATAAATTCGTAACTAATTATGACTTCAAGGAGGCTTATTTCTGCTGTTTTTATTGTCGAGCCAGGTAGGCGTCGATGCCCGCCATGACCACCTTGTTTGCCACCCATTGCCGGAGGTTTTGAAAGATGAATCTGGTGCGAAATTTTATAAAATTTATTGATTTATTGAAAATACCAACTGAAAGCTGCCGGGGGCTCGAGTTGCTTGAAAAGCAATCAGTTTGCTATACAAACAATAGCTACCATCCATTTATAAATATAGCTATTATTGACTTTTTGCTGTTTTTATAAAGTAGCTCATCAAAGGATTTTCGAGTATTCAAACGGACGCATTCCAAGCTTTTGCCTCAATGAATGAGCATGAGAAATCGCGGCCTGTCATGCCATTTATAAAATCCGGGACCGATTCGGCAGCCTGAAAAATCGGAATTACTTCACGAAATTGACGCATGACTTCACCTATTAAACATCCCTCAAATTAGGTATGTTTTATTGCGCTAAATATGTTACATATTGTGTTTTGATTTATTTTCACTTTCCGATCTTCGTTGAAGCCAGAATTAAACATGGCATGTACCCTTTTTAGTAAGCAATCCAGAGGCAAGCCCATGCATCGACAAAGCCATTTGTCGCGCAGCAGCCGGCATGAAACGATAAGGCCTGCCGGGTTTTGGTAGAAGCCGGTTTTAATGCGGAAAACCGCCGCGCAGCAGGCGCACCGGTTCGCCGTCCATGCGCCGGACCAGCCCGTCCATGCCATCGGCCGAAGGGGCCATGGAACGCTGACCGGGCATAGATGTGGCGGTCTAATTTAAAAAGACACAACGATAGGTTTATTCAAACCTGTATGGACCGGAAACATACGAAACAGGTGTGCGAGGACATAGTAAACACTTCACCTGCGCAAGTCGCGCAAGGAGAAGTCCATGCCCTGGACACCGAGAGCTCTGATGGATATCAAACGAGAATTTGTAGAACTGGCGAGCCAGGAGGGGCCAACCGGCGCGAGTTGTGCCGACGCTTTGGTATAAGCCCCAAGGCCGGCTACGCGTTGCTGGCACGGTTCGCGCAGTAAGGCTGTGGCGGCGAAAGTGCTGGCGTGACGGATGGCCCTGAAGTAGCTGCAAGTGATGATGACGGCGATTCAGACGACGGCGACCCCGACCGAAGAAGCTCACTCAAAAAACCATTTCCCAGCGGTAAACACCGCAACGCCACTGCAACGGCTGGCGCTCTTCCCTCTCCCCAAAATCCAGATATAGCCCTGTGGCGACTGCCCACGGTGTTAGCGCACGTTCCCGTTAGCCGATCCCATTGGTGGGCTGGCGTGGCGTCGGGCCGCTACCCCGCACCCGGTTGGTCGATGTCAACTATCCTGACCGCTCGGCGACAACTATCCTGGCCGGTGGAAGCGGGGAATGATGGCCGTAGCGGGCGTGTGCCACAACCGCCACGAACACCACGGCGGCCAAGCCGAGCCGCAGGCGACGGCTGATCCAGCACGATGCGCAAGCGAGCCGACAGAGCAAACGCTCAAGGTGGACATACGGATTTGGCGCAAGCTGGGCTACCTGATTGACGGGCAATCATTCGCTTGGCAATGGTCACGCGGCGGCGAAGTAACGGCCAATATCGGCGTATCGGTGAGTAACGACTTCATCCGGCTCGGCTACGCGGTGCAAGGCACAGACGCATCACAGACCATCCAGACGACCATGACGCCGTGCCGCTACGGGGGCGCTAGGACGTGGTTTCAGTGTCCGGTGTGCTGTGGCCGCGCTACAGTGCTGTTCATGCGCGCCGGGCGCTTTGCCTGCCGTCAGTGCCAGCGGGTCAGCTACACCTCGCAGAGCGGATCGGCGCATGACCGGGCAAACTTCCGATACCACCAGCTTGACGCGCTCATCAAGGCCGGTAAACCGAAGTGGCAACGCTCGGCGACCTTTGAACGGCTGGAAGATCGTTTTGAGCGCGTCAATGAACAGGTCAACCGCTCGCTGATGACGTTGATTCAACGGTTGCAGGCGGGAAGATAGGCCGGGCAGGGGCGGCTGCAAAGTCTGGCGTATTGGCAGAACGGAAACCTCCTGTTAACCCACGCGCAGAAAATACCGCCCATTTGAATCAATTCAAAATCAGCAAATTCCGATTCCCGCAGGGCATCGAATAACACCCGCAAACCCTCATGGATGCTAGGTTCTGGCCGATGATCTTTGCAAAGTACCGCCAAAAGTACCGACGAAAAGAAAAGTGACCCGGCTTTTTTTCTTCAGGGGTGGCGAAGCGCAATGTTTCAAGTGACCAATTCGACCACCAGACCCCGCTCGACGACACGCTGATAACTAATTTCTGATGGTCAGCAATTCCAGCGGTGTGGCTAAAGGTGTGGCTAAATTTCCATGGAACACCCAGAAACGACAAAGGGGTTAGCAGGCACTTACCAGCTAACCCCCGTATCTATTGGTCGGTGTGAAAGGATTCGAACCTTCGACCCCTTGCACCCCATGCAAGTGCGC
>NZ_JADMJK010000241.1 GCF_018780625.1 Polaromonas sp. | reverse complement strand
CGCACGCCGGCATGAATCGTGAAATAGTCCACGCCCTGCTCGGCCTGCTCGATCAGCGTGTCGCGGAAAATTTCCCAGCTCAGGTCTTCGGCCTTGCCGTTGACTTTTTCCAGCGCCTGGTAAATCGGCACCGTGCCGATCGGCACCGGCGAGTTGCGCAAGATCCATTCGCGCGTTTCATGGATGTTCTCGCCGGTCGAGAGGTCCATCACGGTGTCGGCGCCCCAGCGAATCGACCAGACCAGCTTGTCCACTTCTTCTTCAATCGACGAGGTGACGGCCGAGTTGCCGATGTTGGCGTTGACCTTGATCAGGAAATTGCGGCCGATGATCATCGGCTCGCTCTCGGGGTGGTTGATGTTGTTGGGAATCACGGCGCGGCCGCGCGCCACTTCGTCACGCACGAATTCTGCGGTGATCTCTTTCGGAATCGACGCGCCGAAGGAATGGCCGGCCTTGGGCATGCGCTCGGTCGCCAGGCGTTCGGCCAGCTGGGCGCGCACCAGGTTCTCGCGGATGGCGATGTATTCCATCTCCGGCGTGATGATGCCTTTGCGGGCATAGTGCATCTGGGACACGTTGGCACCCGCCCTGGCGCGGCGCGGCACGGGCGCGTGGGCCATGCGCAGGGCGGCCAGCGAAGGGTCGTTCAGGCGTTCGCGGCCGTAGGCGCTGCTGATGCCGGCAAGCAGTTCGGTGTCGGCGCGCTCGTTGATCCAGGCAGCGCGCAAGGGCGCCAGGCCGCGCGTGATGTCGATGGAAGCCGCCGGGTCGGTGTACACGCCCGACGAGTCGAACAGGCGCAGCGGCGGATTGGCTTCGCGGCGGGTGTCAACGCCTTCGGCCACCAGCGTGTCGGAAAGCAGGACCTCGCGAAACGGCACGCGGATATCGGGCCGCGGGCCTTCGATGTAGATCTTGCGCGAACCCGGAAAAGGCGTGCGCGTGATGCGGCTGGTCAGGTCCGCTGCATTGACGGAAAGATTGGTTTTGGCCATGGCTGTCTCCAGAAGGTGGTGGTGTGCCTGCCTGGGGAGCCGGAGATGGAAATGAAGGTGGGGCTGGCGGGTGTCCGGAATGCCTCCGGGAGGTATCACTGCCAGCGCCGCCAATTCTGCCGGAGCCAAGTGCCTTGTTCCCTACGCGGGGATGATCCCGATCAGGTTCAGCGGGTCTCGCATCTGCGATCTCAGCCTCCAACGAATCTTTTCAGACACATCTTTGGCACCCCGACAAGCTGCAGGCATTGTAAGCACAGGCGAAAGCCAGCGCGGCCTTGCAGGCTATCCGAAGCGGCTGGGCTGGCCGAGCAGTTTTTTGGCCAGCGCACGGGCCTGACAAGAAACGCATGATGAGGCCAACAATCGGCATCCCTGAAAACCAAAAAACATACCGCAACACCAGCGGGCGCTCTTTTGACCCTCTTTTGCCCTTCTTTTGGCGAGCGGTCTGCACGGCTTTCATACAACTTTACAAAGCATCATGGCCGTGCAATGCGGCGTATACACAGGCGCCGCACAATTACTTTCAACCTGACGCCAACACCCGGTAGCAGGGATAGTCCAGCTCCACCCCCAAAGGAAATTTCCATGAAATTCACGTTCAAACCCCGCGCCACCCTGAACACCCTCGTCCTGGCAGGTCTGCTGACCGCAGCAGGCGGCGTTGCCTTGGCGCAAACAACAGCCACGACCCCGGCGCCCGCAACGGCAGCCATGGGAATGGGCATGGCAGGCGGCCATCACGGCGACCGCATGGACCACCGCGACCCCGCCAAAATGCAGGCCATGGTGGCCAAACACCAGGCCGAGATGAAAGCCAGGCTCAAGATCACGCCAGCCCAGGAAGGCGCCTGGACTGCCTTCACCACCGCCATGCAGCTGCCAGCCGAGATGATGGGCAAACGTCCGGACGCCGGGCAGCGCGCTGAAATGGACAAGCTGACCACACCCGAGCGCATCGACAAAATGCGCGCCATGCGGACCCAGCGCATGGCTGAAAGAACCGCCGCCATGGACCAGCGCGGCGCCGCCACCAAAACGTTTTACGCCGCCCTGAACGCCGAGCAGCAAAAAACCTTTGACGCGGAGCACCAAAAGCACGGCATGCGCGAAGGGCGCGGCCCCCATGGCGGCGGCATGCACCACAAAGGCTGAGCCTGACGCTGCGGCGGCCCATTAGCCCCGCGCACCATCGCCTGCACCGGCCACCCTTCCAGGGCGGCAGTGCAGGCTTTTTTATGGCCTGCGCGCTTGAATTTTGCTATTTATTTAATAGCAAATAACCCCTTTAAATATTGGGCTGATGGCCATTTAATGCATGGCACTTCAGCACGCCTCGCGCCAAACCAACACCCTGTGGTGGTGTATGGTGGCCAAAAATCCATCGGCGGCGTGCGCGCCATGTGCAGCCAGGCGACTGGCCTGAAATAAGTTGCTGTCCTACAGCCGCGCCCAGCGCCGGAGATCAACAATCAATATCCAGGTATTTTTTGCCTGCACCTCACTTCCTATGCAGCCTCTTTTCTCTGACCTAACCCCCCCCGGCACGCCCGTCGATCTGTCGGTCGCCGAACCTGATGCATTGCCCGGCTTCGCCGCGTCCATCGACATGGCGGCCGTCGAAGCCGACACCCAGACCGCCATGGCCGCCATCAGCGCCGACACGCCGTTTTCGTTCAAGGTCCTCACGGTCAACATCCACAAGGGCTTCACGTTTTTCAACCGCAAGTTCATCCTGCCCGAACTGCGCGAGGCCGTGCGCAAGGTAGGCGCCGACGTGGTGTTCTTACAGGAGGTGACCGGCAACCACCTCAAGCATGCCAGCAAGTTCGAAAACTTCCCCGACGCGCCGCACTACGAGTTCCTGGCCGACACCATCTGGCCGGAGTTTGCCTATGGCCGCAACGCCGTCTACACCAACGGCCACCACGGCAACGCCCTGCTGTCCAAGTTTCCGATCGTGCATTTTGAAAACCACGACGTGTCCATCAGCGGCCCCGAGCGGCGCGGCATGCTGCATTGCGAGCTGCATATTCCGGGCCGCAGCGTCAATGTGCACGCCATCTGCGTTCACCTGGGGCTGGTGGAAACCCATCGCACCCAGCAGATGGACATGCTGTGCAACCTGGTGCGCAATGCGATTCCGGCCGACGCCCCGGTGGTGGTGGCCGGCGACTTCAACGACTGGCGCCACCAGGCCCACGCCCAGCTGGCACGCCGCGCCGGGCTGCATGAGGTCTTTGTGCAGGCCCATGGCCATGCGGCGCGCACTTTTCCCGCGCGCTTTCCCGTGCTGCGGCTGGACCGCATTTATGTGCGCAACGCCCGTTCCCACGCCCCCGTGGTGCTGCCTGGCAAGCCATGGTCGCACCTGTCGGACCACGCGCCGCTGGCGGCGGAGATTGACCTCTAAAAAAACACACAGATATGGCCCCCACGCTTGTCGCTTCGCGTACTGCGCTGCCCCCCGAGGGGGCTGAACTTCGCTTGGGGCGGCCCGGCG
>NZ_JADMJK010000077.1 GCF_018780625.1 Polaromonas sp. | reverse complement strand
CGCCCGCGGGTGTTTTTTGAGGAGTGGTACAACCCGCACATCAGCGCGATTGCCTGGGTGTCCGAGCTGATAGGGATTGCCGGCGGCGACGACTGCTTTCCCGAACTGGCCAGGGAGCCCATGGGCAAGGGCCGCATCATTGCCGACGGTTCAAGCATCGTGCAGCGCAACCCCGACATCATTTTTGGTTCCTGGTGCGGCCGGCGCTTTCGTCCCGCGCATGTGCTGGCGCGCCCGGGCTGGGGCGAGGTCAATGCGGTAAAAAACGGCCAGCTGTTCGAGATCAAATCGTCCGAAATTCTGCAGCCCGGCCCGGCGGCGCTGACCGATGGCGTGGAGCAGTTGCATCACATCATCATGGCCTGGAGCATGGCCCCCACGCTTGTCGCTTCGCGTACTGCGCTGCCCCCCGAGGGGGCTGCCCCGCCTAAGGGCGGCCTGTCGGCGGGGCGATCATCGTGACGGCGGGTTTGTCGCTTGCCCGCAGCGAACTGATTCTGGGCGGCCAGAAAAGCGGCAAGTCGCGCCGCGCCGAACTGCTGGCGCGCCAGTGGCTGGCGCAGTCGCCCGGCCACGACGCGCTGTTGCTTGTCACCGCCCAGCCCTGGGACGACGAGATGCGCGAACGCATCGCGCGCCACCAGCACGACCGCGCCGAACGCGTGCCCGGCCTGCGAACGCTTGAAGAGCCGCTGCAGCTGGCGCAAGCCTTGGCCCAGCACGGTAGCCCGCGCACGCTGATCGTGGTCGATTGCCTGACGCTGTGGCTGACCAACTGGCTGATGCCGGCTGAAAATAATGATTCAAATATGCATCCAGCCCAATATCCACGGGAACTAGTAGCTATGCTTCTGGAAGCAATCCAGGCCAGCGCAGGGCCGGTGGTGCTGGTCGGCAACGAGATCGGCCTGGGCGTGATTCCCATGGGCCGCGAGACGCGCGCCTTTGTCGATGCGCTGGGCGTGCTGAACCAGGCCGTGGCCCAGGCCTGCGAGCGGGTCACGCTGATGGCGGCCGGTCTGCCGCTGACGCTGAAAGGCCGGCCATGAAGCGCCTGTCCTTGTTGGCGCTGCTGGGCCTGGCGGCCACGTCCCACGCGCTGCAGCTGACCGACGACCGGGGCGTCAGCGTGACCTTTGCGCAAAGCCCGCAGCGCATCGTCAGCCTGCTGCCCTCGCTGACCGAAAGCGTCTGCGCGCTCGACCAGTGCCAGCGCCTGGTGGGCGTGGACCGCTATTCCAACTACCCCGCCAGCGTGCAGCGCCTGCCCGTGGTGGGCGGCGGGCTGGACCCGAACATCGAAGCCATCGTCGCGCTCAGGCCCGACGTGGTGATCATGGCCACGTCCTCGCGCGCCGGTCTCAGGCTGGAGTCGCTGGGCATCAAGGTGGTGGCGCTGGAGCCCAAAAGCCACGCCGATGTGCGGCGCGTGCTGGGCAAGCTGGGCCAGCTGCTGGAGATTCCGGCCGCGCAGGGCGCCGACCGGCTGTGGCGCGTGATTGACAGCGGCGTATCGGCGGCGGCCCAGTCGCTGCCTGCCAGGGCCAAAAACACCCGCGTCTACTATGAAGTCAACCGGGGGCCGTATGCGGCCGGCCAGACCTCCTTTATTGGAGAAACCCTGGCGCGGCTGGGTGTGGAAAACATTATTCCCGCTGCGCTCGGGCCGTTTCCCCGCATCAACCCGGAGTTTGTGGTGCGCGCCAATCCGGACCTGATCATGGTCGGCAGCCGCAACGTGCAGGCGATGGCGTCTTATCCCGGCTGGTCCAGCATCAAGGCCGTGAAGGAGCAGCGCATCTGCGTCTACAGCGCCGAGGAGTCGGACGTGGTGGTGCGGCCCGGCCCGCGCATGGCCGAGGCGGCCCGCATCATGGCCCAATGCATCGCGCGCAAGGCCGGGGCCGAATGAGCCCGGCTTTCACGCACCCGCACCGCAAGGCGTTCTGGCTGGCAGTCGGTCTGCTGGCAGCGTCTGCCGCCTTGCTGCTGCTGGGCATCAGCGTGGGCAGCACCGGTTTTGACAGTGTACTGAGTCTGCACCGTGACCCGCAGGCACTGCTGATCGTGTCCGAAATCCGCCTGCCGCGCACGCTGGGCGCCTGGCTGGCCGGGGCCCTGCTGGGGCTGGCCGGCGCGGTGGCGCAGGGCCTGTTCCGCAATCCGCTGGCCGACCCGTACCTGCTGGGCAGCGCCTCGGGTGCGTCGCTGGGCGTGGCGGCGGCGATGGCACTGTTTGGCATCTCGCCGCTGGCGACCCACTGGCTGGCGCGCGTCGGGCTGACCGGCGCGGCGTTTGTCGGCGCCGTGCTGGCGGTGCTGCTGACGCTGCTGCTGGCCAAGGGCGTGCAGCACACGCTGCGGCTGCTGCTGGCCGGCGTGATTGTCGGCGTGGTGCTGGGCGCCATCACGTCCCTGATCCTGTTGCTCACGCCCGAGATCATGCAGGCCATGCAGTCCTTCATGCTGGGCAGCACCGCCTTTGTCGGCTGGACCGCCTGCGCCATCATGGCGGCGGTGTTTGCTGCCGCGATGCTGGCCGCCTGGATGATGAGCCATGCGCTCGACGGCCTGGCGCTGGGCGAAGCCACGGCGCACAGCCTGGGCCTGCCGCTGCCGCAGATGCGCGCGGCGCTGGTGGCGGTGCTGGCGCTGGCCACCGGCACGGCGGTGGCGCAAACCGGGCTGATCGCCTTTGTCGGCCTGGCCGCGCCGCACCTGGTGCGCTCGGTCGTCAAGACCACGCACGGCCGGCTGATCGGCCTGGCCAGCCTGATGGGCGCGGTGCTGCTGACGGCCGCCGATATCCTGGCCCGCTGGCTGGTGGCGCCGCAGGAACTGCCGGTGGGCGTGCTCACGGCGGTGCTGGGCGGTGGCTACCTGCTCTGGCTGATGCACCGGCAGACCGGTCGGGGGGCGGGATTATGACCTTGGAGCGTCATTCGAATGCTATGGATTCAATTGCTATAAGCGCTCACTCCATCTGCGCCAGGCTCGGAAATGACGAGGTTTTGCACAACATCTCGCTGGCGCTGCCCGCCGCCCGCTGGACCAGCATCGTCGGCCCCAACGGCGCGGGCAAATCCACGCTGCTCAAGGTGCTGGCCGGTCTGCTGGCGCACAGCGGCGACGTGGCCTTGCTGGGCCAGCCGCTGGCCAGCCTGCGCGGGCGGGCGCGGGCGCAGCAGCTGTCGTGGCTGGGCCAGAACGAAAGCTCGGCCGACGACCTGACGGTGTACGACGTCGCCATGCTGGGCCGCCTGCCGCACCAGGCCTGGCTGGCGCCGGCGAGCAGCGCCGACCATGCCGCCGTGGAACGCGCCCTGCGCGCCACCCAGGCCTGGGGCTGGCGCGGCCGCCCGCTCGGCCACCTGTCGGGCGGCGAGCGCCAGCGCGTGCTGCTGGCGCGTGCGCTGGCCGTGGAAGCGCAGGTGCTGCTGATGGACGAGCCGCTGGCCAACCTCGACCCGCCGCACCAGACCGACTGGCTGCTGATGGTGCGCG
>NZ_JADMJK010000198.1 GCF_018780625.1 Polaromonas sp. | reverse complement strand
CCCGGGCTCGGGCCAGGCGTCGGTGATTGGGCCTGGCTTGTCCGAACGCGCGCTGAACGAATGGGCGGGACGCATCGTCCGGCAGGGGGAGGACTACACCGTGCAGGCCTACCTGCCACTATCGCAAACCCCCACCTGGCAGGGCGAAACCATCGCGCCCCGCTCAGCCATGTTGCGGGTCTTTGCCGTCGCCGATGGCACTGGTTCGTGGCAGGTGCTGCCCGGCGGCCTGGCGCGGCTAGCTGGCAAAAACCAGGATATCGCCTCGATGCAGCATGGCGGCAGCAGTGCCGATGTCTGGGTGCTGGACGGAAATGATCGCGCAGCGCGTCCCCGTTCCAGGCCGCTGACGCCAGCCTGGGCGACGGCCCCGCTGAGCCAGCGGCGGCCGGTGTCCAGCCGGGCCGCTGAAAACCTTTTCTGGCTGGGCCGCTACACCGAGCGGGCCGAAAATGCCATCAATCTGTCCCAGCTCAGCTTGCAGAGCCTGGGCAGTGAAGACCAGACCTCCGAAGCGCTGCTGGCCTGGCTCAGCAGCATGGCGGTTGCGCATTCGCTGGTATCCGAGAGCGTGCCGCCCGCGACCCAGGCGCGCCGCATCTTTGAACGGGCACTGATCGCCAACCTGACCGATACCGAGCAGGCCGCCAGTGTGGGCTTTAACCTCAGGGCCCTTAAAAATGCGGCTTCCACCGTGCGCGAGCGTCTGTCGCAAGAACAGTGGCAGGTGATTGTTCGCGCGGAAACGGAATTCCTCAAGCGCCGTCCGGCGTTTCAAAGCCAAAGCCAAAGTCAAGGTCAGAGCCAGAGCCAGTCGCAGGGCCCGCAACCCGCGCTGGCGTATTCGTCGGTGGAAGCGCTCAAAGCCCTGGAGTCGGCCAGCGCATTTCTGGCGGCCATCACGGGTGCGCAAACGGACCGCATGACCCGCGACGACGGCTGGCGGCTGCTGAGCCTGGGCCGGTTGATCGAGCGGCTCCATACGCTGGCCTCGGCGCTGCTGCGCGGCTTTGAAACTGAATCCATCTTTGAGGAAGGCGGTTTTGTCGCGATGCTGGCACTGTTTGGCAGCACCATCACCTTTAATGGCCAGTACCAGCAGCGGCGCGATATTGCGGCCTTGCTCGATCTGCTGGTGCTGGACCGCGACAATCCCCGCTCGCTGGGCTGGGTGCTGCAAACCCTGCGCGCACGCCTGAGCAGGCTGGCCAGCAGCACGCAGGGTGATCTGGCCGGCTTGACGCGCGACCTGCCCGACCCGGACAGCTGGTTGCTGTCCAACCTGTGCGGTGACCCGGCCGATGGCAACGCCCAGCGCTACCAGGCCGCGACGGCCTTGCTTGAGCAGTGCCGCGCGGCGGCGCTGTCTCTTTCAGACAGCCTGAGCCGTCGTTATTTCAGCCATGCGGACGCGGGCAGCCAAAGCCTGGGCGCTTGACGGCATGCAGCTTCACATCGTTCATGAAACCCGCTACCGCTACACGCCTGCGGTTGAAAACGCGCACCACATGGTGTACCTCAAACCGGCCAGCAACCGCGCGCAAAAGCTGCTGCACCACACGCTGCGCGTGAATCCCGCACCGGCGCAGGTAGGCGGCGCCGTCGATGTGTATGGCAATGCACGCAGCTATTTTTCATTGCAGGCGGCGCACGAGCACTTGTCGGTAGTGGCAGAAAGCATTGTTTCCACCACAGCGGCCAGCCCCCTGCTGGCGGCTGGGGCATCCACCTCCTGGGAGCGGGTTCGGGACCGGTTCCGCTACCGGGCCGGGGCCGGCTACGACAGCGCGTCCGAGTTCCTGTTTGCATCGCCCTACATCCCCCGCGACGACGCCTTCATCGACTTTGCACAACCGAGCTTTGTGCCCGGCTGCCCGCTGCCCGAGGCGGCGCACGCGCTGATGCGCAGCATCCACACCCAAATGACCTACGAGAGCGAAAGCACCGAGGTCAATACGCCCACGCTGGACGCCCTGAAGCAGGGCAAAGGCGTTTGCCAGGATTTTGCCCACATCATGGTGGCCTGCTGCCGCGCCATGGGGCTGCCCGCACGCTATGTCAGCGGCTATATGCTGACCCATCCGCCGCCAGGCCAGGCCCGGCTGCTGGGCTGCGACGCGTCGCACGCCTGGGCATCGGTGTACTGCCCTGACCTGGGTCAATGGCTGGACTTCGACCCCACCAACGACCGCGCGCCGGGCGAGGACTACGTCACGCTGGCCACCGGCCGCGACTTCCTGGATGTCTCGCCCATGCGCGGCGTGATTCGCGGCGGCGCACGGCATACTCTGGAAGTCGCCGTGACGGTGGAACCCTTACCAGCGCAGGAACCGGCAGACTGACCGGCCGGCCAGCGCGCCGCAGGCTTCTTGCTTCTGGACAAGGCGCCCCCTAAAACGTTTATCGTCCAAATTCTTAATCATTCACAAGCACACACAGAAAGCACCCATGACCACGACCGCGCAAGACATCTACGCCAAACTCAAGTCCCTCGACATTACCCTGCCTGCGGTGGCAGCGCCGGCCGCCGCCTACCTGCCGTTTGTGCAAACCGGCAAGCTGGTGTTTTTGAGCGGCCACCTGGCCAAAAGGGACGGCCAGGTCGTTGTCGGCCAACTCGGCAAGAACGTGTCCACCGAGGAAGGCAAGGCCGCCGCACGCCTCATCGCGATTGACCTGATGGGCACGCTGCATGCCGCCGTGGGCGACCTTAACAATATCAAGCGCATCGTGAAAGTGATGAGCCTGGTCAACTCCACCGGCGACTTCACCGAACACCACCTGGTGACCAACGGCTGCAGCGAGCTGCTCGGCGAGGTGTTTGGCGACGCCGGAAAACATGCCCGCAGCGCCTTTGGCGTGGCGCAAATTCCGCTGGGCGCCTGCGTGGAAATCGAGCTGATTGCTGAAGTCGCCTGAATTCAAACGGCCGGCGGCGCGCACCGCTGCGGTCTGCCCTTAACTTGCGACGCTCCCGGTCGTGAAGGTGAAGCTCCGCCTGAATGGCACGGCGTCATGGGACCCGCTGACATCGACCTGGTAGGTGGTGTTGGCCGTCAGCGGCGCCAGGGGAATCACCACGGCCAGGTTGGGCCCCACCACGCCGTTACTGGTGTCATTGGCCGTGTTCAAAATATAGGTTGCCGTGGCAATGCCGGTTGCCGCGTTCACAACCGACGCGGCGCTGATGGCAAGCACCCGATTCGCGGCGACTTTCACCACAATGCCAGGCCCAATCGGGTCATCCGCCAGATCGCGCCCCGGAATCGGGCCCGGGATTTCATTGCTGATCTTCCACACAACGCCCGTGCTGCCCTGGCAGGGGTAGGTCACCACCGCGTTGGTGTCCAGCGACTGCCTGGCCTGGAATCCAAAATTGAACAGCGCCATGCTCCGTCGCCCGCCAAACGGGTAGTTGGCAATGTTGCCCGAATCGACAAAAGCCGTTCCAGCCGCATCCGCGTCGGACATCATGCTGGCCAGATGCACCGGCGCGGACAACAGCGCGCGGGTAA
>NZ_JADMJK010000070.1 GCF_018780625.1 Polaromonas sp. | reverse complement strand
GCAAGGCCAGCCCCCTCGGGGGGCAGCGCAGCACACGCAGTGGCAAGCGTGGGGGTCATTTGGCCCACCAGGTGCTCATGGCCCAGGTGTCGGGCTGGTAATACGGCGGAATGACCGGCGGCAGTACAAAACGGCCGGGGCGGTAGCCGATCAAAAAAGCGTCGCCGTAGTACTGCGGCACCGAGTAGAAGCCGTGGGTCAGCACGCGGTCCAGCGCGCGCATGGCTGCGCTCAGTTCAGGCCGGGTTTTGGCCGTGACCACCTTTTGCAGCAGCGCATCCACGGCCGGATCGGCAATGCCCCAGACATTGGACGAGCCCGGTGTGGCGGCCGCCCGGGACCCAAACAACTCCAGCAACTCGCCGCCTGGCGCGGTACTGCCAGGCAGGCGCAGCGTGGTGATTTCAAAATCAAACGCGTCCATTTTTTGTTTGGCCAGGGAAAAGTCCACCACGCGGTAGGTCATGGTGATGCCCAGCTTTTCCAGCGCTTTCTGAAACGGCCCCACGATGCGCGCCAGCGAAGGCTGGTCGTTCAAAAACTCCAGCGTGAAGGCCTCGCCCTGGGCATTGCGCAACGCGCCGTCGCGGTAGGTCCAGCCCGCCTCGCGCAGCAGCGCCTGCGCTTGCCGCAAATTTTCACGCAGGCTGCCGGGGGGCGTGGTGCTGGGCGAAACAGGCACTGGGCCAAACACCTCGGGCTTGAGTTGCCCGCGCAAAGGCGCCAGCAAGGCCAGCTCATCAGGTTGGGGCAAGCCTTCGGCGTGGAATTCGCTGTTGGGAAAGTAACCGTTGACACGCTTGTACAGGCCGTAAAACAGTTGGCGGTTCATCCACTCGAAATCCATTGCCAGGCCGATGGCGCGCCGCACCCGTACATCCTGGAACTTGGGGTTGCGCAGGTTGAACACATAGCCCTGAAAATCCCCGGGGTTGCGGTTTTCGAACGCACGCTTGACCAGTTCACCCGAAGTGAAGGGCTTGCCGGTGTATTGGCGCGCCCAGTTGCGCGAGATGAATTCACGCAGGAAATCGAATTCACCGGCTTTCAGCCCCTCGAAGCGTGAGGTTTCGTCGAGGTATATCTTGAAGCTGATACGGTCAAAGTTGAACTGGCCCTTGCGGCTGGGCAAATCAGCGCCCCAATAGGTCGGGTCCCGCACATAGGTGATGTCGCGACCCATGGCCGGGTTGGCGATTTTGTAAGGTCCCGAGCCGATGGGCACTTCCGACACAATCTGGTCGAACGGCTTGGCCTTCCCGGCCACGCGGCCCCAAGCGCGGCTGAACACCGGCATGCCGCCCACCACGAGCGGAAGTTCGGGGTTGGGTGTCAAAAAATCAAAGCGCACGACGCGTTCGGACACCACCGTCACGCCCTTGACTTCGGCATAAATGGTGCGGTACTGCGGGGCGGCGAGCTTGCCCGTGAGCTGGGTGTAGGCGTGCAGCACATCGGCGGCCAGCACCGGATCGCCGTTGTGAAAGCGCGCCTTGGGATGGATGCGAAAAGTCGCCGACAGCTTGTCGTCGCTGACGGTCACGTCGTCGGCCAGCAGTCCGTAGGCGGTGGTCGGCTCTTCTGAGTTGCCGGTCAGCAGGCTTTCGATCAGCAGGATGCCGATGCCGTAAGGCGCGGTGCCGCGCAGCGTGAAGGGGTTGAACTTGTCAAAGTTGGTGGGCCGCGTGGGCGGCACCATGCGAATTTCACCGCCTTTGGGCGCTGCCGGGTTCACGTAATCAAAGTGGCTGAACCCGGCCGGGTACTTGATGTCGCCGAACTGCGCATAGGCGTGCGCGGCCCACGCGGCCGGGGCAAGGCATGCCAGCCAAGCCAGCGCCAAGGCCCGCAAAAAATGTAAATCCCGCATGCGACAATTCTGCACTAATTAAGTCGGCGAAATTTGGAGCCTCGGGAGACAAGCCCTGCAGTGCCCCAATCAACATTCGCCGTTTCATTCGCACACACTGGAGCATACGCATGGGTTTTCTCACTGGCAAAAAAATACTGGTCACGGGCGTGTTGTCCAACCGATCCATTGCCTATGGCATTGCCAAGGCCTGCCATGCCCAAGGCGCCGAACTGGCTTTCAGCTACGTGGGGGAGCGCTTCAAGGAGCGCATCACCGAATTTGCGGCCGACTTTGGCTCCAGCCTGATTTTTGACTGCGACGTCGGCGATGACGCGCAGATCGAGCGCCTGTTTGCGGACTTGTCCAAAACCTGGCCCACCTTTGACGGCTTTGTGCACAGCATTGGTTACGCGCCGCGTGAAGCCATTGCCGGTGACTTCCTGGAAGGCCTGTCGCGCGAGGGCTTCAAGATCGCCCACGACATCAGCGCCTACAGTTTTCCGGCCATGGCCAAAGCGGCCCTGCCCTACCTCAATGACAAGTCCGCGCTGTTGACGCTGACCTACCTGGGTTCACAGCGCACCGTCCCCAACTACAACACCATGGGTTTGGCCAAGGCCAGCCTGGAAGCCAGCGTGCGCTACCTTGCTGAATCGCTGGGCCCCAAGGGCATGCGCGTCAACGGCATCAGCGCTGGACCGATCAAGACGCTTGCGGCCAGCGGCATCAAGGATTTCGGCAAGTTGCTGGGCATGGTGGCGGCGGCCTCACCGCTGCGTCGCAACGTGACCATCGAAGATGTGGGCAACGTGGCGGCCTTCATGTTGTCGGACCTGGCTGGCGGCGTGACCGCCGAGATCACTTACGTGGATTGCGGCTTTAGCCACACGGCCGGCGTGAGCCGCGACAGCTGACCGCACCCCGAATGGATTTGAGGTCTTTGTTTGCTATTATATAAATAGCAATAGGTCTTCGCAGATATTGGGTTAAAGGCAGTTTTATCTAAAATACGGAGAAACCTATGCCTTTACAAGCCCCGCAGGCCGACGAGCGCACCAGCGTCAAGCGGTTTCGGTCCAGGACACTTCATTGGCTGCTGGCGTTTTCCGGCTTGCTAGCCCCTGCTCCGCCGTTGTGGGCGGCAGAAGCCGCTCCGCCGCTGATGCTGGCCAAGGTCTACCACGCAGGCATTTCCCTGCCCGACTACTGGGTCAGTGAAAAGTTTGATGGCGTGCGCGGTTACTGGGATGGCGAAAAGCTGCTGACCCGCGGTGGAGAACGCATCGCCGCGCCCGCCTGGTTTACAGCGGGCTGGCCCAGCATCCCGATGGATGGTGAATTGTGGGCGGGTCGCGGGCAGTTTTCAAAAGCCGTTTCAACCGTGCGGCAGCAAACGCCCGACGACGAGGCTTGGCGCACCCTGCGTTTCATGGTGTTTGACTTGCCCGCTCAGGGCGGTCCGTTCAGTGAACGGCTTTCGGCGCTGAACCGTTTGCTGACGGACTTGTCCATTCCCTGGGTTCAGCTAGTGGCCCAAAGTAAAGTTGCCAGCCACGCTGCGTTGCAGGAGCGGCTGCGCAAGACCGTCAAACTTGGCGGCGAAGGCCTGATGCTGCACCGCGGCGCATCGCTCTACAAAGCGCAGCGCAACGACGATCTGCTCAAGGTCAAAACCCATGACGACAGCGAAGCGCGCGTGGTGGCGCATATTCCGGGCAAAGGGAAGCACGCCGGCCAGATGGGCGCGCTGCTCGTCGAAATGCCCGCCATGGGTGCAAAGCCTGCGCAGCGCTTCAAACTGGGCACGGGTTTCAGTGACGAGGAACGACAAAACCCGCCCGCCTTGGGGGCGTTGGTCACTTACCGCTTCAGGGGATTGAATGACAGCGGCATCCCCCGTTTTGCCAGCTTCATGCGCGTGCGAGAAGAACTGCGGCGTTAAGGTCGCCCGCGAATATCAGTCGGCGCATGCACCGCGCCGACTTCATGCCGCTTTTGCTATTTCCTGACGCAGTCCGCGTAATAGCGAACCTTGCCCTTGGCATCGACCTGCTCGACCAGCCCATGGATGTCGGTCTCAAAACCCGGGCACTGCGCGTTGAACTCTCGGGCGAACTTGAGGTAGTCCACAATTTTCTTGTTGAACACTTCTCCTGGAATCAGCAACGGAATACCGGGTGGGTAAGGCGTCACCAACCCGACGGTCACGCGCCCTTCCAGGTGATCAATTTCGACGCGCTCGGTTGTGCGGTGGGCAATGTGGGCGTAGGCGTCGCTGGGCTTCATAGCGGGCTTCAGGTCGCTCAAGTAGACCTCTGTCGTCAGCCGGGCAATGTCGTACTTGGCATACATGGCGTGAATATGCTGGCATAAGTCGGCCAGACCCATGCGCTCGTACTTCGGGAACTTCTGGCAGAACTCGGGCAGGATGCGCCACATCGGCTGGTTCTTGTCGTAATCGTCCTTGAACTGCTGCAGGGCGGTCAGCAGCGTGTTCCAGCGGCCCTTGGTGATGCCAATGGTGAACAGGATGAAGAAGCTGTAGAGCCCGGTTTTTTCCACGATCACACCATGCTCGGCCAAAAATTTGGTCACGATGCTGGCCGGAATACCTGTTTTTGCGAATTTGCCATTGAGGTCCAGACCTGGCGTGACAATAGTGGACTTGATCGGGTCCAGCATGTTGAAGCCGGTGGCCATCTGGCCAAAACCATGCCAGTTGGTGGCGCCGTTCTTGGCCGTCTTGGCACTGCGCGACTCACCTTTGATGATCCAGTCTTCCGCACGGCCAATGCCTTCTTCGGCCAGTTTGTCTGGTCCCCAGACCTTGAACCACCAGTCAGTGCCGTATTCGTCGTCGATCTTGCGCATGGCGCGGCGAAAGTCGAGTGCTTCGGCAATGCTTTCTTCCACCAGCGCCGTGCCGCCGGGCGGCTCCATCATGGCCGCAGCCACGTCGCAGCTGGCAATGATGCTGTACTGCGGCGAGGTGGACGTGTGCATCAGGTAGGCCTCGTTGAAGAGGGGCCTGTCGAGCTTGACGTTTTGCGAGTCCTGCACCAGCACATGGCTGGCCTGGCTGATACCGGCCAGCAGCTTGTGGATGGACTGCGTGGCATAGACCACCGCATTTTTCGGCCGGATGCGGTTCTTTCCCATCGAGTGGTAGGTGCCGTAAAACGGATGGAATGCCGCGTGCGGCAGCCAGGCTTCGTCAAAGTGCAGGTTGTCGATGTAGCCGTCCAGCATGCCCTTGATGGTTTCGGTGTTGTACAGCACGCCGTCGTAGGTGGACTGGGTCAGCGTCAGCACACGCGGCTTGACGGTGGCCGCATCAACGCCGCTGAGCAGCGGATTTGCAGCGATTTTGGCGCGGATCGCCTCGGGCTCGAATTCGCTTTGCGGAATCGGGCCGATGATGCCAAAGTGATTGCGGGTCGGTTTCAAAAACACCGGAATCGAGCCCGTCATGATGATGGCGTGCAGGATCGATTTGTGGCAGTTGCGGTCCACCACCACCACATCGCCCGGCGCCACCGTGTGGTGCCACACCATTTTGTTGGACGTTGAAGTGCCGTTGGTCACAAAGAAGCAGTGATCGGCATTGAAGATCCGTGCCGCGTTGCGCTCGCTGGCGCCGATGGCGCCGTTGTGGTCCAGCAACTGGCCCAGTTCCTCCACCGCATTGCAGACGTCAGACCGCAGCATGTTCTCGCCGTAAAACTGGTGGTACATCTGGCCGACCGGGCTCTTCAGGAATGCCACGCCACCGGAATGACCCGGGCAATGCCATGAATAGGAGCCGTCCTCCGCATAGTCCAGCAGGGCCTTGAAGAACGGCGGCTGCACGCCTTCGAGGTAGCTTTTGGCCTCGCGGATGATGTGGCGCGCCACGAACTCGGGCGTGTCCTCGAACATGTGGATGAAACCGTGCAGTTCGCGCAGGATGTCATTGGGAATATGGCGCGAGGTCTTGGTCTCGCCATAGACGTAAATCGGCACGTCAAGATTTTTTCGGCGCACTTCTTCAATGAAGTGGCGCAAGTTCAGAACGGCCGGGTCCAGGTCGGGGCCGGGCGTGAATTCTTCATCATCAATTGACAGGATGAACGCACTGGCGCGGCTTTGCTGCTGCGCAAACTGCGACAGATCACCATAACCGGTGACGCCGAGCACCTCAAAGCCTTCGCTTTCAATGGCTTGCGCCAGTGCACGAATGCCCAAGCCTGATGTATTTTCTGAACGGAAGTCCTCGTCAATGATGACAATCGGGAAGCGAAATTTCATGGTGTAAGCGGGGGTAGCAGGCTAACCTGGCGGTTGTTACGGCGATCAATAACTGGGAAGTGTACGGAAATAATGGAGGGTGTCATCGACGGGGGCTTCATTTGCGTCAAAATGACTCTAATCTTACAAAAGGTATATGCGCATGACCGAAGCAACAATTTGGTGGCTGCTTGCGGGCGGTGCGGTTGCCGCCGAACTGCTCACAGGTACTTTTTTCTTGCTGATGATTGCGTCCGGAATGGCTGCCGGCGCGCTTGCAGCGTACGCTGGCGCTGGCACGGTGGTGCAGTTGGTGGTGGCCGCAGTGATAGGCGGAGGTGCCGTGGTTGCATGCTACGTCTTCAAGCGCAGGCGTCCGTCCGACAAGCCAGCACGCGCTGACCGCAGCGTTAACCTGGACGTTGGCGAGACGGTTTTCGTCGATGAGTGGAATTCTGACGGCACGGCCACGGTGAAATACCGCGGCGCGAACTGGACCGTGATCCAGCGGCCAGGCAACACGCCATCAGCGGGACTTCACCGGGTCGCAGAGCTGGTTGGAAGCCGGTTGCTGGTCGACAAACTTTAATAACCTTAAAAAGAAAGTTTCCTTATGGAAGTTGCGATCGTTCTCCTGGTCATTGCAGTCATCTTCATCACACGCTCCATCAAGGTGGTGCCCCAGCAAAACTCCTGGGTCATAGAACGTCTGGGGAAATACCACGGTTCACTGACGCCGGGGCTGAATTTTCTGATTCCCTTTATCGACCGGGTTGCCTACAAGCACAGTCTCAAGGAAATTCCGCTTGATGTGCCCAGCCAGATTTGCATTACCAGGGACAACACCCAGTTGCAAGTCGATGGCATTTTGTACTTCCAGGTCACCGACCCGATGCGCGCCAGCTATGGCTCTTCCAACTACCTTATGGCGGTGACGCAGTTGTCCCAAACTTCGCTGCGCTCCGTGATCGGCAAGCTGGAGCTCGACAAAACCTTTGAAGAGCGAGAAATCATCAACGCGCAAGTCGTTGCGGCCATTGATGAAGCTGCGCTGAACTGGGGGGTGAAGGTACTGCGCTATGAAATCAAGGATTTGACGCCACCGAAAGAGATTCTGCACGCCATGCAGTCGCAAATTACCGCTGAACGTGAAAAGCGGGCCCTGATAGCGGCCTCCGAGGGGCGCAAGCAGGAGCAAATCAATATTGCGACGGGCGAGCGCGAAGCCTTTATTGCACGGTCCGAGGGCGAAAAACAGGCAGCTATCAACAATGCGCAAGGTGAAGCGTCGGCCATCATGGCCGTGGCCGAAGCCAATGCAAAGGCCATCGAGGTGGTCGCTGCAGCAATCAGCCAACCAGGCGGCATGCAAGCGGTTCAACTCAAGGTCGCCGAAAAAGCCGTTGAGGCCTATTCAAGTGTTGCGAACAAAGCGACCACGACCTTGATCGTGCCCAGCAATATGACCGAGGTGTCGGCCCTGATTACGTCCGCCATGAAAATGGTGCAGTCCAATCAGGCTTGATGCGTCGCCACCGTAAGTCAGAACACAGGTCGAGCCATGACTACACCTAAAAATGTCCTGGGCACCGCATTGGAGGCGTGCTCTTACGATCCGGTCACCGGCTATTTTCGGGATGGCTGCTGCAATACTGATGCGTCTGATTTGGGTTCCCACCTCGTGTGTGTCCGCGTCACAGAGGCGTTCTTGATATTTTCTCGTTCGCGCGGAAATGACCTGATGACGCCCAGGCCAGAGCATCGATTTGCCGGCCTGAAAGCTGGCCAGCGCTGGTGCCTGTGCGCGAACCGTTGGCGCGAGGCGCTGGAGGCTGGCTGCCCGCCGCCCGTGATTCTGGCCGCTACCCATGCGAATGCGCTGGAATTTGTCACCATGGCACAGCTGGAAAAGCACCGGTTTCAAGCCGCCGAACACTAACCGGCGTATTTCGTCCAATTTTGCGCTGGGCTGCTGCTTAGCACTGCTACAATCTAAGGCTTAGCGGAAGGGTGGATGAGCGGTTTAAGTCACACGCCTGGAAAGCGTGCGTGGGGTTATACCCACCGCGGGTTCGAATCCCGCCTCTTCCGCCAATTAACTAGTATCCATACGAATTTCCAGTCCGTATGAAGTGAAAATTCATAATCTAACCCATCAGGCGTAAAACCGCTTGATGGGTTATTTTTTTGACTGTTGCATTGCAGTCCTGCGGTCTTGCTACTGCGGCTCGTATTATTTAATCCAATCTGGCGTTCTTCGTGTGCGTTCTGGGTATTCAGGTTGACTGCCTCCCGATTTGTTCCATGTCGGCCTAACCACCAGGCTTCCAAGTTGAAAAAAGGCCAGTCAGCTTTTAACTGACTGGCCTCACACCGCACGGTGGGGGTTGTCTTTAGCGAACGTCTTAGTTCAGTGCTGATTTCTTGCCGTCTTTGTACACGTACAACGTGATGGCCGGATTTTTCAACTCGCCATTGGGCTCGAAAGCAATCGTCGTGGTCACGCCTTTAAAGTTGGCTTTGATCAACTCTGCGTTGTAGACCTTTGGATCGGTGGAATTGGCGCGCTTCATGGCGTCAACCAACAGAAGCGTCGCGTCATAGGTGTACGGGCTGTAAACCTGGAACTGAGCGGGGTACTTGGTGTCATAGCGCTTTTTCCAGGCTTCGCCGCCTGGCATTTTGGCGAGCGATGCACCACCTTCGGCGCACACCACATTGCTGATGGTCTTGGCGCCTGCAGCCAGTTTGGCCAGTTCAGCGGTGCAGATGCCATCACCGCCAAAGTATTTGACGTTGCTCATGCCAAGTTGCTCCATCTGGCGCAACATGGGGCCGCCCTGAGGGTCCATACCGCCGAAGAAAACCGCATCTGGGTTTTTGGATTTCACGGCGGTGAGGATGGCCATAAAGTCAGTGGCCTTGTCGGTTGTGAACTGCTCGTCGACCACGGTCATGCCTTTTGCCACGGCCGTCTTCTTGAAAACTTCTGCAACGCCTTGGCCGTACGCTGTGCGGTCATCAATGATGGCCACTCTTTTCAGCTTCAAGGCGTCCGCTGCGTAAAAAGCCAGACCGGCGCCCAGCGCGTTGTCGTTGGCAATGATGCGGTACGTGGTTTTGTAGCCCGGCTTGGTCAGATTGGGGTTGGTTGCCGCGCCCGTCACCATCGGGATACCGCAGTCGTTATAAACCTTGGATGCGGGAATTGTTGTTCCTGAGTTCAGGTGGCCCACAACGCCCGAGACTTTGGAGTCGCACAGTTTTTGTGCGGCCGCTGTGCCCTGTTTTGGATCAGCGGCATCATCTTCAGCAACCAATTCAAATTTGATTTTTTTGCCGCCAATGACGATATTCTGTGTGTTCAGGTCATCAATCGCCAAGCGCGCGCCATTTTCATTGTCTTTGCCGTAGTGGGCTTGTGCGCCAGACATTGGTGCGACGTGACCAATTTTCACCACGGCATCTTGTGCGGAGGCAATACCTGCAACCACTGCAAGACAAGCCACTACCGTCAGCTTTAATTTCATTTGCATAAACACTCCGATTTAAATTATCGTTAAAGGTTGAGACTATTTTTTACTCAACGGAGCCGAACATAACGCAATTTTCGGGCCCGTGCCATAGCAACGTACCCTAGGTTATTCTGGATAAGGGTGTTTACCCTTGGAGAACGATGGACTTGCAGCAATACGCTCGCTTGGCGACGCCGCCAAGCGTGCTCCAAACGGCGAAATCGGGCGGCCTGACGAATGGGCGCATGTCTTGCAGCGACTCAAGGCTGGATCGGCAACTGAGTGACTTCCTGGTCAAACGCGTGGTTTACGGATTGGCGCACCACCTGCTCAATCTCTTCCCTAAGATGGGGCACCAGCGTTTCCGTGTGCTCCAAAATCAATTGCCCGACCGCCTCGCGCAAGCGCCGCTCCAGCGTCATGTCTATGCGCTGCAAGACGCGCATGACCATTTGCTCTTGCTGCTCTGGAGAAAGCGTCCCAGGCGCCAATGTCTGCAGCGCTGCAGGCGCAGGCTGGAAGACCTCGGTCAGCGTGGGAACGAAACGCGGTGGAAGCGGGACATTGCTCATGCACCCTCCCCGGCCGTCGCAAGGTCATGTCGTTTCATGGCGTAGCCCCTGTCGGTGTAATGTTTCCAGCGGCTGCGCGCAGCAAGGCGATCTTCCTCTCCCTGCGCGACCACCTCAATCAAACGTTCAAACCGTTCAAACTCAAGCGGAATGGTCTGGCCGAGGTTAACCAGAATGCTGTAGCCTGCGCACGCCTTGAGCGACTCGGCCAGCAGCACGGGCGCCTCTCCACGGCTGGGTTCACCTGCACCGAGCCTGCAATGCGGCACAAATTCGGTGGCGGAAAAGCTCCACAGCAACTGATCGAGTTCAGCCAGCAATGCGGGCTCTGCCGTCACCACCACGCTGGCGCCGCTGCTGTAGACCTTGCGCAGCAAGCGGCAGCCGTATAGCAGCTTGTTGGCCACATTGAAGTGAAAGGCTATTTCAGTCATACCCCGGTTTTGGGTAGGGGGACGCGCCGTTTTACGGGCTTGGCTTTGGCAGGCGCTTTTTCGGCCTTGGCGACGGGGACCTGGCCGAGCAAGTAGTCCAGCAGCAGGGGCACAGGGCGACCGGTCGCGCCTTTCGCTGCGCCACCTTTCCAGGCCGTGCCGGCAATGTCCAGGTGCGCCCAGGCAAAGCGGGTGGCAAAGCGCTGCAAAAACTTGGCAGCGGTCACGACGCCTGCAGCTCTGCCTGCGATGTTGGCGACATCCGCAAAGTTTGTTTTGAGCCCTTCCGCATATTCCTCATCCAGCGGCATTCTCCAGCACAAATCGAGCGAACTTTCACCTGCCTGGGTCAGCGCCTGGGCCAGTGCCTCGTCGGTCGAGAAAAGTGCGCTGCGCACGCTGCCCAGCGCGATCACGCAGGCGCCCGTCAGCGTGGCGATGTCAATCACGGCCTTGGGCTTGAAGCGTTCTGCATACGTCAATGCATCGCACAGCACCAGGCGCCCTTCTGCATCGGTGTTCAGGATTTCGATGGTTTGCCCGCTCATGCTGGTGACGACATCACCGGGCTTGACCGCGCTGCCGCCCGTCATGTTTTCACTCGCCGGGATCAGGCCCACCACGTTCAGCGCAGGCTGCAATTCGGCCAGCGCACGAAAGGTGCCCAGCACACTCGTGGCGCCGCACATGTCGAATTTCATCTCGTCCATTTCCGCTGCAGGCTTGATCGAGATACCGCCTGAATCAAAGGTGATGCCCTTGCCGACCAGTACCACGGGCGCCTCGGCCTTGGCCGCGCCCTCGTAGTGCAGCACGATGAAACGCAGCGGCTCGTCGGAGCCTTGCGCCACCGCCATGAACGAGCCCATGCCCAGCTTGGCCACTTCCTTGGGGCCCAGCACCTCCACCTTGATATTGGGAAATTTACCCAGTTCCCTGGCGGCGCCCGCCAGCATGGTGGGGGTCGCGTGGTTGGCTGGCCGGTTGCCCCACTCCCTGGCAAAGTCCATACCTTTGGCCAGTGCGATTCCTTTGTCGAATCCCGTCTGTGCGTCCGCAAGACTACTTACGCCGATCACCACGCGCTGCAGTTTTGCCGGGATGACCTTGGACTTGGTGGCGGTGTAGCTGTATACCGTGTCGCTGCAGGCTACAACGGTGGCGCGCACCACATCGGCCTGCTGGCTGTTCAGCGCACTTAGGCACACCACCACGCGTTGCGCGTTGCTGGCCTTCAAGGCGCCCAGCGCCGCGTTCACGGCCGTCCGGATCTGTTTGGGACTTCCATCACCCGCCCCGACCAGCACGGTTCGCGTTGCCGCAATGCCCAGTGTGCGGTAGGCGCTCAGCAGCTTGCCAGATTTGGCTTCAAAGTCACCGGATTTGAGCGCAAGCGCCACCAGCACTGAAACAGGATCGGCTGTGGAGCTGAAGTCCTGCGGGACGAGTACCACAAGCGCGTCACATTTTTCATTGCAGATACGGGCGCGGGTCAGTGTTTTGAGTTCAAAGTCCATAATTCAGGGTCGGGTAGGTAAACAAAAATAAAACAACGCAAAGCGGCTAACCAGTCAATGTTATTCCAATCTTCAATTCGCAAAGAGCTGGCGCGCAGTTTCGGCGCAACCCTTGTGGTGATCGTCACGATCGTGATGACCATCGTGCTGATTCGCACGCTGGGTCAAGCTTCGCGCGGTTTCATCAATCCCGAGGATGTCATGCTCTTCATGGCCTATTCGGCGTTGGGCCGTCTTCCCACCATCTTGACGCTGTCGCTTTTCATCGCCATGGTCAGCACCCTGTCCCGCATGTACCGGGACAGCGAAATGGTGGTCTGGTTCACCAGTGGCCAGGGACTGGCGGGCTTTTTGACGCCGTTGTTTCGCTTTGCCTGGCCGGTGCTGCTGGTGGTGACGCTGCTGTCGATTTTTGTATGGCCGTGGACCAACCAGCAAACCCGGGACATGCAAACCCGCTATGAGCAGCGCAGCGACCTGGACCGCATCGCGCCCGGACAGTTCCAGGAGTCCTCCAGCGGCAACCGCGTATTTTTTATCGACCGTGACCAGCCAGGCGCACAAGCCAGCAACAACGTATTTATTGCGGCCACTGAAAAAGGAAAAAGCTCCGTCACCACGGCCCGCTCAGGCCGGCTTGAAACCAGGGAAGACGGGCAGTTCCTGATCCTCGAAAACGGCCAGCGGCTGGAAAACGTGGTTGGACAGTCGGCCCTGAAAGTCAGTAACTTTGAAGAGTACGGCACCAAAACGGGCGCCTCGAGTGCCTTTAGCCAGGACACGCCGGCCGCCAAGCTCTTGTCCACACGCGATCTCATCAAGGCGCCCACGCCGGGCAACCTCAGTGAGTTGGCGTGGCGGTTCGGGTTGGCACTGTCAGCCATTAATTTTGTAATTCTGGCCTTGGCGCTGGCCAGCGGTAATCCACGCAGCGGGCGCAGTGGCAGCCTGATTTTTGTGTTGCTGTCGTTTGTGGTCTACAACAACCTGATCAGCCTGGGGCAAGGCTGGATCGTTGCCGGACTCATCGGTTTTGGCAACTTCCTGATGCTGCTGCACGGCAGCGTATTCCTTCTGGGTCTGGGCTGGCTGGCCAAGCGGCATTCCAACTGGGTGGTCAGGCTGGTGCCGCGCCTGCGCCGCCCCGCGCCGCTAGCGCGCGCTGACAGGGGTCGCCCATGAAAACCGTACGCCGCCTGATTTACGGTGAAGTGCTGACGGCCATTACGCTGGTGGCGCTGGGGTTTTTGTCGCTGTTTTTCTTTTTTGACCTGGTCGATGAGTTGCAGTACCTGGGGAAAAGCAGCGGCCTTGGCAGCGCCGACAATATTTACCAGATCAGGCACGCGCTGCTTTATGTGGCGCTACTGATCCCGAATCATCTTTACGAGCTCCTGCCCATTTCGGTGCTGATTGGCACCATTTTCGTCATGGCACGGCTGGCTCAGAGTTCCGAGTTCACCATTTTGCGTACCAGCGGACTGGACCCGTGGCGCGCGCTCAGGCTGTTGCTGGCGCTTGGGGCATTTTTTGTGGTGCTGAGTTTTGTGGTGGGCGACTACGTAGCGCCCGCCAGCGAGCGCGCTGCGCAACTGCTCAAGGCGCGCTACCAGGGCCAGATCACCATCGGACAGACCGGGGCGTGGCTCAAGGAAAAGCAGGCCTACAACAACTACGTGGTCAATGTCAAAACGCTGACGCCTGACAACGAAATGAAGGGCGTGCAGATCTTTGAATTCAACAACAAAGGCCTGATTGTCTCGACCCTCCAGGCGCCCCTGGCGGTATTTACGCCCGAAGCGGCCTGGCAGCTGTCGCAGGCTACCCGCGTGGAGTTTGAAGTCCCTGATACCGCCGCCCCGGCCGAGAAAGCACGGCAAGAGGCCAAAGTCACCCGAAGCACCGTGGAAAGCTTTCGATGGCCGACCGGGCTCAACGCGGAAATGGTGTCTGTGGCGCTGCTCAAGCCCGACCGCATGGGAACCGTGGACCTTTTCAACTACGTCCGCCACCTGGAAGCCAACAGCCAGACGGCCCAGCGTTACGAGATTGAATTCTGGCGAAAGGTTTTCTACCCGCTCAGCTGCCTTGTCATGGTGATGCTGGCCCTGCCTTTTGCCTATCTTCATTTTCGCTCGGGCGGCATCACCGGTTATGTTTTTGCCGGTGTCATGATCGGCATCAGTTTTTTCCTGCTCAACAACGTGTTTGGCTATGTTGGCAACCTGCGCAACTGGCAACCCTGGCTGGCGGCCGCGACACCCGGACTGCTGTACATGGCGGTGTCGCTGGGCGCGTTTGGCTGGCTGGTTTTAAAGCGCTAGCGCAGCGCGACAGATTTTTTACGCCCTTCCTATGACCCTACTTCCCCCCGTATCGGCACACGCATGCACCGCCATTGTTCTGTTTGCCCACGGCTCACGCGACCCGCTGTGGCGCGCACCGATTGAAGCCGTCGCCACGCAGATACGCCTTCGCCAGCCCGATGCGCAGGTTTGCTGCGCTTATCTGGAACTCTGCGCGCCTTCGCTCCCCGAAGCCGCCCTTGAACTGGCCGCCGCTGGCGCGCGCCGCATCAAGGTATTTCCCCTTTTCTTCGGGGTGGGCAAACATGCCCGTGAAGACCTTCCGCTGCTGGTCGAACAACTACGCGCAGCGCATCCTGATGTGGTGATTGATCTGCTTCCCGCCGCAGGCGAGTACGCGCAATTGACGGCGCTGATGGCCGACATTGCCCTCGCCTGAAAAAGGATTTCATTAGTAAAATTTGGGCATAATAAAAATAACTATTAGCCAATATTTCATATGAATCTTCACCAATTCCGCTTTGTCCAGGAAGCCGTGCGGCGCAACCTGAACCTCACCGAAACCGCCAAGGCGCTGCATACCTCGCAGCCCGGCGTCTCCAAGGCGATCATCGAACTTGAAGAAGAACTGGGCGTGGAGATTTTTGCGCGGCATGGCAAGCGGCTCAAACGCGTCACCGAGCCCGGCGACCATGTGCTTAAAAGCATAGAAATCATCATGCGCGAAGTGGGCAACCTGCGGCGCATTGGCGAGCAGTTTTCGGCCCAGGACAGCGGCACCTTGTCGATTGCGACCACCCACACCCAGGCCCGCTATGTGCTGCCGCACTCGGTGGCCAGGCTGCGCGAGGCTTTCCCCAAAGTCAATGTCAGCCTGCACCAGGGCTCGCCCGACCAGGTGGCGCGCATGGTGCTGGACGAAGTGGCCGAAATCGGCATTGCCACGGAGTCGCTGAGCCAGTACGACGACCTGGTGACCCTGCCCTGCTACGAATGGCAGCACATGTTGGTCATGCCGCTGGACCATCCGCTGGCCAAAAACGAGCACATCACGCTCAAAGACCTGGCCCTGGAGCCCCTGATCACCTACCACCCTTCGTTCACGGGACGCACCAAGATCGACCAGGCGTTTGCCGCGAAGCACCTTCACCCGCGCATTGCCCTGGAGGCGATTGACTCCGACGTGATCAAGACCTATGTGCGGCTGGGGCTGGGCGTGGGGATTGTGGCGGAGATGGCGCTCAAGGACGACGGTACCAACACCGACCTGCTGGCCCTGCCGGCGGGCGCGCTGTTTGGCGTGAACGTGGCCCGCGTGGCCTTCAAGCGCAGCGCCTACCTGCGCAATTTTGTGTATAAATTTGCCGAGCTGCTCAGTGACAAGCTGACCCGCGACCTGATCACCAAGGCCATGTCCGGCCGCATCAACGACTACGAAGTATGACCCCCACCATGCAAGACATCCCGCACACCCCGCTGCTGCGCAGCAAGCTGCCCAACGTTGGCACCACCATTTTTACCGTCATGTCTGGGCTGGCCGCTGAAAAAGGAGCTGTGAACCTGGGCCAGGGGTTTCCTGACTTTGACTGTGACCCCGCGCTGGTCAACGCCGTCACGGACGCGATGCAGCGCGGACTGAACCAGTACCCGCCCATGCCCGGCGTGCCGGTGCTGCGCGAGGCGGTGGCCGCCAAGCTGGCCAAACTGCACGGCCGCCACTACAACGCCAACACCGAGATCACCATCACGGCGGGCGCCACGCAGGCCATCATCACCATCATCCTGGCCGTGGTCCACCCGGGCGACGAAGTAATCGTGCTGGAGCCCTGCTACGACAGCTATGTGCCCAACATTGAGCTGGCTGGCGGCACGGCGGTGCGCGTGCCGTTGACGCCAGGCACGTTCCGCCCGGATTTTGACAAGATCGCCGCGGCCATCACGCCCAAGACCCGGGCCATCGTGGTCAATTCGCCGCACAACCCCAGTGCGACCGTGTGGACCGAAGCCGAGATGCACAAGCTCCAGGACATTCTGGCGCCTACCGACGTGCTGCTGATCAGCGACGAGGTCTATGAGCACATGGTGTTTGACGGCAAGCAGCACTACAGCGCGGCGCGCTTTGCCGGGCTGGCGGCGCGCGCCTTCATTGTCAGCAGCTTTGGCAAAACCTACCATGTCACGGGCTGGAAGGTGGGCTTTGTAGCCGCGCCCGCAGCCCTGAGCGCCGAGTTCCGCAAGGTGCACCAGTTCAACGTGTTCACCGTCAACACGCCCATGCAATGCGGTCTGGCCAGCTACATGGCCGATGACCGGCCCTACCTCGATTTGCCGGCTTTTTACCAGCGCAAGCGCGAGTTGTTTCGCAGCGGCCTGGCGGCAACGCGCTTCAAGCTTCTGCCGAGCGAAGGCACCTATTTCCAGTGCGTGGACATTTCGCCCGTCAGCGACTTGAATGAAGCTGACTTTTGCAAATGGCTGACCACCGAGATCGGCGTGGCGGCTATTCCGCTGTCGGCGTTCTACGGCGATGGGTTTGACCAGCGCGTGGTGCGCTTTTGCTTCGCCAAAAAGGATGAGACCCTGGTGGCTGCGCTGCAGCGTCTGGCCAAACTGTAGGAAGCCCCTGACGGCTGCAGGCGAATTCCGCCTGCCTGAATGAGCCGGGAGCCGGGCAACAATCAGCACACATTACAAGGAATTACTCAATGTCGATGATCTTACTTATTATTCTTATTTTGATTCTGGTTGGCGCATTGCCAACGTGGGGCCACAGCCGCAACTGGGGTTACGGTCCCAGCGGTGGTTTGGGTCTGGTTGTCATCATCCTGATCGTGCTGTTGCTGATGGGACGCATTTAACCTTGAGTTAAAGCTGTTTCCTGAAAAAAAGGACCTTGCGGCTAGCAAGGTCCTTTTTTTACGTCTGCTGTTTGGCTATGCACTCTTCAGCTGTTAAGTTGCGCCCAGGCCTTGTCCAGCCGCTTCACGCTGACTGGTTGCGGCGTGCGCAGCTCTTGCGCGAAAAAGCTTACCCGCAGCTCTTCCAGCAGCCAGCGGTATTCCTGCATGCGGGCATCCACGGCGCCCTTGCGGTCGGCCACCAGGCGCCAGTAGCGCTGTTCCTGTGGCCGCAACTCGGCCATCTTGGCGGCATCGCGGGCCGGGTCGGCGCGCCACTTTTCCAGCCGCAAGGTAATGGCCTTGAGGTAGCGTGAAAAGTGCTGCAGCTGCCCGTACGGCGTGCTGGTCAAAAACCGTTTGGGCACCAGGCGCTGCAGCTGCTGGGCCGCATCCTGCGCCGCTTCTGCTGCATTCTTGGTGTCCTTGATCTTGCGCTGGGCCACGGCAAATTCGGTCAGGATGCCGGCCGCCAGCCGCGCCACTTCGCTGGCGATCAGCGTCAGCCGGCCGCGCCCGTCGTCAATGCGCTTTTTGAAATCCGCTTCGCAGGTGGGCAGCGGATCGAGCAAAAACGCCCGGTCCAGCGCCACTTCAATGATCTGCTGGCGCAACTCTTCCAGCGTGCCGCCGCCCGAGTTGTCGGCAGCCCTGCCCACCAGCATGTAGGCGGTGGCGGTTTTTTGCAGGTCGGGCAGGTTCTTTTCGAGGTACTTCAGCGCGTCCTTGATCTGCAGCGAAAACAAGCGGCGCAGGCCGGCGCGGTGCCTGGCGGCGGCCGCGTCGGGCTCGTCAAATACCTCGATCGTCACCGCGTCACCCAGGTCGATCAGCGCCGGAAAACCAATCAGCGTTTGCGCGCCTTTGCGGATTTCCATCAGTTCCGGCAACTCGCCAAAACTCCAGCTGGTGTAGCGCTCCGGCGTCTTGATGGCTGCTTTTTCAGGCGCTGCTTGCGCCCGTCCCGCTTGCGCTTGAGGCCTGTTTGATGCTGAATTTGGCAGCGGCGCGGCATTTGGGGCCGCAGCGGGCGCCGTTGCCAGGTTCTTGAGCCCGGCCAGCGCCTGAAACGCCCCCCTCGCCTGCGAACCCAGCTCGCC
>NZ_JADMJK010000147.1 GCF_018780625.1 Polaromonas sp. | reverse complement strand
TCCACGCCGGCGGCGAACATCACATCGGCCTCGCCGACACGGATACGGTCGGCCGCCATCTGGATGGCCGACAGGCCTGATGCGCAAAAGCGGTTCACGGTGATGCCGCCCACGCTGGTCGGCAAGCCGGCCAGCACCGCGCCTATGCGCGCGATGTTCAGGCCCTGCGGGCCTTCTGGAATGGCGCAGCCGCAGATGATGTCTTCAATCGCCCTGGGGTCCAGCGTCGGCACCTGGGCCAGCGCGGCCTTGAGGACGCTGACCAGCAGGTCGTCGGGACGTGTGTTGCGGAAAAAACCCCGGTGCGAGCGCGCTATGGGCGTGCGCGTGGCGGCAACGATGTAGGCTTCCTGGACTTGTTTCATGGGGTGCTCTTTCTGGATGAATCGGTAGAAGGTGAACTCAAGGGGCGGGGGCGGGGGCGGGGAAGCCCCCATCCCTGCCTTCCCCCAGCGGGGAAAGGTGTAATTCGGGGAAAGCCTCAGGCTGATTTTCTTGCTCCTTCCCCCTTTGGGGGAAGGCTGGGATGGGGGCCAGCGCGGCCAACTCGGTCAGCCGGTTGTAAATCGCCTCCACAATCGACTGCAAATCTGAAAACGGCAAGTTGGCCGGAAAGTGCATCACGTCAAAGCCGTGACTTCTGAAAAAAGCGTCGCGCTGTGCGTCGTAGCCCTGCTGCTGTGCATGCTGCGATCCGTCTACTTCCACAATCAGCCGGGGCGCAAGACAAGCAAAATCCGCCACATAAGCCCCCAGCGGATGCTGGCGCCTGAACTTGAACCCCAGCTGTTCGCCACGCAGCCATAGCCGCCGCTCGCCATCGGTCATCTCCTGGCGAAGGGACCTCGCGAACGTTCTGGCGTTGGTGCTGGCCTGGTTTTGCATGTCGTAGAGCCCCCATCCCAACCTTCCCCCAGCGGGGGAAGGAGCAAGAAGAAGATCGCTTTCCTTTGGTTCTTTAGCTCTTCAGCGGGCCGGACGGAATCCAGGCCCAAATAAATTCGCATTCAACGGGCTCGACACCCGCCTCGTCGGTGACCGTGACGGCCACCGTGACTTCGCCTTTGTCGCTGGCTTGCATCAGCGCCTGCTGCGCTGGCGTCAGCGTGGCCACGGCCCGCATGGCACCCGTGGCGCGCTTCCTGAACGCCATCGTCAGCGCCTTGGCCAGCGGCGTGCAGTCGTCGCGCACATTCATGCCGACCACCATGCCGGTGGCGGTCTCGGCCAGCAGGTTCATGGCCGAGGCGTGTATGCCGCCGATGTGGTTCTGGACCTTCTTCTCATTCTTGAGACCGATTTCGACGCGTTCACGGCGCATCTGCAGAAAGTCCAGCCCGGCCGTTCCGGTAAAAGGCACGGCCCGGCGCAGCACCACGCCTTGATACCAGGTACGGGCAAAGGCAGGCACGTCCTGCAAGCGGTCGAGCTGGCGCTCCAGCCGGTTGGGCGGGTGATTGACGGTGTTGGAATCCACCATCAGTTCCTCACGGGTTTGCCGGTACTCATCATGCCCATGATGCGTTCCTGCGTTTTGGGGTGGGCCAGCAGCGCGCAGAACGCCTGGCGTTCCAGCGTCATCAAATACTCTTCCGTCACCAGCGTACCGGCATCCACGTCACCACCACACACCACGCCCGCGATCAGGCTGGCGATGTGAAAGTCGTGCGCGCTGATGAAGCCGCCGTCGCGCATGTTGACCAGTTGCCCTTTGATGGTGGCCAGGCCATTGCGCCCGACCACCGGAAACAGCCGCTTGTGCGGCGCGCGGTAGCCGGAATGGAACAGCGCGCGCGCTTCGTTGAGCGCCACGAACAGCAACTCGTCCTTGTGGGGCACGATCACATCGCTGTCCAGCAGGTAGCCGATCTTGCGGCTGTCAATGGCGCCGGTTCCCACCTTGGCCATGGCCGCTGCGGTGAAGCCTTCGGTCAGGAAAGGCAGCATGTCCTTGCCGGTTGACAAGGCTGCATTTTCAGCGGCGCGGCGCGCAATATAGGTCAGGCCGCCGGCGCCGGGCACCAGGCCCACGCCCACTTCCACCAGGCCGATGTAGCTTTCCATGGCGGCCACGCGCCTGGCCGAATAAACCGCCAGCTCGCAGCCGCCGCCCAGCGCCAGGCCGCGCACGGCAGACACCACCGGCACGGCGGCATAACGCAGCTTGAGCATCACGCCCTGCAGTTCAGCCTCGGCGCCTTCCACCGCCCCGACGCCGCCAATCATGAAGCCGGTCAACATGGTTTGCAGGTCGGCGCCGGCAGAAAACATGGCATCGTTGGACCAGATCACCAGGCCCTTGTAGCTTTTCTCGGCCAGGTCCACGCCCAGGGCCAGCCCTTCGGCCACGTCGGGGCTGATGACGTGCATCTTGGTCTTGATGCTGGCGATCAGCACGTCGCCCCCCTGTCCATCGGGGCCGTCCAGCGTCCAGAGTCGAATCGCATCGTCCTCGTGCAGCGTGGTGCCTGCGGTTTGAAAGGCGGATGCACTGGAACCAAGCACGTCTTCAGGGAAATGCTGGCGCGCATACACCGGCAACTGGCGGCGCGCAATGAATTTCTGGCTTGATGCGCTCCAGGAACCTGCTGGCGTGTGCACGCCGCCGGCTTCTGCCACCGGGCCGCTGAACACCCAGTCAGGCAGCGGCGCGCTGCTCAGCGCCTTGCCAGCGTCAATGTCTTCCTGGATCCAGTTCGCCACCTGCAGCCAGCCGGCTTCCTGCCACAGTTCGAACGGGCCCTGGCTGGCGCCAAAGCCCCAGCGCATTGCAAAGTCAATGTCGCGCGCGCTTTCGGCAATGCTGGCCAGGTGCACGGCCGCATAGTGAAACTGGTCACGCAGGATGGCCCACAGGAAACGCGGCTCGGCGCCTTCGGCGTTGCGCAAGAGCTTGAGACGCTCGCCGGCCGGCTTTTTCAGCATGCGGCCGACCACGTCATCGGCCTTGGCACCGCCCGCTACATAGTCCATGCTTTCCGGGTCCAGCCGCAAAATGTCGCGCCCGACCTTTTTGTAGAAACCGGCACCGGTTTTCTGACCCAGGCTTTTGGCCTCCAGCAACCGGGCCAGCACCGGCGGCGTGCCGTACAGGTCTGAAAAAGGATCGGGCATCTTGTCAGGCCCAAGGTTGTCCTGCAGCGTCTTGATCACATGCGCCATGGTGTCCAGTCCGACTACGTCGGCGGTGCGGAAAGTGCCCGAACTGGCGCGGCCCAGCTTCTTGCCGGTCAGGTCATCGACCACGTCATAGCTCAGGCCAAAGTTTTCAGCCTCCTTGATGGTGGCCAGCATGCCGGCGATGCCGACACGGTTGGCGATGAAGTTGGGCGTGTCATGGGCGCGAATCACGCCCTTGCCCAGGGCGCTGGTGACAAAGGCTTCCAGGTCGTCCAGCACCTTGGGCTCGGTGGTCGGCGTGTTGATCAGCTCGACCAGCGCCATGTAGCGCGGCGGGTTGAAAAAGTGAATGCCGCAAAAACGCGGCTTGATAGCCTCGGGCAGCGCTTCGCTGAGCGTGGTGA
>NZ_JADMJK010000018.1 GCF_018780625.1 Polaromonas sp. | reverse complement strand
TTTGGGGGGTTACCGCGCTGCTTTTTTCCTGATGGCGGTGCTGCCGATTGCCAGCTGGTTTCTGGTGCGAAAAACGCGCGAGTTGCCGCCGCTGATCGCCGCGAACCAGGGCAAGCGGCCGAAAGCCTGGGACTTGCTGCGCGAGCCGATGTTCCGCCGGCTGATGCTGGTCAACTGGTTCTTGTCGTCGTGCTGGGATGTGCACACCTTCGTGGTGCCGGTACTCGGTTTTGAAAGAGGTCTCAGCGCCTCGGTCATTGGCTCCATCCTGGGCGCCTTTGCGGTGGCAGCGGCGGCCATCCGCATGCTGATGCCGCTGGTCGCGGCGCATCTGCGGGAGTGGCGGGTGCTGGCCGGCTCCATGCTGGCGACCGCCGTCCTGTTTGGCGTCTATCCCCTGATGCGTTCGGCGCTGGGCATGGGCGTGTGTTCCGTGTTGCTGGTTTTTTCGCTGGGCATGGTCCAGCCCATGGTCATGAGCATGCTGCACCAGATCACGCCGGAGGCGCGCCAAGGCGAGGCGCTGGGCTTGCGGCTGATGGCGATCAATGCCTCCAGCGTGCTCATGCCCATGCTGTTTGGTTCGGCCGGCGCGCTGGTGGGCATCGCGAGCGTGTTCTGGGCCACGGGCGCCATGGTCGGCGCCGGGTCGCGCCTGGCCTGGCTGCTCAAGACGACTCCGGGCACGCCCGCCGACAAGCCCGTTTCCGGCCCGGGCCCCAAAGCCTAGAGTTTGTAGAAGTCCTTGATGGCGTCCCAGGCCAGCTGTGGATCGTCGACATATTGAAAGAGTGCCAGGTCTTCCCGCTTGATCGCACCTTCTTCAATCAGCACTTCAAAGTTGAACAGCCGTTTCCAGTATTCGGAGCCGAAAAGAATAATGGGCACGGGCTTGGCCTTTTTGGTCTGCACCAGCGTGATGATCTCAAACAGTTCGTCCAGCGTTCCGAATCCGCCCGGAAAAGCCACCAAGGCCTTGGCGCGCATCATGAAGTGCATTTTGCGCAGGGCGAAGTAGTGAAACTTGAAGTTCAGCGATGGCGAAATGTAGGGGTTGCCCGACTGCTCGTGCGGCAACACGATGTTGAGTCCCACGTTGAGCGCGCCCATTTCCTGGGCGCCGCGGTTGGCCGCCTCCATGATGCCCGGGCCGCCGCCGGTGCAGATGAACAACTGCTCTGACGCAGGGCGCGGGTTGCTGTAGGTTGCCACAATGCGCGCAAACAGGCGGGCCTGGTCGTAGTAGTGCGCGTTGCGCACATGGCGGCGGGCCAGCGCCAGCGCTTCTTCGTCGCCGCTTTCCTCCGCCAGCTTCAGGGCTGCGCTGGCCTGCTCGGGCGCGGGAAAGCGTGCGCTGCCGAACACCACAATGGTGTTTTCAACCCCCAGCGCCTGCTGGTCGATCTCGGGCTTGAGCATTTCAAGCTGAAAGCGGATGCCGCGCGTTTCGCGCCGCAGCAAAAACTCGGGGTCGGCAAACGCCAGCCGGTTGGCATTGGGGCGCAGTGGTGCCGAGTCGTTGGACAGCGATTGCAGTTCCGCCCAGGCGTTGGCCAGGCGGTCTTCGGAGAGGTCTTGATTTTGTTCCATATGCCATTGTCAACCAGTGATAAGACTATTCATGCTCGCCACAGACAAACAAAAAAGGCTCCAGAAGGAGCCATTTTTTTGTTTCAGCGGCAAGCCCGGAGGCTTTGACCTGAACTTAGACGCGCTTGCGGTATTCGCCGGTGCGGGTGTCGATTTCAACCACATCGCCCTGCGCCACAAAAATCGGCACACCGATTTCAAAGCCGGTCGCCAGTTTGGCGGGCTTGAGCACCTTGCCGGAGGTATCGCCTTTGACGGCAGGCTCGGTCCAGGTGATTTCGCGCTGCACGCTGGTGGGCACTTCAACCGAAATGGCCTTGCCGTCGTAGAACACCACTTCAAGGTCCATGCCGTCTTGCAGGTAGTTCAGCGAGTCGCCCATGTTTTCGGCTTCGACTTCGTACTGGTTGAACTCTTCGTCCATGCAGATGTACATTGGGTCGGCGAAGTAGGAATAGGTGCATTCCTTTTTGTCCAGAAAGACCTGGTCCAGCTTGTCATCGGCCTTGAACACGACTTCGGTGTTGAAGGTGGCGATCAGGCTTTTGAGCTTCATGCGCACGGTGGCGGAATTGCGCCCCCCGCGGCTGTATTCGGTCTTGAGCACGACCATCGGGTCCTTGCCATGCATGATGACGTTACCGACGCGGATTTCTTGAGCGATTTTCATAGCAGTTTTACTGAGGTAGTAGGCCGCTTGACCTGGGCACTGGCTTGCACCTGTGGGCGGGTTTGCGGCGGGTTATGGCGAGTGATGTGCCGATTTTGTGCCCGATTTATTGGCAATTATTGGCTATATATGCGGCTGGCTCCCATGAGCTGATCCGCGTAACCCTTGATTTTAACGGTTTTTCGCAACAAAGTGGAGAAGGCGGGTGCAGAGGTCGTCCTGGCCCATCAGGCGGGAGCCAATCGAGCGGGCCCAGCTTTGCCAGCTGGGCAGGTCGGTCAGGTCTGGCGCAGGGCTGCCCGTGGCCTCGCCGCAGGCAGTTCGCGCATTCCAGTGGATGTGAAACGCCCGCAGCGAGGGCGGTGCGTCCAGCCGCTCCAGGAAGGCGTGCAACTTGGTCAGGTGCGCATCGTCGTGCTGCGGATAAATCTGCCAGACAAAGGCCTGGCCGGCCCAGAGGGCGCGCACCAGGGAGTCTTCGCCGCGCACAAAATTCAGGTCGCAGGCCCATAGCAGGTGGTCGTAGTCTCGCTGCGTGAGCAGTGGAAAATATGAAATTGATAGCTGTCCGTGCCCGTCCTTATTAAGCTGGAGGCATATTTCTTCATTAAAAGCAGCCTTGACGGCGTTTTCGGCCCGTCCGGCCGCCACCAGAAGGCGCGCCGGCTGTCCGTCCAGCCCGTGCTGCGCCAGTTGCGCCAGCAGGCTGGCCAGCGCGGGCGGCTCGTAACAAAACAACGACACCCGTTTTTCACCGCTTGGCGGCAGGCCCTGGGCGGCCAGCCAGGCGCTTCGGTCAAACCGGGCTTGCCGATCGGCCAGGTCGGACTCGCGCAGCAGCCCTCCCGTTGCTTCGGTAAAACCGGGGTAAAAAAACCACTTGGTCCAGCCCGCCGCCGGTCCGCTCTGTACCGGCGAGGGCATGGCATGGCAACGCTCGACATAGGGCTCTGCGGACAGGTATTCGAGGTTGATCCACAGGGGTTTCAGTTCTCCAGCGCTTACAGCACGGGCGCAAGAAGCTATGAATTCAGGCGCGATGTCGCAGCCGAACGCTTCGACCATCACGTCAGATGGTTGCTGTGTGAGGTTCGCCTCCTGCAGGTCAAGCGGTTCGGCCCAGTGCAGCACGCGTACGCCGCGGCAGCCGCCAGGGGCCATCCAGGCGAGTGCGGAGGCATCATCGGCCCACAGCCGCACCCGGTGGCCGCGCGACGCCAGGTCGGCGGCCAGCCGCCAGCACACGCCAATGTCCCCGAAGTTGTCGATGACTTTGCAAAAAATGTCCCACTGCA
>NZ_JADMJK010000129.1 GCF_018780625.1 Polaromonas sp. | reverse complement strand
CCGGTGGCGAATCGCATCAGCCTCCGCCTGCTCCAGCGCGGAAAAAAGCATTTCGGCATCAATGAGCTGCCGTTTCTGCGGCTCGCTTAGTTCATAGAAGGGGTTCACTGGGCGCTCTCTTCAAGGTAAAAGTCCGATTGTTCAATTTTGCCTTGAAGCGTGAAAACTTCAAGGTAAAAACAAGCTATCCAGTATTTACCTTGAAGAACGCCATAACAGCGTCCGGCTTTTGATGAACATGCCCTATTCGGGCCGGAAATCCAAAGGAGTCAAGGGCCGATTCAAGTCTGAAATGCAACCGACTGACTATGCAGTTGTAGCTGCTTTATAAAAAGTTCACCGTCCTACCCGCGAAGGCGGGTATCCAGAGGATCAACGACGCCGATGAGCACCGTCGCCGGGTTCCCGCCTTCGCGGGAACGACGCAATGGCAGATAGCTGAGCTGTTACAAAAATCCAGATCAAATAGGGCTATAGCGCTTACCAGAAATGCGCAAGCAGCTATTTTATTTATAGCATTTATCGAAGAATGCAGCAAACCTTGCCGCAAGCCCAAGACGCAGCCAGCAGGTACATTCAAGCCACTAAACCACAGGCCGCCCATGAACCCCATCACCCCCATCACCGCCGTTAACCCCGTCAACCTCCACCGCATCGCCGTTGAAGCCATGCGCGCCCGGGGCCTGCTGCCCGCCTTTGCGCCAGAGGCCTTGCAAGAGGCCGAGGATGCGCGCCAGGCGGGCCCTGAGCGCAGCAGCGCCATCCGCGACCTGCGCCATCTGACCTGGTTTTCCATTGACAACGACGACACGCGCGACCTGGACCAGCTGAGCGTGGCCGAGCTGCAGGTTGCCGGCGCCGCGCGCCTGCTGGTGGCGGTGGCCGATGTGGACACCAAGGTGGCGCCTGGCGGCGCGGTGGATGACCATGCGGCTGCCAACACCACCTCGGTCTACACGGCGGCCGGCGTGTTCCCGATGCTGCCCGAGGTGCTGTCCAACGACCTGACCTCGCTGCACCAAGACCAGGAGCGGCTGGCGGTGGTGGTCGACATGCAGGTCGAGGCAGACGGCACGGTGTCCGCGTCCAGCGTCTACCGGGCAACCGTGCTCAACCGCGCCAAGCTGACCTATGACGGCGTGTCGGCGTGGCTGGACGGCCAGGGGCCCCCGCCGGCGCAGATCGCCAGCGTGCCGGGGCTGGAGGCGCAGCTTCGTCTGCACGACGTATTAGCAGGCGCGTTGCGGCAATGGCGGCAAACGCGCGGCGCGCTGAACGTCAACACGGTGTCCGCGCGCCCGGTGTTTGAGGACGGTCTGCTGGTGGACCTACGCCCCGACTACAAAAATCGCGCCAAGGATCTGATCGCCGACCTGATGATCGCGGCCAACGGCGCGACTGCGCGGTATCTAGCAGACCAGGGTTTCCCGTCGCTGCGCCGCTTTTTACAGGCGCCGCGCCGCTGGGACCGCATCGCCCTGCTGGCGGCGAGCCATGGCGAGCAGTTGCCGGCAACGCCCGATCCGCTGGCGCTGGACCGCTTCCTGAGCGCGCGCCGCCTGGCCGACCCGGCCGGGTTTGCCGACCTGTCGCTGGCGGTGGTGAAGCTGCTGGGATCGGGCGAATACGCGGCCGCGCCCGCCGCAACGGCTGATGCAACCGGGACGGGGCATTTCGGGCTGGCGGTGAACGACTACGCGCATTCCACCGCGCCCAACCGGCGCTTTCCCGACCTGGTGACCCAGCGCCTGCTGAAGGCGGCCATTGCGGGCGAGGCGCCGCCCTATTCGGACGGGCAGCTCAGCGAAATCGCCCAGCACTGCACGCTGCAGGAGGACAACGCCAGCAAGGTCGAGCGCCAGGTGCTCAAGGCCGCAGGCGCCTGGCTGCTGCACGGGCGCATCGGCGAAGTCTTCGACGCCCTGGTCACCGGCGCCGCCGCCAAAGGCACCTTCGTGCGCATCAGCAGCCCCATGCTCGAAGGCCGGGTGGTGCGCGGCTTCGAGGGGCTGGACGTGGGCGATACGGCCCGCGTCAGGCTGCTGGCGGTGGACGCTGAAAAAAGCTTTATTGACTTTGAACGAGCCTGAGCGCGGAGCGAGCAGCGAGCAGCGCAATGTAAAGCCTGGGGAAAGTCGCTTGCAGTAGCCCCGTCCAGCGCCATCTGGGCTGGATACGGTCCCGCCCGGGACCGACCCTGAATGAAAGCCTGCCATGTTCAAACGCCTGACCCTGCTATGGGCCTTGCTGCGCGGCGACGCACGGCAACTGTGGTTTGCGCTGCGCCACCCGGCGGCGCCGCGCTGGCTCAAGCTGGGCACCGCGCTGATCGCGCTGTACCTGTTCTCGCCCATCGACCTGATTCCGGACATGCTGCCGGTGATCGGCGTGGTGGACGACCTGGTGCTGGTGCCGCTGGCGATCCGCTGGCTGCTCAAGCGCCTGCCGCCGGAGATTGCCCAGGCAGCGGCAAAGCGGCGCGGCGGCTGAGGCGAATCTGCGCCTGCCAGCGCAGCAAATTCCGGGCGGCAATGGCGCGAAACCCGTCAGAAGAATAGATAAAAGGCATGAAAAAAGCGCCCGAAGGCGCTTTTCAAAATAGCCGGCGGCGAATTACTTCGACACGACCCGCGCCATCTCCAGGCACTTGTTCGAATAACCCCATTCGTTGTCGTACCAGGCGACGATCTTCACGAAAGTGCTGTCCAGCGCAATGCTGGCCTCGGCGTCAAAGATCGAGGTGCGGGTGTCGCCGCGGAAGTCGGTGGCGACGACCTTGTCTTCGGTGTAGCCCAGCACGCCTTTCAGGGCGCCTTCGCTTTGTGCCTTCATCTCGGCGCAGATTTCGGCCATGGTGGCTTCGCTGCTGAGCTCGCAGGTCAGGTCCACCACGGACACGTCAGACGTTGGCACGCGAAAGGACATGCCGGTGAGCTTTTTGTTGAGCTCGGGAATCACCACGCCCACGGCCTTGGCGGCGCCGGTGCTGGAAGGAATGATGTTTTCCAGAATGCCGCGGCCGCCGCGCCAGTCCTTGTTTGAAGGGCCGTCGACGGTTTTCTGCGTGGCGGTGGCGGCGTGCACGGTGGTCATGAGGCCGCGCTTGATGCCCCATTTGTCGTTGAGCACCTTGGCGACGGGCGCCAGGCAGTTGGTGGTGCAGCTGGCGTTGCTGATGATGGCCTGGCCGGCGTAGGTCTTGTCATTGACGCCGTAGACAAACATCGGGGTGTCGTCCTTGGACGGGGCCGAGAAGATGACCTTTTTGGCGCCAGCGGCCAGGTGCTTTTCACCGGCGGCCTTGTCCAGGAACAGGCCGGTGGCTTCCAGCACCACGTCGGCGCCGACTTCGTTCCACTTCAGATTGAGCGGGTCGCGTTCCTGCGTCAGGCGAATGCGCTTGCCGTTGACGATGAGCGTGTTGCCTTCCACCGAAACTTCGCCTTTGAAGCGGCCGTGCACGCTGTCGTACTGCAGCATGTAGGCCAGGTACTCGGGCTCGAGCAAGTCGTTGATGGCAACGATCTCGATGTCTGAAAAGTTCTGAATGGCGGCGCGCAACACGTTGCGGCCAATGCGGCCGAAGCCGTTAATACC
>NZ_JADMJK010000216.1 GCF_018780625.1 Polaromonas sp. | reverse complement strand
GGCGGTTTCACCTGCACATGAGCGACATCGGCGAAGGACGCTTCCTGCCCAAACTGATGGTTCATCTGCACCAGGTAGCGCCGGGTGTCTGCATCGATAGCCAGTACCTGGAGCCGGCCGAACTGACCCTGGCGCTGGACATCGGAAAAATCGATTTCGCTTTCGGCTTCCTGCCCCAGCTCAAGGGCATGCGGCATGCGGCCTTGCTATCCGATCGCTATCTGGTTCTGGTGCGCAAGTCACACCCTTTTGCGTCACTTTCCAGGCGTCATGCAATCCGGGCCATTCTGGAAAAACTGGATTACGTCGCCGTGCGCTCGCATGCCGATACCGTGCGGATCCTTAAAACCTTGCATCTGGAGGAGCGGCTGCGCCTGACCGTGGCGCACTTCACGGCCTTGCCCGAGATCGTGCGCGAGACTGACCTGGCTGCGATCGTGCCCCTTGAGATTGCCCAGGCCTACCCCACCAGCGACTACGCCCTGCTCGATCCCGGCTTCCCGGGGGCGCAGTTCGAGGTCTTCCTGCACTGGAACAAGCGCTTCGAAAATGACCCGGGTAATCGGTGGTTCCGCGAACAGGTCATTGGCTTGTTCTGCAAGAGCCCCTGAAAAAATCAGGTCCGACTAGTCGTCGTTCCGGGTCATCTGCCAGCGCGTAGTCACCTTGAACCGGTTTTCCGGATAGATGTTGACGGAGACGGACAGCAGGGCGTCCTTCTTGCCGAGGTACACGCGCAACACATGCAAGGCCGGCGCGCCCGGCTCAGTCCCCAGCAACGGGGCGATATCGGCGGGCGTGGCGATGGCACTGATCTCCTGGCGCAATTCGCGTACGCGCTCGCCGTGCTGCTCCTCGATCAAGCGATAGACCATCATGTCCGGCTCGTTGATCCGTTCGCGGATCCGTTCAAAGACCGGATGCACGTAGATCTCGGTGTAGGAGATCGGCTTCCCGCCCTTGGCAGGGTAGCGCAGAGTACGAAAGCGAAGCCAGCGCTGGCCTTGCGCGCCGGGCAGGTACTGAATCAGGTCGCCCTCGACGGTGACCCATTCTTCGGCCAGCACCTTCAGCCGGGTTTGCTTGGTGTGGTGCGTAAGGTCACCCAGGTCCGCGATCGCGGCCGTGTAGTGCGACTGACTGGAGCGAGCCTTGACGAGGGTGCCAATGCCCGGGCGACGGCTGATGAGACCCAACCCATCCAGGCAGCGCAACGCTTCACGGGTGGTGTGGCGCGACAGGCCGTAGCGCGTGGCAATCTCCAACTCGCTAGGCAGCAAGTCACCCACTGCGTAAACACCTCGCTCGATGTCGGCAATGAGCGCGTCAGCGACGATCTGGTAGCGTGGCGTTCCTGCCCTCGGGCGGGCCGCTGCCGAGGCATTCGCCCGTGTGCTTTTGGGAACCGTTGACATCTTCGTAGTTTGCGGCGTTCTGGTTCTTCGTACAAACCTCAATGACTGGCATTGTCACACAGGCATGACGTGACCTCTTCCAGGCAAGCAGGTTGTGTCGCATTGGCCGCTGATGAACGTGAGGACGCGCGCTACAAGCTATTAATACAATAGCAAAACTCAGCCCGCCGCAGAATCCCCGCGAATCTTCTGCACCAGCGCCGTCGTCGAATAGCCATCGACAAACGGAATCGCCAGCGCCCGGCCGCCATACGCCTTCACCACCGCCGTCTCGGCCAATTTGTCCATGTCGTAGTCGCCACCCTTGACCAGCACATCGGGCTTGAGTTCGGTGATCAGTTCCAGCGGCGTGTCCTCGTCAAACCAGGTCACCAGGCTGACCGACTCCAGCGCGGCCATCAGCGCGGCGCGGTCTTGCTCGTTGTTCAGCGGGCGGTCCGGGCCCTTGCCCAGCCGCCTGGCCGACGCGTCGGTGTTGAGCGCCACCACCAGGCTGGCGCCCAAGGCGCGGGCCTGCGCCAGGTAGCTGGCATGGCCGCGGTGCAGCACGTCAAACACGCCGTTGGTGAACACGACCGGGCGCGGCAGCGCGGCAACGCGCGCGCGGGCGTCTTCGCGCGTGGCCAGCTTGGCCAGAAACGCGGGCGCGCTCACACCGCGTGCGGCGTGGCGTCAGCGGGCGCAGCGGCCAGGGCAGCGGCCTCGCGGTTCAGTTCCTTGCGATAGCGGTTCAGGTCCTGCACGGTCTTGAAGCTCTGGTTCAGCAGCAGGCTCATGTTGTGCAGCAGCCGGTCGACGACCTTGGTTTCCCAGGCCGTGTCGAACTTGATCTGGGTGTCCAGCCATTGCTCCAGCCACGCGGGGTCGGGCAGCCGGCTCTGGATGGTGTCGCGCGGGAACAGGTCTTTGTTGACGTGCAGGTTGGTCGGGTGCAGCGCCTGCGAGGTGCGGCGGGCGCTGGCCATCAGCACGCCGACCTTGGCAAAGGCAATCTTGGCCTCGATGCCGGACTTGTTGATGGCGCGCTTCATGTAGCGCAGGTAGGCGCCGCCGTGGCGCGCTTCGTCCTGGCTGAGCTGGGTGTAGATCTGCTTGATGACCGGCTCGGTGTGCCATTCGCTGGCGCAGCGGTACCAGTGGTTCAGGCGGATCTCGCCGCAAAAATGCAGCATCAGCGTTTCGAGCGGCGGGGCCGGCTCGAACTCGAAGCGAATGTCGTGCAGCTCCGTTTCGGTGGGCACAAACTCGGGCTTGAAGCGCCGCAGGTACTCCATCAGCACCAGCGAGTGCTTTTGCTCTTCAAAAAACCAGATCGACATGAAGGCCGAGAAATCGCTGTCGTCGCGGTTGTCGCGCAAAAACATTTCCGTGGCCGGCAAGGCCGCCCATTCGGTGATGGCGTTCATCTTGATGGTCTGGGCTTGCTCGTCGGTCAGCTGGGACGCGTCAAAACTGTCCCAGGGGATGTCTTTGTCCATGTCCCAACGGACGGATTCAAGCTGTTTAAACAATTCGGGGTAAAGCATGGGAACTCCTTGCAAGGGATACGCAGAGAAATCTGCCTTGGATGTCCTGCCAGGCGCATCCTGGGTAACTTTTGCATTTTAGGCGGCGAATGCAGGCGCGGGCGGCGCGCAGGCTAATGCCCTACACGCGGCGCCTGTTTGGGCCCGCCTGCCAGAATGATGCTGTTTCTTAATTTCAGCGAGCACCGCCATGAACGCCTTGAACGCTCTGACCCTGAAACCCTTGCTCCCGACCCTGCTGCTGGGCAGCGCCCTGCTGTGCGCGCCGCCCGCCTGGTCGGCCACGCCTGCGCCTGCGTCTGCGCCGTGCCCCGCGCTGCTGCAGCACGATGTGCTGCGCCTGCAGGATGAAAAGCCGCAGTCGCTGTGCCAGTACAGCGGCAAGGTGGTGCTGGTGGTCAATACCGCCAGCTTTTGCGGCTTTACGCCGCAGTACAAGGGCCTCGAAGCGCTGCATGCCCGCTACAAGGACCGCGGGCTGGTGGTACTGGGTTTCCCCAGCAACGACTTTTCGCAAGAGTCGGGCAGCAACCAGGAGATTGCCGATTTCTGCGAGAGCACCTTTGGCGTGAAGTTCCCGATGTTCACCAAAACCAGCGTGCGCGGCAAGGACGCCAGCCCGCTGTTCAGGCAGCTGGCCGCCAGCACCGGCAAGGC
>NZ_JADMJK010000256.1 GCF_018780625.1 Polaromonas sp. | reverse complement strand
ACGGCAATGAACACCGCCGCCAGGCCAATCATGCTGTGCATGAAGGCCACCAGCTCGGGCATCTTGGTCATCTCGACGCGCTTGGCCATCAGCGTGCCCGCGGCACCGCCAACGACCAGCGCCCCCAGCACATAGACCATGCCCTCGGCCTTGCCGCCCGACATCTCGACGATCAGGGCGGCGGTGGTGAGCACGGCAATCGCCATGCCGACCATGCCGAAAAGATTACCGCGCAGCGACGTGGTCGGGTGAGACAGGCCCTTGAGCGCCTGGATGAAGAAAACAGAAGCCACCAGGTACAGCAGCGTGACGATGTTCATGCTCATTTGGCAACTCCCGAATCAGCGGACGCCACAGCAGGCGCTTTCTTTTCTTTCTTGCGGAACATTTCCAGCATCCGGCGCGTGACCAGAAAACCGCCAAACACGTTGACGGCTGCCAGCGCCACGGCCAGCACGCCCATGGTGCGGCCCAGCGGGGTTTCGGTCAGCGCAGCGGCCAGCATGGCACCAACAATCACGATGGCGGAAATGGCGTTGGTCACCGCCATCAGCGGCGTGTGCAAGGCGGGCGTGACGGTCCACACGACGTGGTAGCCCACGTAGATGGCCAGTACGAAAATGATCAGGTTGATGATGGTGGGTGACACGGCATCCATGGTTTTCTCCTCTTGTCTTGTCTTTTTTATCGAAGGGGGCGGCGCCAGGCCGGGCCCCGAAATGATTTATTTCCTGGTGACTTCGCCGTTTTGCGTCATCAGGCAAGCCGCCACAATATCGTCGCTCAAATCAATATTGAGGGCGCCATCCTTGGTGATGATCAGCTTGAGGAAATCGAGCACGTTGCGGGCATACAGCGCACTGGCATCGGCCGCCACCAGCGCGGGCACGTTGGTTTCGCCAACCAGCGTCACGCCGTGCTTGACCACCGTCTTGCCGGGCTCGGTCAAGGGGCAGTTACCGCCCTGCGGCGCCGCCAGGTCGACAATCACGCTGCCGGCCTTCATGGACTTGACCATCTCTTCGGTCACCAGCACCGGCGCCGCGCGGCCCGGAATCAGCGCCGTGGTGATCACCACATCGGCCTGCGCAATGCGCTTGGCCACCTCGGCTTTCTGGCGCGCCAGCCAGCTCGGCGGCATGGGCTTGGCGTATCCGCCCACGCCCACGGCGGCTTCGCGCTCTTCATCGGTCTCGTAGGGCACGTCAATGAATTTTCCGCCCAGGGACTCGACCTGTTCTTTCACGCTGGGGCGCACGTCGCTCGCTTCAATCACCGCGCCCAGGCGTTTGGCCGTGGCAATGGCCTGCAAACCGGCCACGCCCACGCCCAGAATGACCACGCGCGCGGCCTTGACCGTGCCGGCAGCCGTCATCAGCATCGGGAAAAAACGCTGGTAGTTCTCGGCGGCCAGCAGCACGGCTTTGTAGCCGGCAATATTGGCCTGCGACGAGAGCACGTCCATGCTTTGCGCACGGCTGGTGCGCGGCGCGGCTTCGAGCGCAAACGACGTCAGCTGCGCCGCAGCCAATCGCTGCAGGCCGGCGGCATCAAAAGGATTGAGCATGCCGACCACCACGCTGCCAGGCTTGGCATGGGGCATTTCGGCCTCCAACGGGCAGCGCACCTTGAGCACGATGTCGGCGCTGTAGGCGCCCGTAGCATCGGTGATTTCAGCACCGACGGCGGTGTAGGCGTCGTCGGTCACGCTGGCGGCCACGCCTGCGCCCGACTGAACGCGGACAGTATGGCCCTGGGCTTTGAGCTTCTTGGCCGTTTCCGGCGTGATGGCAACGCGTGTTTCTCCGGCCGTGATTTCGGCGGGTACCCCGATCAGCATGGGTGTCTCCTCAGTAGATTGATTTTTTTAGTGGCTGCGCGCCAGCGGGCACAGGATTCCTGACTGTCTCGCAGCTTACATGAGATTTTTAAAATTCTAGCGGGGGCAAACTATAGTTTTTCATGGCGCCTGTCGCCTCAGGCACTCTGGACACCCCACGCGCCGGTGCGCGGCGCCAGGCAAAAGGGACGCAGCACCTGCGTCCGCCCCATGAAAACAGCCCCAGGCGCCGGGTGAGCGGCACATGGGGCTGGCAAGGAGCGCTGGCTGTTGCGCGCTTACTTCGCGGTCGGCATCACAAACTCGGCGCCCTTGCCAATGCTTTCGGGCCAGCGCTGCATGATGGACTTTTGCTTGGTGTAGAAGCGCACGCCTTCCTCGCCATACGCATGCATGTCGCCAAACAGGCTTTTCTTCCAGCCGCCAAAGCCGTGCCAGGCCATGGGCACAGGAATCGGCACGTTGATGCCGACCATGCCGACCTGGATGCGCCGCGAAAATTCACGCGCCACATGGCCGTCGCGGGTGTAGCAGCTCACGCCGTTGCCAAACTCGTGGGCGTTGATCAGGTTGACCGCCTCGGCAAAGTCTTTGACCCGCATGCAGCCCAGCACCGGGCCAAAGATTTCTTCCTTGTAGATGCGCATGTCGGGTGTGACATGGTCAAACAGCGTGCCGCCCATCCAGAAGCCCTGCTCGCATCCCTCGCCGGCATCGGCGCCGGTGAAGGTGCGGCCATCGACCAGCAGTTTCGCGCCTTCTTCCACACCCAGGTCGATGTAGCCGGTGATGCGCTGGTGCGCGGCGGCCGTCACGATAGGGCCCATCTCGGCGTCGAGCTCCTCGCCGTGCTTGATGACCAGCGTTCTGGCGCGTGCCTCCAGCATCGGAATGAGCTTGTCGGCCACATCGCCGACCAGCACCGCCACCGAGATCGCCATGCAGCGCTCGCCGGCTGAACCGTAGCCGGCGCCAATCAGCGCGTCCACGGCCTGCTCCAGGTCGGCGTCGGGCATCACCACCATGTGGTTCTTGGCACCGCCCAGCGCCTGCACGCGCTTGCCGTGGTGCGCGCCGGTTTCGTAGATGTAGTTGGCGATCGGCGTCGAGCCGACAAACGACACGGCCTTCACGTCCGGGTGCACCAGCAGCGCATCGACGGCTTCCTTGTCGCCCTGCACCACGTTAAACACGCCGTCGGGCAAACCGGCCTGCTTGAACAGCTCGGCCATGAGCAGGCTGGCACTCGGGTCGATCGGACTGGGCTTGAGCACAAAGCAGTTGCCCGCGGCAATCGCCACCGGGAACATCCACATCGGCACCATCACCGGAAAGTTGAACGGCGTGATGCCGGCCACCACACCCAAAGGCTGGCGCAGCGTCCAGTTGTCAATGCCGGTGCTGACCTGGTCGGTGAAGTCGCCCTTGAGCAACTGCGGCATGCCGCAGGCGAATTCGACGATGTCAATGCCGCGCGAGACCTCGCCCTGCGCGTCGGTGAACACCTTGCCGTGCTCGGCGGTGATCAGGTGGGCCAGCTTGTCCTTGTTATGGTTCAGCAGCTCCAGGAACTTGAACATCACGCGGGCGCGGCGGATCGGCGGCGTGTCGGCCCAGGCCGGAAACGCCGCTTGCGCAGCAGCGACCGCGGCGTCTACGTCCGTTGCGCTGGCCAGCGCGACATGGCCCGACACTGCGCCGGTGGCGGGGTTGAAGACGGGCTGGCTGCGGCCGGCTGCGGGCGTGGACGCGCGTCCGTTCAGATAGTGACCGATGGTGGCTGGCGATGAAGACATGTTCAATCCTTTGAGTCAAAAATGAGTCGTGCCCTGCAGTCTAGGGGGCGCCGGCCGATTTGATAATGGCCCGTTTACTGATTACATTGTTCATATTCCTGAACAATGGAGCCCTTTGATGTCCTCTGACCAGTTGTCACCGCTGATTGCCGACCTGCACCTGCTGACGGTGCTGGCCGCAACCCGCAGCTTCACCGAGACCGCGCGGCGCCTGGGCCTGTCCAAAGCCTCGGCCAGCACGCGCATCAGCGAACTGGAGCGCGCCGCCGGCGTGCTGCTGGTACGCCGGACCACGCGCTCGGTGGGCCTGACCGAGGCCGGGCAGCAGCTGGTCCATGAAATGCAACCCGCGTTCGAGCGGATCAGCGAAAGCTATACCGCCGCCCGCGACCTGGTGGGCGCGCCGCGCGGCCTGATCCGGGTCACCGCGCCGGTTGCGCTGGGGCGGCAACACCTGGCGTCCTGCGTGGCGGACTTTTTGCTGCGCTACCCCGACATCCACATCGAACTGGAGCTGACCGACCGCTTCGTCAACCTGGCCAATGAGGGCTTCGATCTGGCGATCCGGCACACCCAGACGCCACCCGACACCCATGTGGCCTGGCTGCTGTGTGACACCCATTCCGTGCTGATGGCCAGCCCGCAGTACCTCGCGCGGCGCGGCGTGCCGTCGCACCCGTCCGAACTGGCGGCGCACGACTGCCTGCTCTATCTGGGCGGCAGCCCGACCCGCAGCTGGACCTTTGTGCGCAAGACAAAACGGAGATCTGACAAATCCGGCGAACGGGTGGGCGTGAACATCACCGGCACGCTCAAGGCCAACAACAGCGAAGTGCTGCGCGATGCGCTGCTGGCCGGGCTGGGCATAGGCCTGCTGCCCGACTTCAGCCTGCCGACGGGCACCAGCGCGTCGCTGCAGCCCCTGGTACAGGTGCTGCCTGACTGGCAGGTGCAAGGCTTTTTTGGCGAGCATATTTACGCGATTCGTCCCTGGTCGGCGCAGGTTCCCAAGGCGGTTCAGTGCTTTGTCGCGCATTTGCGCGAGAGCTTTGCCCACGGTTTTGCCCCCGCACTGGCAGGCGCGCCGGCCGATTAAGCGTAATGTCAAAAACGGCACGGATAATATTTGCATGAACAAACGATGGAAACCCAGCGCCACGGTCGCCGCCGTCATCGAACGCGATTTCGACGGCATCCAGAAATTCCTGCTGGTCGAGGAAAAAACCCGGGACGGACTGAAGCTCAACAACCCGGCTGGCCACCTGGACCCCGGCGAAAGCCCGACCCAGGGCTGCGCCCGCGAGACGCTGGAAGAAACCGCTTTTCACTTCACCCCCACGGCCCTCGTTGGCGTTTACCTGTCGCGCTTTGAGCAGACGGACGCCCGGGCCCCCAACGGGAAGCTGGACATCACCTACCTGCGCTTTGCGTTTTGCGGGGACCTGGGTGCCCACATGGAAGGCCAGGCGCTGGACGAAGGCATTGTGCGCACCGTGTGGCTCACGGCGGACGAAATCCGCGGCTGCACCGAGATGCACCGCAGCCCCTTGCTGCTGCGCTGCCTGGAAGACTACCTGGCCGGACGGCGCTTCCCGCTCGACCTGATCACCACCGATCCGTCGGTAATGCTACAAAAATGATAGCTTTTTATGCATGAACAGCAAGCGCTACAGGCCTATTTCGCGCCTGTCTTTGCAGAATGAATTGACCCAGGCGGCCTGCGCTACGGTCCGAACAGTGGCGCAGCTTTTTTCACCTGTTCAAGCACAAAATCACCTGATTAGCGACCGGCCTCAGACAGGCGCGGCACCATCGCTGGCAGGTCAAACCGCCGGTTGAACCGGTAAGCCAACTCAGCCAGGTCACGTGCCCCGCACCTGACATGGTCAAACGAGTGATAAGTGCAGGCCATCGGACACCAGATGCGCTATGGCCGTCAGGCTTTTCGTGGCCCAGATCAGTCCCACGCGCAATACTGGCAGGCACAAGCAGCTATTGATCCAGAAGCAAAAAAAAGAAGTCCCTTCAGATTGAGTCAGCCTGTAGCCGGGCGCCTTGACCCAAGCGCCTGTCCACGGCTTGATTGATGCAGAAAACGCATCAGTCCCTTCAAAAGATGCAATTTACAACACGGTGAACTTTGCGAAAAATACCCCCTGTCATGAAAACCGATGCCATTGCCCGCCCTCGCGGCAACGCAAGCGGCAGTCCCTTCACCCAAGGCGATGGCGCGGGCATCAAACACCCGCCACACACAGGAAACCCGATGCTCCAACTACCCCCCGCTTCCAGGCGCTGCCGGCCCGAAGGCCTGCCATGCTGAACCGCAAGATACCCTGCGTGCTGATGCGCGCCGGCACCTCGCGCGGCCCGTTTTTCCTGCGCGAATGGCTGCCCGAGGGCGATGAGGCTCGCGACCAGGCGCTGATTGGCGCCATCGGCGCTTCCGATCCGCTGCAACTCGATGGCCTGGGGGGCGGCAGCACGCTCAACAGCAAGGTGGCCATCGTGTCGCGCTCCAGCCAGCCCGGTTGCGACCTGGACTACCTGTTTGCCCAGGTTGGCGTCGGCCACCAGTCGGTGGACACCCGGCCCAACTGCGGCAACATGCTGTCCGGCGTCGCGCCATTTGCGATCGAGCAAGGCCTGATCCCGGCGCAGGACGGCCACACCACGGCACGGATCTACAACGTCAACACCGGCGCGCGCATCGACGTGACCGTCTGCACGCCCGGCGGCCGCGTCACCTACGAAGGCGATGCCCGGATTGACGGCGTGGCCGGCACCGCCGCGCCTATCCTGCTCAACTTCCTCGACGCCTGGGGCGCCATCACCGGCCAACTGTTCCCGACCGGGCAGCGCATTGACGTGATCGACGGGCTGGCGCTGACCTGCATCGACGCGGCCATGCCGCTGGTGATCCTGCGCGCCAGCGACCTGGGCCTGACGGGCCGCGAGCGGCCGGCGGAACTCGATGCCAACACGGCGCTGCTGGCGCGCATCGAAGCGCTGCGCCTGGTGGCTGGCGCCCGCATGGGGCTGGGCGATGTATCGGGCAGCGTGATTCCGAAGCCGGTGCTGGTCAGTGCCGGCGACGGCCCGCTCAGCATCACCTCGCGCTACTTCACCCCGCGGCGCTGCCATGCGTCGCATGCAGTCACCGGCGCCATTGGCGTGGCGACCGCCTTTGCCCTGCCCGGCACGGTGGCCAGCGGCGCGGCCAGGGCGCCAGGCAAACACCCGCTGACCGTCTTGCACCCGGCCGGACAGATTGACATTGAAGTCGAGCTGCAAGGCGAAGGCCAAGACGCCACGATTCAGCGCGCCGCGCTGGTGCGCACCGCCCGCAAGATCATGCAGGGCGAACTGCACCTGCCCGGCTATGTGTTTCCCCGATCCAGCCCCGATCCGGCAGCGAGCCTTGATGCGGCACTGCCCTTCCCCGGCAAGGACATCCAGATCATCGTGCCGACCAGCGCCGGTGGCGGCAACGACACCATGGCGCGCACGCTGACGCGCAAGCTCGGTCCGGTGCTGGGCCAGTCGGTGACGGTGGACAACCGCGCCGGCGCCAATGGCAGCATTGCCAGCGAATTCGTGGCCGCCGCCCAGCCTGACGGCCATACCCTGATGTTTGGCTACATCGCCACCCACGGCATCAATCCGGCCTTACAGGCGCTGCGCTACGATCCGGTGGACGATTTCGCGCCGGTCGGACTGGTCGGCCACTCGCCGACGCTGCTGGTCGTGCATGCCGACCTTGCGGTGCATAGCGTGGCAGAACTGGTGGCCCTGATCCATTCCCAGCCCGGCCGCTTCAGCTATGCCTCGGCAGGCGAAGGCACGGCGCCGCACCTGGCGGCCGAACTGTTCAGGCTACACACGAGCATCACGCTGCCCGGTCAGGCCTATGCCGGCGCGGCACCGGCCATTGCCGACACGGTGCGCGGCAATGCCCAGCTGATGTTCCCCAGCCTGTTCACCGCCCAGCCTTACCTGCGCAGCGGCAAGCTGCGGGCGCTGGCCGTGGCCGGACCGGCACGCCTGGCCAGCCTGCCCGATCTGCCCACGCTGGACGAGGCGGGCGTGGCCGGCATCGAACTGACGCAGTGGTACGCCTTGTTCGCGCCGGCCAAAACGCCGGCGCCGGTGGTGGCGCAGCTCAACAGCGCGCTCAACACCGTGCTGCAAGACCCTGAAATCATCGCCCGCTTCGACGCCGACGGCGCCCATGTGCAGACCAGCACGCCCGAAGCACTGCACAGCCTGCTGCTCGCCGAGCGGACCAAGTGGCGGCAGGTGGTGCAGCAGACCGGCTTGCGGATGGAGCCGCAACTGGCCGAGTAACCCGTCCCGAGAATTCAGGCCGGATCGCCAGCGGCCGGCTTGCGGGTCTTCAAGGCCGTGCGCAGATGCTGGTGAAACATCTCGGCCGCCGGCCGGAGCTTGACGCCGTGGCGCCTCAAGAGACCCACCCGGCGCACCGTTTGCGGCTGGCGCAAGGGCAGGCCCACCAGCGTGGCGTGCGTGGTGGACAGCGCCATGCGGGGCACGGCCGCCAGACCCAGGCCCGCCTCCACCATGCCCAGCAGCGTTGCGACGTGGCTCACCTCGAACGCAAAGCTCGGGTTCAAGCCAGCCTTGGTCAGAGAATCGTCCAGCAGCTGGCGGTTGCCGCTGCTTCGCGCCACGGCAATCAGGCTTTCCTTCTCCACATCCGCCCAATTCACCGACTTGCGCCCGGCCAGCGGATGGCTGCGCGGCATCGCCAGCACGAAGGGATCGTTGTGGATGGACTCGAAGGCGATCTCGGGCGTCAAGGTATTCATGAAGCCGATGCCAAAGTCAGCATCACCCAACAGCACGCTTTGCAGCACCTGGTTCATCGTCTCATCGACCACCCGCACGCGGATGCCGGGGTAGTTCCGGGAAAAACTGCTGATCACACTGGGTAAAAAGTACAGGGCGGCCGACGGCAGGCAGGCCACCGTCACGCGCCCGCCCCGATGGGTGGCGATGTCTGAAATGCCGAGCATGGCCGATTCCAGGTCGTCCAGCGCGGTGCGTGCGCGCCCCAGGAACACCCGGCCCAGCGGCGTGAGTTCAACCTCGCGCGTAGTGCGGTTGAACAGGCGCGCCCCCAAAATGGTTTCGAGTTTGTCGATGCGCCGGCTCAGCGCCGGGGACGACAGGTTGATGTGCTCGGCGGCCGCGCGAAAGCTGCCCCGCTCGGCCACGGCCACGAAACCCTGCAGTTGCTGCAAATCGAAATTAATGCGTGCCATGCAGCAATCGTAGCAAAAGTTGCACTTCACAGCGGGTAACGATAGCGGGATGATGACTCCCAGAGCCAAGGTCATGCACCTGATCCAAAACCCCACTGAAGGAGACATCCATGCCGCATTCACGAACTTCCCCATCCCTGTCGTTGACACCGTCAACGCGCTCCATGCCCTTCAGGCCCGCACTGAGCGGGCTTTGCATGGCGCTTGTGGCAACGACCGGCGGCCAGGCGCTGGCACAAGCCTGGCCCGAGAAAACCATCACCATCGTGGTGCCCACGGCCGCCGGCGGCGCGAATGACGCCATGGCCCGCATCATTGGACAGGGCCTGAGCGCACGCCTTGGGAAAGGGGTCATTGTTGAAAACAAGGCCGGCGCAAATGGTGCGATTGCCAGCGAATTCGTGGCCCGGGCCGCGCCGGACGGCTACACCATCATGTTCGGCTACATCGCCACCCACGGCATCAACCCGGCGCTGCAAAAGCTCAAATACGACCCGGTCACCGACTTCGAGCCCATCGGTATGGTGGCGGCCTCGCCCACCGTACTGGTCGTGAACAACGCCGTAGCCGCCAAAAACGTCAAGGAACTGGTGCAGCTGATCAAGTCCAAGCCCGGCAGCTTCAATTACGCCTCCGCCGGCAACGGCACCGCACCGCATGTGGCCGGTGAGCTGTTCAAGCTGTCTGCCGGCGTGGATGTGCTGAGCATTCCCTACAAAGGCTCGGCCCCGGCCGTGGTGGACACCATTGCAGGCAACACGCAGTTGATGTTTCCCAGCCTGTTCACGGCCTACCCCCATGTCAAGGAAGGCCGGCTCAGGGCGCTGGGCATTGCCGGCGAGAAACGCTCGGTACTGCTGCCCGAGGTTCCCACGCTGGCCGAGCAAGGCGTGCTCAACGTCAACATGTCGCAGTGGTACGCCATGTTCGCGCCCGCCAGGACACCCAAGGCCGTGATTGAGCGGCTGAACCGCGAAATGAACAGCGTGCTGGCCGACAAGGCGGTCCAGAAAAAAATCCAGGACCAGGGCGCGGAAGTCGAAACCGGCACCCCCGAGCAACTCAAGACCCTGGTGCAAAAAGAAGCGACCCGCTGGAAAAGCGTCATAGCGGCTGCAAAGATCAAGGCTGAATAAGCCGCACAAGCCCTGAAAGCATTGCCATGAACCTGCAAGACTGGACCGGCCGCAGCGAAACGGTGCAAGACATCGCCACGGCCACGCCGTATGCCGCACTGGCCGCCACGCTCGATTGGCCAACAACGCCGGGCCATGAGCGTCCGGCGCCCGGCACCCCGCTGCCCAGCCTGTGGCACTGGCTGTACTTTTTGCCGATCCACCGGCAGTCCGAGATCGGGCCGGACGGCCACGCCCGGCGCGGCGGCTTCATGCCGCCGGTGCCGCTGCCGCGCCGCATGTGGGCCGGCAGCGACTTTGCCTTCCACGAGCCACTGCTGATCGGCGACACGCTGAGCCGGACCTCGACGATTGCCGAGGTGAAGGAAAAATCGGGCCGCACCGGCAGCCTGATTTTTGTGAAAGTGCGCCACGAAATCCGCCGCAACGGCAGCCCGGACGTGGCGCTGACCGAGCACCACAACATCGTTTACCGCGCCGCGCCCCAGCCCGGCGACGTGAGCCCGCCGCCGCAGGTCGCGCCCGAGGCATCGGCGTGGGAGCGGCGCATCGTTCCCGACGACGTGCTGCTGTTTCGCTACTCGGCGCTGACCTTCAACGGCCACCGCATCCACTACGACCGCAAGTACGTCACCGAGACCGAGGGCTATCCGGGCCTGGTCGTTCACGGCCCGCTGATTGCCACGCTGCTGATGGACCTGCTGCGCCGCCAGTTGCCCGAGGCAAAAGTGCTTCGCTTCGAGTTCAAGGCGGTGCGGCCAACCTTTGACATCCACCCGTTTTCCGTCCACGGCCAGCCCTCGCCCGACGGCAAGACCGTGCATCTGTGGGGCCGTGACCATGAAGGCTGGCTGACGATGGACGCCACCGCGACGCTCGCCTGATTCCTGACCAGGACCACTTTTATGCAACCCCTCAAGAACATCACCATCGTCACGCTGGAGCATGCGATTGCCGCGCCGTTCGCCACGCGCCAGCTGGCCGACCTGGGCGCCCGCGTCATCAAGATAGAGCGCCCCGGCGTGGGCGACTTTGCGCGCGGCTATGACGAGCGCGTGCGCGGCCTGGCCTCGCATTTCGTCTGGACCAACCGCTCCAAGGAAAGCCTCACCCTGGACGTGAAGCATGAAGAGGCGCAGAAAATCCTGATGCGGCTGATTCTGGAGGAAGCCGATGTGGTGGTGCAAAACCTCGCGCCCGGCGCGGCGGCCCGGCTGGGGCTGTCGTATGAAACGCTGTCGGCCCTGAAGCCCGGCATCATCGTCTGCGACATTTCCGGCTACGGCAGCGACGGCCCCTACCGCGACAAGAAGGCCTACGACCTCTTGATTCAAAGCGAGGCCGGCTTTGTGTCGGTCACCGGCACACCCGAGACGCCTTCCAAGGCCGGACCGTCGATTGCCGACATTGCCGCCGGCATGTACGCCTACACCAACATCCTGGCCGCGCTGATGCACCGCCAGCAGACCGGCGAAGGCCAGCGCATCGACGTGTCGATGCTCGAATCCTTGACCGAGTGGATGAGCTACCCGCTGTACTACGCGTTTGACGGCGCCGCGCCGCCGCCGCGCACCGGCGCCAGCCACGCCACCATCTACCCGTATGGCCCCTTCCCCGCCGGCGATGGAAAGACCGTGATGCTGGGCCTGCAGAACGAACGCGAGTGGAAAATCTTTTGCGAAAAACTGCTGCTGCAACCCGAACTCGCCACCGACGAGCGCTTTTCAGGCAATGCCAAACGCAGCGCGGCGCGGGCCGAGTTGTCGGCGCTGATCGTGCAAGCCTTTTCCGGCTTTACCGCCGGGGAGGTGTCAAGCCGGCTGGAGCAGGCCGGCATTGCCAACGCCCAGGTCAACAACATGGCCGAGGTGTGGGCGCATCCCCAGCTCAAGGCACGCGGTCGCTGGCGCGAGGTGGACACGGCGGCGGGCCGGGTTCCCGCGCTGCTGCCGCCCGGCTCGTGGCAGCATGGCGCGCCGCGCATGGACGCCGTGCCCGCGCTGGGCCAGCACACCGAGGCGATTCTGGGCAGCCAGGGCTACAGCGCAGAGCGCATTGGCGAACTGCGCGCTGAAGGGGTGATCTGACATGTCCGGCTACCCACCCCAGACCTACCTGTTCGTTCCCGGCAACCGCCCCGAGCGCTTTGCCAAGGCGCTGGCCTCGGGCGCCGACCGCATCATCCTGGACCTGGAAGACGCCGTGGCGCCTGCCGACAAGGCAGCAGCACGCGCCGCGATGGCCGAATGGATGGCCAGCGCGGGCGAAGCGAGCGCCAAGTTGCTGATCCGCATCAACGACGCCGCGACCGACTGGCATGCGCAAGACCTGGCGCTGGCCCGCAGCGTGCAGGCGGTGTGCGTCATGCTGCCGAAATGCGAGGCCGCCGGCCAGATTTCCGAAGTGCTGGCGCGGCTGGCCGGCAACGCGACCGTGCTGCCGCTGATCGAGACCGCGCGCGGCATGCTGGCCTTGCCCGACATCGCCGCCGCGCCCGGCGTGGCCCGGCTGGCCTTTGGCGCGCTCGACTACATGGCCGACCTGGACATTCAGGCGGACAGCCTGGCGCTGGATGTTGCGGCGTCGCAGATCGCCGTTGCCTCGCGCGCGGCCGGCCTGGCGTCTCCGCTGGCAGGCGTCACGCCCGCGCTGGATGCCGCCCAAGTCAGCGACGACATGCGGCATGCGCGCAGCCTGGGCTTCGGCGCCAAGATCTGCATTCACCCCGCACAGGTCGCCGCCGTGCGCGCCGCGCTGGCGCCCAGCGCCGAAGAACTGGCGTGGGCGCATCGCGTGCTGCAGGCCTGGCAGGCCTCGGGCGCCGGTGCCTTCCAGCTGGACGGAAAAATGGTGGACCGGCCGGTGGTCCTGAAAGCTCAGCGCATCGCGGCGCAAGCCGCCCGCACCGGCTCACCCCTCATCCCCTAAGCACAAAACCCACAGGAGAACCCCATGCCAGCAACCATCATTGACTCCAGAATCTTCGGCGACATGTTCAGCGACGCCAAAATGCGCCAGGTCTGGTCCGATGAGAACCGCACCGCCAAGTACCTCGACATCGAGCGCGCGCTGGCCAAGGTGCAGGGCGAGCTCGGCCTGATCCCGCAAGAAGCCGCCGACGAGATCGTCAGGAACTGCAACATCGAGCAGATCGACTGGATAAAGCTCAAGGTCAAGACCGAGCAGATCGGCTACCCCATCATTGCCGTGGTGAACCAGATCAATGCCGCCTGCCGTGACAAGCTGGGCGAATACTGCCACTGGGGCGCGACCACGCAGGACATCACCGACACGGCAGCCGTGCTGCAAATCCGCGAAAGCCTGGCGCTGGTCGAAGCAGACCTGAAGGACATCTCCGACTCGCTCGCCAAACTGGCAAAAGAGCACCGCGACACGCCGGTCATCGGCCGCAGCAACCTGCAGCAGGCCACGCCGATCACCTTCGGCTACAAGATGGCCAGCATCCTGGCCGGCATCGAGCGCCACCGCGAGCGGCTGGAACAACTCAAACCGCGCGTGCTGGTGGGCGAATTCGGCGGCGCGTCGGGCACGCTGTCGTCGCTGGAAACCGGCGCCATGGAAACGCAGGCCGGGCTGATGAAGGAACTCGGCCTGGGCCAGCCGCTGATCTCGTGGCACACGGTGCGCGACAACTTTGCCGAGGTCGGCGCATTTTTAGGCATCGTCGGCGGCTCACTGGGCAAGATCGCCATGGACGTGAAGCTGATGATGCAGACCGAGGTCGCCGAGGTGTTCGAGCCCTATGCGCCGGGGCGCGGCTCGTCCTCGACCATGCCGCAAAAGCGCAACCCGATCTCGTGCCTGTACATCCACGCCAACATCTCGGTGGTGCGCCAGCTGGCCGCCTCGCTGATGGACGCGATGGTCGCCGACCACGAACGCTCCACCGGCCCGTGGGAAATCGAGTGGGTCGCCATGCCCGAGATCTTCTGCCTGATGTCGGGCGCGCTCAAGCAGACCCGCTTCATCCTGAGCGGCCTGGAAGTCGATGCCGAACAGATGCGCCGCAACATCGACATCACGCACGGGCTGGTGATGTCCGAGGCCGTGATGATGGGGCTGGGACCTTTCATCGGCCGCGAATACGCCCACGACCTGGTGTATGACATCTGCCGCGCCGCGCTGCAGCAAAAACGCCCGCTGATCGACCTGCTGGCCGAGCACCCGGAAATCAACCAGCACGTCACGCGCGAACAACTCGCCGCCTTTTGCGACCCGATGAACAACCTGGGCCAGGCCGGTGTGATGGTGGACCGGGTATTGGCGGCGCGCAAAGCCTGACCTCAAGAATTTTTAACCCTCTCAGAAAAGAAAGAGACAAACGCATCAAGACTCACTCCACCGGCTGCCGCACCCCGCTGCTTGGCCTGTCCCTGCTGGCCTTGGCCTGCGCAGGCCATGCGCAGAGCAACGTCACCCTCTAGCGTGGCCGATGCCGGCGTGCGCTACGGCAGCGGGCTGACCGCCGCCTATGCCGGATCGGAAGACGCCAGCAGAGCCGTGAACAGCGGCATCAACACCACCAGCCGGTTCGGGTTCCGGGGTTCGAAAGACCTGGGCAGCGGCCTGAAGGCCACCTTCAACCTGGACACCGGCGCCTCCGCCACCGCCAACACGCGCAAACGCACGCTGGGCATGGGCGGCACCGTGCCACTGGGCGCGAGCGTGGACCTGATCCTGGCGCATTACCAGGTCAAGCGCGCACGCACCACCGCCGTCGAGGATGACTTCAACCGCAGCGTGGCCTTCCTGGAATACACGTTCTCCAAGCGCACCCGCGCCTATGCCGAGCTGGACCAGACGCACTGGAAAAACGGTTACCAGGGCGCCGGCTTCAAGAGCAGCGCTTCCGGTGCTTCGGCACGCGTCGTGAACAGCTTTTAAGCGCCACGGCAAGCCCGGCGCAAGGGGGTCATTCAGCCGAGATCTTGCGCTCCCGGACAATCCGCCCCCAGGTGGACGACTCACTGGCGATGTAGCGGGCCAGCTCGTCGCGGGTGCCGGGCTGGGGCGTCAGCCCGTGCTTGAGCAGCTGCTCGCGCACGTCGGGCGCATTGAGCACCTTGACCAGTTCCAGGTTCCAGCGGTCCAGCAGGGGCTTGGGCGTCTTGCTGGACGCCACGAAGGCATACCAGTTGGTGGCATTGAAGCCCGGGTAGCCGGACTCGGCGATGGTGGGCACGTTGGGCATGAAGGCCGGGCGGCTCAGGCCGGTGGTGGCCAGCGGAACCAGCTTGCCGGACTCGATGTGCGGGCCTGCGGTTGCCGGGGTGGAGTAATACGCGGCGACCCGGCCGCCCAGCAGGTCCTGCAGCGCGGGCGCGCCGCCCTTGTAGGGGATATGCACGGTGTCAATGCCGGCCTGGACGTTGAACAGCTCGCCAGCCAGATGCGATGCCGAGCCGGCGCCGGTCGACGCGAAGTCCAGGCTGCCGGGTTTCTTTTTGGCCAGTGCCACGAACTCGGCCAGGGTTTTGACGCCGACGCCGGCATGCACCACCAGCACGTTGGGAAAGTTCACGCCCATGGTGATGGGGGCCAGGTCGCGCACCGGGTCGTAGGCCAGCTTCATCATGTGCGGCGCAATCGTCAGCGGGCCCACCGAGCCAAACAGCAGCGTGGCGCCATCGCCCGGGGCGCTGGCCACGAACTGGTGGGCGATGTTGCCGCCTGCACCGGGCTTGTTGTCCACTATCACGGTCTGACCAATGTTTTCTCCGAGCTTTTTGGCAATCAGGCGCGCGGCGGTGTCGGCCGCGCCGCCAGGCGCAAAGCCCACGACCAGGTTCACGGTCTTTTTGGGCGGAAAGTCCTGTGCCTGGGCAGATGCGGTGAACGTGGTGAGCGCGGGCAGCAGGGCCAGCGCAGCGCAGACCTGAAGCAGTTGTCGTTTTTTCATGGTGTTTCCTTTTTGTACAGTTGAAAGATGGATCTCAAGGGATGCTGTTTTGCAGCGGCTGGCCCGCATGCCAGCGCGCCAGGTTGGCAAGGAAGATGTCCGCGACACGGCGGTAGTTGCCGTCGGAATGACCGGCCGAATGCGGCGTCACGATGACGTTGTCAAGTCCCCACAGCGGCGACTCGCTGGCCAGCGGCTCGTGCTCGAACACATCCAGGAAGGCGCCGCCCAGCCGCCCCTGGCGCAAAACCTCTGCCAAATCACGCTCGACCACCACCTCGCCCCGGGCCACATTGAGGATGCACGCCCCCGTCGGGAGGGCCATCAACGCGGCGCGGTTCACCAGCCCCCGGGTCTGATCCGTCAGCGGACACGCCAGCAGCAACCAGTCCGCACGCGGCAGCACGGCCGGGAATGACGCGAAGCTCACCATCTCGACGCCGGCCTCCCCGTTTGATGGCGGGTTGCGGCGCACCACGATGACGTGCAGCCCCAGCATGCGCAGGAATGCGCCCAGACGCTGGCCAATCGGCCCCCAGCCCACCAGCACAGCCGTCTGCCCCGCCAGATCGCGCGGCGGCTGCGACACCAGGGGCGCCCAGGTGCGCGCCTGTTGCGCAGCCATGAGCTGCGGAAAGCGGCGCGCCAGAGCCAGCAGGCCCGCCAGAGCGGTTTGCGCCACCACCTCGGCATTGGCACCCGACGAGTTCGTGACCTGCACGCCGCGTGCCCGCAGTTCGGCATAGATCGGGCGGTCCGCGCCGGCCGAATGCATGTGCACCCACCGCAGTTCGCCGGAGCGGCGCAGCACGCCATAAAAAGCCAGCAGATCGTCCGTGAGGACATCCTTGCTCGACAGCCCCGTCACATCGCGCGAGATAAAGGCCAGGTCAACCCCAGGCTGCGGCGCGCCGCCGGCCTCGCCCGCCGTGACGAGTTCATGCGGGCGCGGCCCGAGCAGGGCGGTGACCGCAGGCGCCAGTTCCTGGCGGGCTTGCGGCGACAGCAAAATGCGAAGCGGTCTCGTCATGGGGGCGCTCACTCCGCGCGGGCGCCGGACTCCAGCACGATCACTTTCCATTTTTCAAACTCACGCTGCACAAACTGGCCGAACTGCGCCGGTGTGCCGCCGATGGGGTCTGCGCCCTCGCGAATCATCTGCTGCTCGATCGCCGGAACACTGATCACCTCGTTGACACTTTTGTTGAGCGCCAGGATCACGGACTCGGGCGTGCCCTTGGGTGCAAAAAAGCCAAACCAGGAGCCGGCCTCAAAACCCGGAAAACCGCGCTCGGAAATGGTGGGCACATCGGGCATGGAGCGCGAGCGCTTGGCGCTGCTGACCGCAATCGGCCGCAGCTTGCCGGCCTGGATATGTGCCATCACGGACGGAATGGTCGCGAACATGAACTGGATGCGCCCGGCCAGCAGGTCACGCAGGGCATCAGCGCCTTTGTAGGGAACATGCGTGGCCTCAAAACCAGCACGCTGGCCCAGCATGTAGCTGGAAAGATGCGACGAGGTGCCAATCCCGGTCGAGCCATAGTTGAGCTTGCCCGGATTGGCTTTGGCGTAAGCAATCAGCTCGTCGACGGTCTTGGCACTGATCGACGGATGCACGACCAGCACGTTGGGCACCTCGGCGATCTGCACCACCGGCACCAGATCGCTCAGGGGGTTGTAAGGCAGATTTTTATACAGCGTGGGGTTGACCGCGATCGGCCCCACCGAATTGACAATCAGCGTGTAGCCATCGGGCGCCGAGCGCACCACCATCTCGGTGCCGATGTTGCCGCCGGCCCCGGGCTTGTTGTCGACCACGAACTGCTGCTTGAAGCGCTCGGACAACTGCTGCGACACCAGCCGGGTCAGGATGTCGGTCGTGCCGCCAGGCGTGAAAGCGACCACCACCCGCACCGGCCTGGCCGGATAGGCCGGCGCCTGCGCACTGGCGACGCCAACCGCCCCCAGCAAGAGGCCGGCGACGCAGCGCGCGCCATGGCGCCGGGTCTGTGCCCAGAGGCGGTGCAATCGGCTGTTGAGAGGCCTGTTGAAGTGAAATAGGCTTGTTTTCATGCTTGTCTCCTGTTGTTTTTTATCGTTGCTGCACGGGTCGCCGGTATGGCGGCTGTCAGGTCTTGTAGCTCGGGTCGCTGCGGTCCAGCTTGCGCAGCAGGGCCGGCCACTCCATCAGCCCGTAAGGCCGGCGGGTGCCGGGTTGGTAGTTTTTCCAGGTCTCTTCCAGCACTTCGGGCGCCACCTTGACCAGCGGCGTGTTGCAGGCCATGGCGGCCAGTTGGGAATGGCAGGCCAGTTCGACCCGGTGCATCCAGTTGAAAGCTTCACCAATGCTGCGCCCCACCGTCAGCACCCCATGGTTGCGCAAAATCAGCGCCTCGCCCTGGCCCAGATCGCGCACCAGCGAGACCTGTTCGTCCAGGTTAAGCACCACGCCTTGGTAGTCGTGGTAGCCAATCTTGAGAAAGCGCATCGCCGTCTGGGTGATGGGCAGCAGGCCGCATTCCAGGCTTGAGACCGCCATCGAGGCCCAGCTGTGGGTGTGAATCACGCAGGCCACTTCGGGCCGGGCTTCATGCACCGCGCTGTGAATGACATAGCCGGCCTTGTTGACGCCGTAGTTGAGGTCACCAAAATCCGGCTGGGCCAGGATGCGGCCGGCATGGTCGATCTTGATCAGGCTCGACGCCGTGATCTCCTCGTACATCATGCCGTAGGCATTGATCAGGAAAGCGCCGTCTTCATCGGGCACGCGGGCCGAGATGTGGTTGGCCATCATGTCCGACATGCCGTAGATCGCCACCAGCCGGTA